>CAIMEE010000094.1 GCA_903839865.1 Enhydrobacter aerosaccus | reverse complement strand
CCGATCGCGCCGGCGGCGGCGTACACGACAGTCATGAGCAGGCGCCAAGACTTACGCTTCCGGCGGAGGGCGCGCTCGTATTCGCGCCGGGTCATGCCGGCCGGCACGTCGACATTGGCATAGGTACGGCGATAGATCGGCTTGGTCGCACGGCGCCAGCCAATGAAGCCTGCAATCAAGGCGAACGCCGCCATCGTCGTCACCACAACAGGATTCAAACGCAGCCCCCACAACGCGCCACGCAGCTTCCCACGGCCGCATCCCTCGATAAGCCCAGGCAGATAATTGCATCGATCAAAGCCAATGTGCGCTAAACCGCGCTAATTCGCTCTTGTTGCATCGCCCGAGAAATTTGAGCGGAAATTTCCCGCGCCATGAGACCGCTTCATTATTCACAAAAGCCGCGCGCGAAAGTCCGATGGCGAACCGCACATCACAAAATGATCTCAATTCCTGCCTTGCTCCCGTCATGCGACGGGGGCCTCATGGGTTATCGAAGGTCGACACGAGAGCAGGAGGACGACATGGAACGTGGATTGCTCGCCCCGCTCAGCCCGAACGAAGAAAAAGCGTTGCGTCGCGTCGCGAACGGAATCGCCAAGCCCAAGCATCTGCGCGATGCCTCGATCGTGCGCCTGAAGCGTCTGTCGCTCGTCGAGGAACAGGATGGTCGCATCCGGTTGACCGAACTCGGCGCGCAGCGGTTCGCCGGTGGCCAGGCAGCCCAACCCACGCCCTGAGGCGGCGGCAATGCCGGTTCATTGGACGATCTCCCATTCTGCACGTCTCGTCATGGCCGTGACCAAGGGCTGCGTGAGCGTGTCCGACATCGAGAAATATTTCGCGGGCGTCACCGCCGACGGCGCCATGGCCTACGCCAAGATCTTCGAGATCACCCATACGCCGGATGCGCTGAGCGACGAGAACCTGAATGCTCTCGGGCAGCGCGTTGTCTTCTATGCGCAGCATGGCCAGGTCGGACCGGTCGCGATCGTGGCGGCCTCCGACGCGAGCTACGAGAAGGCGGCCGTCTTCGCCGCCGCCGCCAAGGTCAGCCGCCCGCTGATGATCTTTCGCGAGCTGCACGACGCCCGGCGCTGGATCGACACGCACAGGGATGCCGCCGCCGCGTGATTGCGGCTATAGTCGGCGGGCCATGGGCATCGCGCGGTCATCATGCCGATACGACTGACGATTTTTCCCCTCGACCGGTTGATCATAGGCGTCGCCACCGACAAGGTGACGTTGTTCGACCTCGTGGGCTTGTTCCGCGAGATCGCCGAATCGAACACGCTGCACTACCGCAAGCTGTTCGATGTCACCGCCGCCGAGCCTGCGCTGTCCCGGGAAGAGCTGGCGGCCTTCGGCGAGCGGGTACGCCAGGCGCGCACCGACAAGCCGCGCGGGGCGCTCGCCATCGTGGCGGACTCCGCACGCGGCGAGTTCGCACGCTTCTTCACCGAACTGCGCGCCGGCACCGATGCCCCGCCCACACAGGTTTTCCGGAGCATCCATGACGCGCGGAGCTGGCTCGCGGCACAACCGATCGACTTCTGAAGTGTGAAACAAACCGCGCCACAACTGCAGTTTACCCGTACATATTGTACATTGAGCGACTTGAGGCGGTGGCGTGTTGGCCGTATACGGCAAGCGCATGCCGATCATCTGGACCATTTCCGCAGCCGACCATCTCGTCAGCGCCCGTGGGCACGGCACCGTGACGCTGCAGGACGTCGAGGCGCTCCTCGACGACGTCGTGGTCAAGGATGCGCTCGCTTATCGCAAGCTGTTCGACGGCCGCGAGGCGATCGGCAAGTACGACGACAAGGACGTGCTGCTGCTCGGCGCGCGCATCCAGGCCTACGCCACGCTGAACCTGACCGGCGCCGCCGCAATCGTCGTCGCCAACCAGGAGCAGTTCGACGTGGCGCTGCGCTTCGCCAACATCGCCCAGGCCAAGCGGCCGATTCGCGTCTTCTTCTCGCCCGAGGAAGCCCGCGCCTGGCTCGACACCAACCCCAAGCTCGACGCGACGCCCTAGGCCTCCCTGCACATCGGGTCGATCGGCTCGGCCTCGGTCGCCAAGCGGGTCCACAATCTTTCCGAGCATAGGGCCGACACCGCCCTCGCGGAAGCCATCACCATGGGCGCGAAGACCGGCATCGATCCGCTCACCCTGGGGAAGGCGATACGCTAGGGCACGAACGGCCGACGGCGCACGGTCGATGAGCCGGGCGAGCCCTTCCTGCCGGGCCGCCACGATCCCGCCCGTTTCGCTCCGAAGCTCGCGAACGAGGACATTTCACTCGCTACGCAAATCGGCAGGGAAGCGGGCGTGCCGATGAGGCTCTCGACCCTCACCCTGGAAGAGATGAGCAAAGCCCCGGCGCGGTTGGGAGAGACGCCACTCGCGTTCGTCGACGATCCGCCAACAGGAACGCGCCGGCCTCTCGTTCTCCATTGATCGCGGGGAAATCGCCGCGATCCTGCACGACAACATCAGCCGCCAGACGTAATTATTACCATTCAGTGCCGCTGCAGACATTGCCGTGGCGACGGCCCGCACCTACCATCCGGCGCCAAGAGTCCTTGGGGGAACGACTATATTGTTGTGTGTGCAAACCGGGTGGCCGTCGCTGGTGAGGCGGACGCCGCCCGCGTCTTCCGTGCGGAAGCGCCACGAGTGATACGATGACTCCGGTCACGTTCAACAACACCTTCGGCTGGCTGCACACGCCGCGCGGCGGCGTCGGCCGCGTCGCGGTGCTGATCTGCCCGAGCCTGATGCAGGACGCGCTGGTCAGCCACGTCTCGTTGCGCCTGCTTGCCGACAAGCTGGCGGAGGCCGGCTACTGGGCGCTGCGCTTCGACTATCCCGGCACCGGCGACTCTGCCGTCGAAGGCGATGTCGAGCCGCCCGAAGGTCACTGGAAGACGTGGCAGAAGAGCATCAACACCACCGCCGACTGGCTGCGCGCCACGACCGGCGCCAGCGAGATCGCGTTCTGCGGCATCCGCATCGGCGCGACGCTCGCCACGCTCGCGGCGGCCGAGCGCCAGGACGTGGTGGGCATCATCCAGATCGCCCCGGTGATCCGCGGCAACTCCTACGTGCGCCAGCTCCTGGTGCAGTCCCAGTTGCAGACCGGCCAGCCGCTGCCGGCCGGCGAGGACCTGGTTTTCTACGAATTCCGCCTGAGCCCGCGTACCCTCGACGAGATGCGCACCATCGACCTGCGCAAGGTCCAGTTCACCGGGGCCCGCAAGGTCGCGATCTATCCGCGGGCGGACTCGAAGCTGGTCGACGACTGTCTCCGGGTCTGGAGCGGCGCCGGCGTCCAGGTCACACGCGGCGCGTGGAAGAATCTCGAACCGCTGATGCGCCAGCTCGTGATCGAGGAGGATACGCTCGCCGACTGGAGCGATGTCATCGAGTGGCTCCAGAAGGCAGCCCCATACGACGGGACGGTGAAGGCCGTGACACCCGCGCCGACGCCGCCGATGCTGCGCGGCGACGGTTTCGTGGAGACGCCGATGCGCTTCGGCCGGCGCGGCCGCATCTTCGGCGTGCTGTGCCAGCCCGCGCAGGGCCGGCCCGACCTCGCCGTGATCACCACCAATTCCGGACGCGATCCGCACTACGGCTCCTGCCGCCAGTCGGTGACCTTCTCCCGCCAGCTGGCGAAGGTGGGCATCGCCACCCTGCGCATGGACTTCGCGGGGCTGGGCGACAGCCTGGGTCCGACCGGCCGCGAGCACCTGCTGACGCCGATGTTCGAGAGCGACCGCCTGCCCGACATCAGGGGCGCGATCGATGCACTCGAGCGGCTCGGCTATCGGCGATTCGCCGCGCAGGGCCTCTGCGCCGGCGCCTATCACTCGCTGCAGGCCGCGCTTAGCGAGCCGCGCATCACCGCGCTGCTGCTGGTCAACATTCCGCTCTTCACCCTGCCGGGCCAGGTGGTGATGAACTACCTTACCTATCGCGGCTCGACCCTGGCGCACTATGTCCAGCGCCTGTTCAGCATCGACGGCGTGAGGAAGCTCTTCAGCGGCAGGGTCGACCTCAGGAACATCCTGCGCGGGCAGATCGCCCAGGCCAAGGTGCGCACCGCGGCCAAGGTCCAGGATGTCGCAAGCAAGGTCGGCATGGCCGACAGGCTCACGCCCGCCCATCGCATGATGGCGGAACTGTCGGCGCGCGGTGTGCGCACGCTGTTCCTGTTCTCGGAAGGACAGTCGGAGATCGACGCCTTCGCCCAGGAGTTCGGCAGCCAGGGCGAAGGCCTCGCTTCCTATCCCGGCGCGGAAATGCGGGTGATCCAGCACATGGACCACGACATGAGCCACGCGCCGGGCCGCAAGATCGGTCAGGCTCTGATGGTTGATTTCGTGGCGTCCCGCGAGACATAGTCCCTCCGGAGGAGCTTCCATGTCCGTTCGTCAAACCGTCCTCGACCAGGTGGCCATCGTTGCCGAACAGCAGCGCAAGACCATCCCGCCCCTCACCGACGACATGCCGCTCGTGGGCTCCGGCCTCGATTCGCTCTGCATCGCGCTGATCGTCGCCAACCTCGAGGACGAGCTCGGCGTCGATCCGTTCGGCCTTGCCGGCGAAGTCGCCATGCCCGAGACCCTGGGCGATTTCGTCACCTTCTACGAAAAGGCCGCGGCCTGATCCTGCCGCCATGCTGCGCAGCAGCATGGCTACTTGCCCCCGATTGCCTGATGCGCGCGGCCCGTTTTCGGCGCTAGGATCGTGCCAATAAGGAAATCGGAGGAAACAACAATGACTATCAAGCGTCGTACGTTCGGCAAGCTTGCGGCTGCCGGCACAGCGGTCGGACTCGCGTCCCCCGCCATCGCCCAGGAGAAGAAGCCCTTCACCATCGGCTTCGGCATGGCGCTGACCGGCGGGCTCGCGCCCAACGGCAAGTCGGCGCTGCTCGGCATGCAGATCTTCGAGGAGGACGTGAACAAGCGCGGCGGCATCCTGGGCCGGCCGGTGAAGCTCGTCTATTACGACGATGCGTCCAATCCCTCGAGCGTGCCCGCGCTCTACACGAAGCTGCTCGACGTCGACAAAGTCGACGTGGTGGTGAGCGGCTATGCCACCAACATGGTGGCGCCGGCGATGCCGGTGATCATGCAGCACGACAAGACGTTCTTCTCGCTGCTGGGCCTTGCGGTGAATTCCGAATTCCACTATCCGCGCTACTTCTCGGTGACGCCGACCGGCGGACCGAACCCCAAGGAGTCGTTCTCCGAAGGCTTCTTCGCGGTGGCGATGGAGCAGAACCCCAAGCCCACGACGCTGGCCATCACCGGCGCCGACGCGGAGTTTCCGCGCAACGCGCTCGACGGCGTCCGCGCGCAAGCCAAGAAGCTTGGCCTCAAGATCGTCTACGACAAGACCTATCCGCCGGCGACGGCCGACTACACGCCGATCGTGCGCGCGGTGGCGGCGACCAACCCCGACATCTTCTTCGCCGCCTCCTATCCGCCCGACTCGGTGGGCCTCATCCGGGCGAGCCACGAGGTCGGCTTCAAGCCCAAGCTGTTCGGCGGCGGCATGGTGGGCCTGCAGGCGACCGCGCTCAAGACGCAGCTCGGCCCGCTGCTGAACGGCATCGTGACCTACGACTTCTGGCTGCCGTGGGCGGGCTTCGCGACCGACGAAGGCCGCGAGTTGCTGAAGAAGTACCAGGCCCGATCGGCCGCCGTCGGCGTCGACCTGCTGGGCTACTACATCCCGCCCTTCAGCTACTCGATGCTGCAGGTCGTCGAACAGGCGGTGACCGCCGTGGGCGGCACCAACGACGACAAGCTCGCCGAATTCTGCCGCAAGAACACGTTCAAGACGGTAGCGGGCGAGGTGAAGTTCAACGCCGAAGGCGAGTGGACGACCGCGCAGGTGATGGCGACGCAGTTCCAGGGCGTCGTTGGCAACGACGTCGAACAGTTCCGCGATCCCAAGCGCGAAGTGATCCTGTGGCCGACCAAGTACAAGACCGGCAACGTGATCTACCCGTACGATCCATCTAAATGACCCGCCGGGTCTTTTGGACCTGTCGAAACAGGCCGGGGAATCGACAACCATCGTACCCGGTGATGTAATGGACCCAGATTGGGGGTCCATTGCTCAGTAAAATTCATCGGCGCGCCGAGGCGCTCGACAGCGTCTGCCTGCGGGCGTGGGGACACCCGCAGGACTATGGCATCCGGCAGGAACTGCTGAGCGCCCTGGAATGGGACCGCACGCTCGATCCCGAGCACGCGCACCCCGTCATCCGCGACCTGTTCCGGCAGGTGTGCGATCGCTCCGTCACCCTGTCGAAGCGCATCCAGTCGAGTGCCGCCAACCCGGACGGAGTGGTCCACGCCATCACCGACGGCGCGCACGACCTGCGCCTGAGCCTCGCGGCGTTGATCCAGGCGCTCAGGAACCGCCAGCGCGAAGCGCCCAAGGTCTAGATCCCGAAGCGACGGCGCGGTGACGCGCCTTGGACGCGATGACGCGCCCTACTCGTTGCGCCGCTCGCCGCGCAGCGTGGGCAGGCCGACGCCGGCGGCATCGAAGCCGCCATCGACCGCCAGCGTCTGACCGGTGATGTAGGCCGCCTGCTCGCCGCAGAGGAAGAAGATCGCGTTCGCGAGTTCCGTCTCGAGCCCGTAGCGGGCAAGCGGGATGTGGTCGTGATAGTCGGCGCGGATCGCGGGCGTATGCACTTCCTTGGCCATCGCGGTGTCGACTGGCCCGGGCGCCACGGCATTGACCCGGATGCGGTACTGCGCGAGCTCGACCGCCTGCTGCTTGGTGAGATGCGCCACGCCTGCCTTGCTGGTGCCGGAGGCGATGCGCATCGTGGAGGCGCGCAGGCCCGAGATCGAGGCGATATTGACGATCGAGCCGCCGCCCTGGTCGCGCATGATCGGCGCCACCGCCTGGGTCAGGATGAAGGGCCCATCGAGGTTGACGGCCAGAACACGCCGCCACTCTTCAAGCGTGGTGTCGAGCATCGGCTTGAACACCGCGATGCCGGCATTGTTCACCAGCGCGTCGATGCGGCCGAACTTCCGGTGCACCTGCTGCACGGCGGCCGTCACCGCCTGGGGATCGGAGACGTCGGCCTCGATCGCGACGGCGATGTCCGGGGCGTCCAGTGCCTCCACGGCGGACCGCAGCGTGTCGCCCAATATGTCGAGCATCGCGACCTTCCAGCCTTCCCGCAGGAAGCGGGTCGCCGCCGCGAGGCCGATGCCGCGCGCCGCCCCTGTCACGAGGGCAACCTTTCTCGGATCGGACGCCATACTCGCTTTTCCTCTTACGACCCGAGATAGAACTCGCGGATCAGGTCGTTGTTGTTCAACGCCTCGGCCGACTCGCCCTCGAAGGCGATGCGGCCGTGGACGATGACGTAGCCTCTGTCGGCGATGCGGATGGCCTGGGTGAAGTTCTGCTCGGCCATCAGCACGGTGAGGTCGAAGCCCACCTTCAGCTCCTTGATCTTGTCGATGGTGCGGCTGACCAGCAGCGGCGCCAGGCCGACCGACGGCTCGTCGATCAGCAGGATGCGCGGCGCCGACATCAGCGCGCGGGCCAGCGCCAGCATCTGCTGCTCGCCGCCGCTCATGCTGCCCGCCAATTGCCTGGCGCGCTCCTTGAGGCGCGGGAAGGTCTCGAAGCAGAAGTCGAGGTTGCGCTGGATGGCGGCGCGCGCCTTGGGCCGGAAGGCGCCGAGCTGCAGGTTCTCCATCACGCTCTGCTTGGGGAAGAGCCGCCGCCCCTCGGGCACGAAGGCGATGCCGAGGTCGACGATCTCCTCGGTCGAGAGGCCGACCAGCTCGTGCGCGCTGCCGTCGATGGTGGCGGTGATGCTGCCCGCAGTGGGCCGCACGATGCCCATGATGCACTTCATCAGGGTCGACTTGCCGTTGCCGTTGGTGCCCAGCAGCGCCACCGTCTCGCCCGCGCCGACGCTGAGCGACACGCCGTCGATCACGCGCACGGCGCCGTAACCCGCGTCGATGTTCGCGACGGTAAGGCTGCTCGCCGTGGTCGGGCTACTCGCCAAGGTACGCCCTCACGACTTCGGCGTTGCGCACGACTTCCTTGGGATCGCCGTCGGCGATCTTGCGGCCAGCGACCAGCACGGCCAGGCGCTGCGATACTTCCATGACCGCGCGCATGATGTGCTCGATCATGATGACGGTGACGCCCTGGCCATTGACGCGGATGAGCAGTGCGATGATCTCGTCGACCTCGGTGTGCGAAAGCCCCGCCATCACCTCGTCGGCAATCAGCAGGCGCGGCTCGGCCGCCATCGCGCGCGCGAGCTCGAGCTTGCGCATCTCGATCTGCGTGAGGTCGCGCGGCAGGTGATCGGCCTTAGCCAGCAGGCCGACCTCGCCCAGCAGGTCGCGGCAGCGCCGGTCGATGGCGGCATGGGCGATATGACCGGTCTTGCGCGCGTTCACCGTGTAGAGGATCGGGATGCGCACGTTCTCGACCAGCGAGAGCGAGGTGAACGGGCGCGGCAGCTGGAAGCTGCGCGCCACGCCACGCCGCGTGCGTTCGTGCGCCGCCAGGCCATCGAGCGGCTGGCCGGCGAAGGTCACCTTGCCCGTCTCGTTCTGCAGGGTGCCGCAGATGCAGTTGACCAGCGTCGACTTGCCCGAGCCATTGGGGCCGATCAGCCCCAGCCGCTCGCCCTCCCTCACCTCGAGGTCGATGCTTTCCAGCGCCACGAAGCCGCCGAAGCGCTTGCCGACACTCTCGATCTGCAGCAGCGCGCTCATTTCCTCTTCCCCTGGAAGAGGCCGACGATGCCCCGCGGGGCGGCGATCACGAACACCACCATCAGCACGCCCGCGACCAGCACGTTTGCCGCCGACGAGATCGTGACGCGCAGCACTTCCTGCAGGCCGCCCACCAGCACCGCACCCAGCACCGGGCCCACCCAGGAGGACGTGCCGCCAATCAGCGGCATGGCGATGGCGTTCACCGCGTAGTTGAGGTTGAAGCCCGAGGTCGGGTCGAGATAGGTCACGTAATAGGGCAGCGGCGCGCCGGCCATGCCCATGAAGCCGCCCGACAGCGTGGTGGCAATCAGCTTGAGCTTGAGCGTCGGCACGCCGGCCGCCTCCGCCGCGTCCTCGTCGTCACGGATGGCCGCGAACCCATAGCCCAGCGACGAGCGCTCGATGGCGCGCGCCGTCGCCAGCACGATTACGCAGAGGCCCAGCATCAGCACGAACAGGTATTGCACGTATTCGCCGCCCATCAGCGGCGCCAGCTTCGGCCGCAGCACATAGGCGCCGCGCGCGCCGCCCACGAAGTCCCAGTTGGTGATCAGCGTCTGGACCACGACGGCCAGCGCGAGCGTCGCGATCGAGAAGAACACGCCGCGCAAACGCAGGGTCAGGTAGCCGGTGCCAAGGCCCACCAGCGCCGCGAACGCGCCGCCGATCACGATCATGAAGGGCAGCGGCATGGCGGGGATGAGCTTGTAGAGCGCCACCGTCGAATAGGCGCCGATGGCGAAGAACGCCGTGACGCCGAAGTTCACGTAGCCGGTGTAGCCGCCCAGGATGTTCCAGGCCGTGCCCAGCACGATATACTGGACCACGACGTAGCCAAGAAAATACGCGTAGCTGTTGCCGATGGCGCGGCCGACGCCAAAGATCGCGCAGGCCGCCACGATCAGCGCCAGGACGAACTTCGCGGAGCTAGCGACCGAGGATGCCACTGGGCCTCACTGCGAGCGTAATCAGCAACACGCCAAACGACACGGCCGGCGCCCACGACGGCCCGAACAGGGTCGAGGTCAGCGTCTCCACGACACCGAGCGTCATGGCGGCGATCACCATGCCGGAGAAGCTGCCCAGCCCGCCCAGTACGCAGATCGCGAACACGCGGCCAATATATTCGCGCCCGACCGAGGGCTCGACCGACTGGATGATGATCAGGATCGCCCCGCCGAGCGCCGCGGTCGCAATCGAGAGGCCGAACGCGATGCGCTTGATGCGCACCGGATTGGCCGCCATCAGGCGAAGCGCGAGCTGGTCCTGGGCCACCGCCTGGATGGCGCGTCCGACGAACGTCTTCGACAGGAAGACCTGCAGGCCCACCACGGTGACCATCGAGACGATGAACGGCACCAGCAGGCGGTACGGCAGCTGGATCGGCCCCAGCGTGTACTTCTCGCCAATGTAGGAAGCCTGGACCAGCCGGTAGTCGACGCCGAAGATCATCACCAGCCCGACCTCGGTGATGAACAGCAGTCCGAAGAAGAACGAAAGACCGCGCAGCGATTGGTCGTTGCGCGGCGCGCTGCTCAGCGAGCGCTCGTCGCGTCGCTCAAAGGCCACGTAGTAGACCTGATAGACCGCCATGCCGAGCGCGTAGAAGAACGGCAGCGCGATCACCGCGGCCAGGATGGGATCAAGCCCGAAATAGGTGTTGCCGATGAACGCCGCGTAGGAGCCCAGCAGGATGAAGGCCGGGTGCGCGATATTCACGATGTCGAGCATACCGAACGAGATCGCGACGCCGATCGAGACGGCCGCATAAAATCCGCCCAGCAGCAAGCCGGACAAGATGGCGTTCAGCAGCAGGTCGTAGGACGCGTCCAACTTCCTGTTCCCTCCCAAGGCATGGCGATGTTTCGCCTTGGGACGGAGCCTAGTGGGTTTACGACGAGAATGCCATTGGGGGATTGTAATCGGTGGCGCGCGTCTTGCATTCTGGCTGGCATGGCCTCCGCTCTCCTCTCGGTGCGAAATCTCACTGTTGCCTTCGACACGCGGCGCGGGCCGTTCGATGCCGTGCGCGACGTGAGCTTCGATATCGGCGCCGGCCAGACCCTGGGCGTCGTGGGCGAATCCGGCAGCGGCAAGAGCGTGACGGCGATGGCGCTGATGCAGCTCCTGCCCGACACCGCCACGATGACGTCGGGCACGATCTCATTCGCGGGCCGGTCCGGGAACCAGGATCTCGGCACGCTCGGCGAGCGCGAGATGCAAAGGGTGCGCGGCCGCGAGATCGCCATGGTATTCCAGGACCCGATGGCCTCGCTCAATCCGATCCTCACCGTCGGCCATCAGATCATGGAGCCGCTCCGCCTGCAGATGGGCCTTGCCAAGCCGGCCGCCCGGGCACGCGCCGAGGAGCTGCTGGCGCTGGTGCGCATCCCCTCGCCCGCCGACATCCTGCGCGCCTATCCGCACGAGTTGTCGGGCGGCATGCGCCAGAGGGTGATGATCGCCATTGCCCTCTCGTGCGGTCCCAAGCTGCTGATCGCCGACGAGCCGACCACCGCGCTCGACGTCACGACGCAGGCGCAGATCCTCGAGCTGCTGCACGAGCTGCAGGAGCGGCTGCACATGTCGGTGCTGCTGATCACCCATGATCTGGGCGTCGTCGCGGAGTTCGCCGACGACGTGATGGTGATGTACGCCGGCCGTGCCGTCGAACGCTCGCCGGTCCAGGCACTCTTCGACAAGCCCGGCCATCCTTATACAGAGGGCCTGCTGAATTCGATGCCGCCGCTCGAGGACGAAGACCCCGAGGTGCTGCAGGCGATCGAGGGCAATGTCGCCAGCCCCTTCGCGCTGCCATCGGGCTGTGCCTTCCATCCGCGCTGCCGCTACGCTTTCGACGCCTGCCGCACGGCGCTGCCGCCGTTCGCGGCGCTGGGCGAGGGTCACGAAGCGGCCTGCCTGAGAGCGGCATGCTGATCAGGGTCGACAATCTCGCCAAGCACTATCCGATCGCGGGCGGCTTCTTCGGCCACAGGACCGTGGGCGCGGTGCGCGCGGTGGATGGCGTCTCGTTCTCGATCGAGCGCGGCGAGACGCTGGCGCTGGTGGGCGAAAGCGGTTGCGGCAAGTCGACGACCGGCCGGCTGCTGACGCGGCTGATCGAGCCGACCGCCGGCACCGTGCGCTTCGACAACATGGAAATCTCGGAAATGGACGCGGGCGAACTGCGCGCGGCGCGCCGGCGCATGCAGCTCGTGTTCCAGGACGCGGGATCCTCGTTCAATCCGCGCATGACGGTGGGCGCGCTGATCGCCGAGCCGATGCATCTCGCGGGCGCCTCGACCGCCGACTGCAAGGCGCGGGTGCAGGAGCTGTTGCCGCTGGTCGGGCTCGCGCCCGAGCACACCGACCGCTATCCGCATGAATTCTCCGGCGGCCAGCGCCAACGCATCGGCATCGCCCGCGCGCTGGCACTGCGCCCCGATTTCGTGGTCTGCGACGAGCCGGTCTCGGCGCTCGACGTGTCGGTGCAGGCGCAGGTGATCAACCTGCTGACCCGGCTGCAGCGCGAATTCGGCCTGACCTACCTCTTCATCTCGCACGACCTGCGCGTGGTTCGGCACGTTGCCGACCGCGTCGCCGTCATGTATCTCGGCCGCATCGTCGAGATTGCCGACAAGGCCACGCTCTACAAGGCGCCGCAGCATCCCTACACGCGCGCGCTGCTGAGCGCCGTGCCCGCCCATCGTCCCGGCACCGCGCGCAAGAAGACTGAAGTCGTGGGCGAAATCGCGAGCGCGCGCGCCGTGCCGTCAGGCTGCCGCTATCACACGCGGTGTCCCTACGTGATGCCGATCTGCCGCACCGAGGAACCCGAACTCACCGATCTTGGCGGCACGCATCAATCCGCCTGTCACCTCGTCCAAACCAGTCATTGAGGACCAAAGCCATGCAACGCCGCCACGTACTCGCCGCTCTCGCAGCACCTCTTCTTATGGCGGCCACGCCCGCCTTCGCCGCCGACAAGGTCCTGACCATTGGCGCGGCGGTGTTCCCCGACAGCCTGAAGCCGGGCACCAGCTCCTTTGCCTCGCAGAGCCTGCTGGTGCAGACCAACGAGCAGCTCGTGCAGCGCGACAACAAGGGCGACCTCCAGCCGACCCTGGCCACGACCTGGGAACAGATCGATCCGCTTACCATGCGCTTCCACCTGCGCCAGGGCGTGAAGTTCACCGACGGTGTCGAGTTCACCGCCGACGACGTGGTCTACACGATCGGCTACGTGCAGAATCCGCAGAACGCCTATGGCGCCGCCGCGCGCATCAGCCAGGTCTCGGGCGCTGTCGCGGTCGACAAGTACACCGTCGACATCAAGACCAAGGTGGTGTTCCCGACCCTGCTGCGCGCCATGGCCGAGATCCTGATCCTGCCCAAGCACTACGCCGAGAAGGTCGGCATCAAGGGCCTCACCGACAAGCCGATGGGCACCGGCCCGTACGTCTTCCAGGAGTGGGTGCCGGGCGACCACTACACGCTCACCGCCAACAAGGGCTACTGGGGCGGCGCGCCCAAGGTCGACAAAGTATTGATCCGCACAATTCCCGACGGCTCCACCCGCGTGGCCGCGCTCGTCTCGGGCGAGGCGCAGATCATCGAGGAAGTGCCGATCGACCTCATCGAGCAGGTCGAGGCCTCGGGCATCGCCAAAGTCGACTCGATCGCCACCACCGTGGGCCTCGTGCTCACCTTCGATCCCACGATCAAGCCGTTCGACAACGCCAAGGTCCGCGAGGCGTTCGACTATGCCATCGACAAGCAGTTGATCCTGAAGCAGATCCTGAAAGGCAAGGGCGAGATCCTCGACGGCCAGGTGCTGACCAAAAACGCACTGGGCTACAACCCGGACCTCAAGGCGCGGCCGTACGATCCGGCGAAGGCCAAGCAGATGCTTGTCGACGCCGGCTACGACTTCAACACGCCGGTGCCGATCCTGACGCAGAACGGCAAGTACGTGTCGGACACCGATATCTGCACCGCGATCGCGGGCATGCTGAACAAGATCGGCGTCAAGGCGACCGTCAATACGGTCGAGGGCGGCACCTTCCAGTCGATGAGCAACGTGCTCAAGATGGGACCGCTGCACATGATCGGCTGGTACAATCTCGGCGACGCCGACTTCGCCACCGTCTGGTACACCAAGGCCGGCCATCGCACGCTCTGGTACAACGAAGAGTACGAGAAGATGTTCACTGCCGCGCGCTCGACCAACGACGCGAAGGAGCGCGTGCGCATCTATCACGAGATGGGGGCGCTGGCGTACCGCGAGAGCCCATCGCTCTTCCTGTTCGGCCTGCCCAGCCTCTATGCGGTGAACAAGGATCTCAAGGGCTTCGGCGCCGCCGCCGACAAGATCCTGCGTCTCACGAAGGTCGAGCTCAAGTAACAACGGCCGACCGGTGATCCTGCGCTACATCCTGCGGCGGCTGGCGTTCCTGCCGCTGACC
Source organism: Enhydrobacter aerosaccus (assembly GCA_903839865.1). GTDB lineage: Bacteria > Pseudomonadota > Alphaproteobacteria > Reyranellales > Reyranellaceae > Reyranella > Reyranella aerosaccus_A. The sequence continues at coordinate 7,633 of CAIMEE010000094.1, read as the reverse complement.
CTGCTGCTGGTCGCACTCGCGACCTTCGTGGTGCTGCGTCTCACCGGCAACCCGGTCGACATCTTCCTCGACATCAACCGCACGCCCGAGCAGGTCGAGGCGCTGACCCAGCGCCTGCACCTCGACCTGCCGATCCCGGCGCAGTTCCTGATCTTCCTGCGCGACCTGCTGCACGGCGACTTCGGCGAATCGCTGCAGTTCAGCGGCTCGGCCGCCACCGTGGTGTGGGACCGCGCGGGCGCCACCTTCCAGCTTGCGGGCACCGCGCTCGGCCTCGCCGTCCTGCTGGGCGTCACGGGTGGCATCGTCTGCGCGGTATGGCGCGACCGCCTCGTCGACACGATCATTTCTTCCATCGCCGTCGCGGGACAGTCGATGCCGTCGTTCTGGCTCGGCATGCTGCTGATCGAATTCTTCGCCCTGCAGATGCGCTGGTTGCCCACCTCGGGCTACGGCGAGCCCAGGCATCTCGTCCTGCCCGCGATCACCTTGGCCACCATCCTGCTGCCCAACTTCGTGCTGATCACGCGCACCTCGATCCTCGAGCTGATGGGCGAGCAGTTCGTCGTCACCGGCCGCTCCAAGGGCCTGTCGCGCGGCCGCGTGCTGATCACGCACATCCTGCCCAACGCGATCAACCCAGTGCTGAGCTTCCTCGGCATCCAGATCGGCACGCTGATGGCCGGCTCGATCCTCACCGAGACGATCTACGCCTGGCCGGGCGTGGGCCGGCTGCTGATCGGCAGCATCTTCAAGCGCGACGTGCCGGTGGTCGAGGCCGCGGTATTCTTCATCGCCACCACGATCGCGCTCTCGAACCTGGCCGTCGACGTGCTGCAGATGCTGATCGATCCCCGGATCCGCCGCTCATGACCGCGATCGCGATCCCGAAGAAAAAGAAGCGGCGCGCGCTCTTCGGCAAGCGCTTCAAGATCACCGTCGGCGGCACGATCCTGGCCGTGGCGGTGCTGTGCGCGATCTTCGCCCCGCTGCTGACGCCGTGGGATCCCGACCAGCAGGACCTGCTGGTGCGGCTGAAGCCCGGCTTCTGGTCCGACAAGGCGGCGCCCGGCCACTTCCTCGGCACCGACAATTACGGCCGCGATCTTCTTTCGCGCCTGATCTACGGCTCGCGGCTGTCGATCATGGTGGGCGTGAGCGCGATGCTGCTGTCGGCGCTGATCGGCAGCACGGCGGGCGTGATCGCGGGGCTGAAGGGCGGCTGGACCGAGCAGGTGATCATGCGCTTCGCCGATGCGCAGATGGCCTTCCCCGACATCCTGCTCGCGATCCTGATGGTGGCGGCGCTGGGCGGCAACGCGACCAACCTGATCATCGTGCTCGGCATCTCGCGCTGGATGGTCTACGCGCGCGTGGTCTTCGGCCTCACGCGCTCGCTGAAGCAGCGCCCCTTCGTCGAGGCGGCGACCCTCTACGGCGGCAAGGACTTCTACGTGATGTGGCGCCATATCCTGCCGCAGGTGGCGCCGGTGCTGATCGTGGTCGCCACGCTGCAGGTCGCGCAGATGATCCTGCAGGAGACGGCGCTCTCCTTCCTCGGCCTCGGCATCCCGCCGCCCGCCGCGACCTGGGGCAACATCCTGGCCGAGGGCAACACGCGCCTGTTCATCGCGCCCTGGATCGCCAACTTTGCGGGCCTCTCGATCATCGCGCTGGTGTGGGGCGTGAACATGCTGGGCAACGGCCTGCGCGAGCACTACGACCCGAAGATGGTGGGGCGCTAACGCCAAGACGCCGAGGGGCGATAATTCATGGCAAGGGCCAAGAATTCTCTGCCATGGCGCGTTTGCAAGTCGTGCAAGAGTGTCGCTTCAAAGGAGCGACAGCCATGAGCGCGACATTCGACAGGACCCAGGCCTTCTGCATCCGCTTCGGCCTCGGCATTCCGATCCTGCTGGCGCCGATGGCGGGCGTGGCTGCGCCGGCACTCTCGAGCGCGGTCGCGAACGCGGGCGGCCTCGGCTCGTGCGGCGTGCTGCTGATGAAGCCCGAGGAGATCGTCGCCTGGGCGTCGGAAGTCCGCTCCAGGAGCAACGGCGCGTTCCAGCTCAACATCTGGATTCCCGATCCGGCGCCCAAGCGCGATGCCGTGGCCGAATCGAAGGTGCGCGACTTCCTCGGCACGTGGGGGCCCGCCGTTCCCGCCGGCGCCGCCGACGAGCCGCTGCCGGACTTCGACGCGCAATGCGAGGCGATCCTGAAGGCGGGACCGCCCATCGTCTCGTCGATCATGGGCCTCTACCCCGCAGACTTCGTGGCCAGGCTCAAGCAGCGCGGCATCGCCTGGTTTGCCGTGGCCACGACCGTCGCGGAAGCCCGCGCGGCGGAAGCCGCGGGCGCGGACGCGATCGTGGCCCAGGGCATGGAAGCCGGCGGCCACCGCGGCGCGTTCGACGCCGCACAGGCGGAGCGCAGACTCGTCGGCCTGTTCGCGCTCCTGCCTTCGATCGTCGACGCCGTGCGCGTGCCGGTGATCGCCACCGGCGGCATCGCCGACGCGCGCGGCGTGGCGGCCGCCCTGGCGCTTGGCGCGAGCGCGGCGCAGATCGGCACGGGTTTCCTGCGCTGCCCCGAGGCCGGCATCAGCCCGGCCTGGGCGGATGCGCTGGCCACGACGGCGCCGGAGGACACCATGGTGAGCCGCGTGTTCAGCGGCCGGCCCGGCCGCAGCATCGCCACCAAATATGCGCTGGCCGCGACCGCTCCCGAGGCGCCCGAGCCCGCGCCCTATCCCATCCAGCGCGCCCTCACCGCCGCGATGCGCGGTGCCGCGGCTCGCGCCGGCAACATCGACGGCATCCAGGCCTGGGCGGGCCAGGCGAGCGCCCTCGCCCGCGCCGAGCCCGCCGACATTCTCGCCCAGAAGATCTGGGACGGCGCGCGCGCCCTGCTCGCGTGAGTGTATGATCGCAGGCGATGACCACCGTCTTCTTCCTCCCCGGCACCGGCGCGTCGCCCGGCTTCTGGACACCCGTGGGCGAGCGCTTGCCGGGCGGCTGGACCAAGCACTATTTGGGCTGGCCCGGTCTCGGCGACGAGCCGGCCGATCCCGCGATCGGGAGCTATGACGACCTGATCGCGCTCGTCGAAGCGCGGCTTGATGACGTAAAGGCAGGCGAGGAGCCGGTCGATCTTGTGGCGCAGTCGATGGGCGGCTTCATCGCCGCGCGCGTGGCGCTCGCGCATCCGAAGAAAGTCCGCCGGCTCGTGCTCGCGGCGACCTCGGGCGGCATCGATCTCGCGCCCTTCGGCGTCTCGGACTGGCGGCCGGACTATCGCAAGGCCTATCCCAACGCCCAGCCCTGGATTACCGAAGGCCGTGCCGTGCCCAACCTGCCGGTCGAGAAGATCGCGTGCCCGACCCTGCTGCTGTGGGCCGACGCCGATCCGATCAGCCCACTCGCCATCGGACGCCACCTCGAAACCCGGCTGCCGAATGCCCGCCTGCATGTGTTCGCCAGCGCGGACCATCGCTTCGCCGCGGCATTGGCCGACGAAGTGACTCCGCTGATCGCCGCGCATCTCGCCGAGCACCTGGGCGATCGATGAAGCGCCGCGCGTTCCTCACACTGGCCGCCGGCGCACTCGCGCCGATCGCGGCACGCGCGCAGACGCCGCCGCCGCGCATCGGCTTCCTGCACGGCGGCGAGGCCTCGTCGCCCAGCAGCGTGCGCGTGGTCGGCCTTCTCCGGAAGGGACTGACCGACGCCGGCGCGGTCGAGGGCCGCGACTACCTGCTCGACGTGCGCTACGCCGCCGGCGTCTACACGCGCTTCCCCACACTCGCGCGCGAACTGGCGCAGGCGGGCGCGCGCGTCATCATTGCGAACACCGTGCCCGCGGTGCGCGCGGCGCAGGCGCTCGAGCCCGCGGTACCGGTGGTCATCGCCGCGGTGCTCGATCCCGTGGGCAACGGGCTGATCGACAGCCTTGCCCGGCCCGGCCGCCACACCACCGGCGTCGCACTGCTGAATGCCGACCTCACGATCAAGCTGCTCGAACTGCAGCGCGCGGTCCTGCCCAAGGCCCGCACGATTGCCGCCCTCTACAATCCCGGCACGCCGGCCAATGTCGCAGCGCTGCAGAGACTTCAGGCCGGGGCGGGCGCCGTCGGATTCACGGTGGTGCCCGCGCCGCTGAAACTGCCGGACGAGCTCGATGCCGTGTTTGCGGGGCTGGCCGATCGCCCGCCCGATACGCTTCAGATCCTCCAGGACACCGGCACCCTCGACCTGAGCGGTCGCATAACTGCACAGGCACTGCAGCAGAAGCTGCCAACCTTCGCAGAGTCCACGATCATTCCCGCAAACGGCGGGTTGTTGAGCTACGGGCCGCAATTCCCGCCGCTGTTCTACAAGGCCGCCGCCCTCGCCCTGCGAATCGCCAAGGGCGCGAACCCGGCCGACATGCCGGTCGAGCAACCGACGCTGTTCGAAATGGTAATCAATCTCAAGACAGCGAAAGCGCTCGGCCTCGAGATCGCGCCCGCGCTGCTGGCGCAGGCCGACACGGTGATCGAGTAAGACTGCGCGCCGGTGCAATTAGTGGTGCTTGCCGGAGTCGCCGTTTAAGACAATTATTACAGCAACACGCCGGCCATCGAATGGTGGCCAGCCAAGAAACGCCGGGAACCTCGAAGACCCCCTCATATGAAAAGCCTCGTCTATCTCCACATCCTGCTGATCGTGCTCGCGCTGATCTGCCTGTGGTCGATCCGTCATGAGCTGGTGGAGCGCCCCGTGTCGGGCCGCGGTTGGGCTGTGCCGCCGCTGATCGCCATCGTCGTGGCGGCGGAACTGCTGGTGGTGTCGCCGGGCAAGCGCTTCGAACTGTGGGTCATCGCCATCGTGGTCGGCCTCGCCATCGGCCTCGGCATGGGCGTGATCCTGAAGGCGGTAAAGGATTACGAGCGCCGTGTGGTGAAGATCCAGTACACGTGGGACGGCTTCGGCGCCGCGCTGCTGCTGTTCCTGGCGACGATCGGGCGCTTGGTGACGTCCGATCTCATGAACCGCCCGTCGGGCAAGTTCGGCGTGCTGGGCGCGGGAGCGGCGTTCCTCGCCGCCTACCTCACCGGCCGCGCGATCACCGTATGGTTCTACACCGCGCCCCAGACCATCCATCTCGACATGACCAAGGACGGCCATCGCAAGGCAGGCTAGCGGGCGAATGTCCCCAAATCCTGGGACACGTAAAAGCTTGACCTGCCTGGGTTTTGCGGCGCTTGTCCCAACTCCGGCCACACCCCGTGATATCAATGATATCATTGATATCAACACGACTATCCCACATTTTCTAATCTCATAGAAATGTGGGATAAAAATCCATAAAATGCCGCTCCTATGGACAATTCCCTCTTTTTATCCCACATTTTATTATATCTGAGAATTGCGGGATAAACGGCCGTGGCCCTTGTGCCTTTTTCCGACGAGCAGGCGCGCGTGCTCGTCAATCTCGAGATGCACTACAAGGTCTGGATCGAGGCCGAACAGGCGCTTGCCGTGTTGCCTTACGATTTGCGCCGCAAGCAGATCGCCGGCCGCACCTATCTGTATGAAATTCACGATCGCGGCGGCAATGGCAAGAGTCTGGGTCCCTGGTCGCCCGACCAGGACGCCAGGTTCAGGAACTATCACGACAACAAGTCGGCGCTGAAGACGCGGCGCGAAGAAAGTCTGCGGTCACTGACGGAGACGGCACGACTCTGCCGGGCGTTGCGGGTGCCGATGCTCGCCGACGCCGCTGGCCCGCTCCTGCAGGAAGCCGACCGTCGCAGGCTGCTCGACGGCCATCTGCTGGTGGTGGGAACCAGCGCCATGCCGGCCTATGCCGTCGAGGCCGGCGGCTTCATCCGCGACGCTCCGGACGAGACGCAGGATTTCGACATGGCCTGGTCGTGGGCGGACGCGGAACGCCAGGATCCTGTCGTGTGGCCGATGTTGAAAGCGGTCGATCCGACATTCACGGTCAACAGCGAGCGCACCTTCCAGGCGCGTAACGACAAGGCCTACGAATTCGAGCTTCTCGCGGCTCCCTCTCGCGCCGGCACGCTGTCGCGCCTGGACAGGCCGAGGCCGGTGCCGTTGCCCGAGCAGGAATGGCTTGTCGAAGGGCGCACCGTCGATCGCGTCGTCATCTGCCGCAACGGCTTGCCGGTGCGCATCGTGGCGCCAGACCCGCGATGGTTTGCGCTGCAGAAATTGTGGCTCGCGCGCCAGGCCAAGAGAGACGCCCTGAAGCGGCCGAAGGACCTGAAGCAGGGCATGGCCCTTCTCGACGCCGTGGACAGCGCGATGCCGCAGTTCCCCCTGGATCGCGATTTCGAATCGTCCTTGCCGGAAGAGCTGGTCGATCCTTACCGGCAGTGGCGGGCGCGGAAGACCTAGAACTCCAACAGGTTGTCGCGCAGGTGCGTGTGGGCGTAGGCCTTGCGGGTGAGGCCGCGGCGCTGCAGCTCGGGCACCAGCCCGTCGCAGATTTCCATGATGTAGCGCCGGTCGAAATGGGCGTTGAACAGCAGGAAGCCGTCGCCGCCCACCTCCTGCATGATGTCCTGCATCAGGCCCGCGACATGGTCGGGCGTGCCCACCAGGTCGATGCCCTGGCGGCTGTTGAGCCCGCTCGCGAGCGAACGCGGCGTCTTGCCGATCCACTTGGCGAGCGAGGACTGGTGGCCGTTGGTGCGCAGATGCTCGGGCAGCGGCTGGTCCGGATCGAACTGCGCGAAGTCGATGTTGGTGAGCCGCGACATGCCCGAGAGCTGCAGGTCGAGATGCTTGCCGAAATCCTCCTGCTCGAGGCGGCGGCGCTCGCGCGCGGCCTCCATCGTCGTATCGACGATCGGATAGGCGAGATAGAGCACCTTCACGTCGTCGGGATTGCGCCCGTACGACGCCGCCTGCCGGCGCACGTCCTCGCGGAAGCTCTTCATGCCTTCGACCGAGACGGCGTTGGTGATGATCGTGTCGGCCCACTTGGACGCAAACGCCTGCCCGCGCGGCGAGCCGCCGGCCTGGCAGATCGGCACCCGTCCTTGAGGCGAGCGCGGCGCGTTGATCGGCCCGCGCACCTTGAAGTACTTGCCCTCGTGATGGATGGGACGGACCTTCTTGCCGTCGGCGAACATCGGGATGGTGGGATCGAGGACCATCGCGTCCTTGTCCCAGGCCTCCCACAGGCGGGTCACCACGTCAGCGAATTCGTCGGCGACCTCGTAGCGCTCGTCGTGCGGCCGCTGGCCCGAGTTGCCGTAGTTCTCGGCGGCGCCGTCGTTCGAACCGGTGACGCAGTTCCAGCCGATGCGGCCCTCGGTCGTGTGATCGAGCGAGTTCACCAGCCGCGCCAGAAGATAGGGCGGATACTCCGAGGTCGAGAGCGTCGGCACGAGTCCGAGATGCTTGGTCGCCATCGCGAGCCACGGCACCAGCACCGCGGGATCGAGCTTGGGCGAGCTGGCGCCGTACTTGAGATAGGTGTCGTGGCTGCCCTTGTAGGTGTAGGGCACCATCGAGCTGTCCTCGATGATCATGTAGTCGAAGCAGCCGCGCTCGCGACCCTTGGCCAGGTCCACGAAGATGTCCGGCATCATCCAGCGATGCTTGTCGGTCTCGGT
>CAIMEE010000093.1 GCA_903839865.1 Enhydrobacter aerosaccus | reverse complement strand
GCGTTCGAGGCACCCTTGCAGGCGCTCTGGCCCTTGCAGGCATTCGCGCCGGCGCAAGGAACCGCTGCCGAAGCGGTCGCGGCCATGAAGGTCGTGGCGGCAAAAACGGAAGCAGCGGCCGCGAAAAGCGAGTTCTTGGTCATAGTATTGTCTCCTATCCCAAAGTTGCAGGACAGCCCTGCACTTTTGATACGATAGTTAAACCCCCGCGGATGGGAAGGAATATGTTTCACATTTTCTTGAGGCATTGTGAGGCCGTGTGAAGTTGACGCGACGGTCCGAACGCCTTGCCCAAGTTCGGGAAACAAAAAGAAAGCGCCGCCGGTGGAGTCAGGGCGCCCACTGCTCGTCCAGGCAGCGACGTTAGAATGCCGTCGGCGAACCGCCGGCAGCCGGGCAGTCGAGCCGGCTCTTGGCCGAAACCCAGCCCTGGCCTTTTCAGGCGTTCTGGCCCTTGCAGGCCAGCGAGTCATCGCCGAACGACGGGCTGCTGGGGTTCTGGGCGTTGGCGGCCGAAGTGGCCAGGGTGCCAGCGGCGAACACGGCGGCCGCCGTCATAACGAAAGAATTCTTCGTCTAATTCTCCCTCTAGAAACGAACACACGCCGGGTTGTCGGAATTGAATCACATGATGATCGACTCTAGCTGTCGGCCGGGTGCGCAGCCGATCACAGGCGCGTGTCGCAGCCCGCCGAACCATCACGTGTGTTTGAGTATATCGTAACTACCAACGTGGGTGGCATGCGTTGGTGCCAAAGCTTGCCGTTCCGATCGCTCATGTCGGTCGAGGAGCGATGCGCTCCTCCAGCGGCGTGGTCACACGCCTGTGAATGACCCCAGCTTGAAATCATATCTGCTAATTATTTCCGCGCCCGAAAAGCGCGGAAGAAAAAAGTCAGAGGACCTTGCCGCCCTTGGACGTGCACTCGGTCTCGGTGCTGGTTTCGCTCCAGCCCATGCCCTTGCACGAGTTCTGTCCCTTGCAGGAGTTCTGGGCGGTCTTGCAGGCACTGGTGCCCTTGCAGGAGTTGCCGCCGCCGCACTTGACCTTGTTGGTTCCCGCCGACGCGACCGACGCCGCGCTGCCGACGGCGAACAGGAGCGCGGCGGAAGCGACGAGCAGGCGGTGTTTGGTCATGTCGAACTCCGTGGAAAGCAGTACCCGAAGCCGGGAAATACGCCCCCAACAATGGACCTTTGCGTGGCCCGCGAGAAGGCGCGCGCGATCAATGCTGCGTGAAGCGCAGCGGCGAGAGGGCTTTTTCGGTGACCCCGAGGTCGACGATATCGCCGGGCAGCGTGCCGTCGAGCGCCAGGCTCGCCGCCAGCCGGCCGGCCGCCGCGCCGGTCTGGATCCCGTAGCCACCCTGGCCCGCGAGCCAGAAGAATCCCGGCAGCGTACCGTAGCCCACGACCAGATTCTTGTCGGGCACGAAACTGCGCAGGCCCGCCCACTTGTTCTTGAGCCGGCGTATTTGCAGCGTCGTGGCCGTCTCGATGCGGTCGACGGCGATGGCGACGTCCATTTCGTCGGGCTGCGCGTCGCAGGGCGGCGAGGGTGTCTCGTCCGCGGGCGAGGCGAGAAACTGGCCGACTTCCGGCTTGAAGTACCAGGTCTCGTCGAAATCGATGACCATCGGCATCTTCTCGAGTTCTGCCCCGGCGGGAGCATCGAAGGTAAAGGCCGTCCGCCGCTTGGGGACCAGACCGACCGGCCTGGCGCCCGCGATCCCCGCCACGACGTCGGCCCAGGCGCCCGAGGCGTTCACGATGTTGGTCGCCGCGATCGTCTCGCCATTGGCGAGACGGATCACCCAGCGGCCCTCCTTGCGGTCGAGAGCCGCGACCTCGGCATTGACCTGCAGCACGGCACCATGGGCGCGCGCACCGCGCAGGAAGCCGGCATGGATGGCTGCCACGTCCATGTCGTCGGCCTCGGGCTCGAAGACCGCGCCGCCGCCAGCAGTCTCGGGCTTGAGCAGCGGCTGATGTCTGAGCACCTCCGCCGGCTCCAGCCAACGTACGCTCGGGACCAGCGAAGCGTATTCGGCCGCCGCCTTCTGCACGGCGTTCTGCTGCTCGGCGCGGCCCACGACCAGGGCTCCGCGGGGGGTCAGCACGGGGTGATCGGCGAAGCCCTGCGGTGGATTGCGATAGAAACGCCCGGTGGCTACCGTGACGGCACGGATCAGGGCGCTGCCATAGGTCTCCGAATGCAGCGCAGCGGAGCGGCCGGTGGTGTGATAGGCGGGCACGTGCTCGCGTTCGAGGATGATCACCTTGGCACGCGGTGCGAGGTGGTAGGCGGCCGAGACGCCGGCGATGCCGGCGCCGACGATGGCGAAATCGAATTCTTGCATGGGCCTCACATTGCGTGGTCGTCGCGCGGCCTGCAATAGTGGGGCCACCATGAACATCGCCCATCTGCTGCTCGGCTCGGCGCAGGAATTCCGCGACCACACGGCGTTGGCGCGCGGCAGCGAGCCCTATCTCAGCTATCGCGACCTCTGGCGAAAAGTATCGGTGATGAGCATGCACCTGCGCGGCCGCTTCGGTCTTGCGACGGGCGATCGCGTGGCCTTTGCCATGACCAACTGCGTCGAGTCGATCGAGGTCATGTACGCGATCTGGCATGCCGGCCTCTGCGCGGTGCCGATGAACGCCAAGCTGCACGCCAAGGAGTTCGCGTTCATCCTCGAGAATTCCGGCGCGAAGCTCTGCTTCGTCACGCCCGACCTTGCCGCCCCGATCGCCGAGGCCGCGCGCGACGCGCCGGTGCTGAAGGAGATCGTCGATATCACGACGCGTCCCTATACCTTCATGGCCGTCGGCGATCCGACGCCGATGGCCGACGCCGAGCCCACCGATCCAGCCTGGTTGTTCTACACCTCGGGCACGACGGGCCGGCCGAAGGGCGCCATCCTCACCCATCGCAATCTGCTGGCGATGACGCTCAACTACTTTGCCGACGTCGACCGGCCGCCGGCCGGCAGCTCGATGGTGCACGCCGCGCCGATCAGCCACGGCTCGGGGCTGTGGAATTTCCCGATGATCGCGCGCGGGGTCGTGCAGGTCTTTCCCGAGAGCGGGCATTACGACGTGGCCGAAACGGTGGGGCTGATGAACTGCTGGCCCGACTGCAGCATCTTCCTCGCCCCCACCATGGTGAAGCGGCTGATCGAGCATCCGGCCGTGAGCGACCTCAGGCCTGGCGCCCTGCGCCTCATCACCTACGGTGGCGCCCCGATGTACGTGAGCGACCTTAAGCGCGCGATGGAGACCCTCGGCAACGTGCTCTGCCAGCTCTACGGCCAGGGCGAGAGCCCGATGACGATCACCCATCTGTCGCGCGAGCTCCACGCGCTGCGCGATCACCCGCGCTGGGAAGAGCGGCTGGCATCGGCCGGCCTGCCCGATGCCTGCGTCGAGGTCCGCGTTGTCGACGAGGACGGCAAGCAGGTCCCGACCGGAGAGGTCGGCGAGATCATCGTGAAAGGCGACACGGTGATGGCAGGCTACTGGAACAATCCCGAGGCGACGGCCAAGTCCCTGCGTGCGGGTTGGCTGTGGACCGGCGACGTCGGCGCCTTCGATGCCGATGGTTTCCTCACGCTGAAGGATCGCTCGAAGGACATGATCATCTCGGGCGGCACCAACATCTATCCGCGCGAGATCGAGGACGTGCTGAACCTCCATCCTGCCGTCGCCGAATGCTCGGTCGTCGGCCGGCCGCATCCGGAATGGGGCGAGGAGGTCGTGGCCTTCGTCGTCGCGCGCCCGGGGGCCACGCTGGCACCGGCGGAACTCGACCGGCTCTGCCTCGACAATATCGCGCGCTTCAAGCGGCCCAAGGACTACAAGTTCGTGGACGCGCTGCCGAAGAACAACTACGGCAAGATCCTCAAGACCGAACTCAGAGCACTGCTTTAGGGGGAATAAATGGGCGGCATGATCGACTTCAAGCGTCCCGACGGCTCGGCCTGCAAGGGCTACCTGGCGGAGGCCGGTAGCGGAAAACCTGGCATCGTCGTCATCCAGGAGTGGTGGGGACTGAACGACCAGATCAAGGCCGTGGCCGACCGCTTCGCTGCGGCCGGATACAACGCGCTTGCGCCCGATCTCTACAAGGGTCGCGTGACGCAGAAGCCCGACGAGGCCAACCATATGATGAGCGGCCTCGATTTCGTCGGTGCCTCGGACCAGGACATCGCGGGCGCCGTGAAGCATCTCGCGGGCATGAGCCGCAAGGTTGGCGTCATGGGGTTTTGCCTCGGCGGCGCGCTCACCATCGCAGCCTGCGCGCGGATCACCGGTATCGCCTGCGGCGTGCCGTTCTACGGCGTGCCACCCACAGCGCTGGCCGACCCTGGCCGGATCAAAGTGCCGATGCAGGGCCACTTCGCCAATACCGACGATTGGTGCACGCCCAGGATCGTCGATGAGTTCGAGAAGGCCATGATCGCGGCGGGCAACAAGCCCGAGGTCCATCGCTACGACGCGGCGCATGCCTTCGCCAACGAGAAGAGCGCCGCCTACGATGCGGTCGCCGCCAAGAAGGCGTGGGAGCGCATGATGGCATTCCTGGGCGCGCACCTCTGAGCCTGCGCCCGGCCTCCGGCCTCGCGCCAGCCTTCGGCTTGATGATCGTCGGGCTGGGCGCGTCGCTCGCCCCGCTCGACATCGCCGTCAACGTTGCCCTGCCGGCGATCACCGCGCACTTCAAGCTGCAACTCGGCGACGTGCAGTGGATCGTCGTCTGCTACGTGCTTGTCTACGGCTCGCTGATGCTGGTCTGTGGCAAGCTGGGCGACCTGTTCGGCCACCGCCTGATCTTCCGCATCGGTCTCGCTGTCTCCGCCGTGGGCTGTGCCGCCTGCGCCGCAGCGCCCGACTGGCCGCTCTTCCTGTGGGCGCGTGCGGCGCAGGGCGTCGGCACTGCGCTCGCGCTGTCCTGTACGCCGGCCCTCGCCACCTCTGTCTACCCGGCCGATCAGCGGCTGCGCGCGCTCACGGGCTTCGCCATGACCATGTCGCTCGCCGCCGCGATCGGGCCGCTGCTGGGCGGCCTTGTTGTCGAGCTCTGGGGATGGCCCGCCGTCTACTGGATGCGCGTGCCCATTGCCGTCGTCACGCTCGTGCTGTCAGGCCTGTTGCCTTCGCCACGCCCGGAGCAGCGGCCGTTCGATGCGCCGGGGGCACTGCTGCTGGCAGCCTGCATGAGCGCCTTGCTGCTGGCGCTGGTACTGTCGCAGCGCCCGGCCGTGCCGGGCTGGCTCGATGCGACCTTGCTCGCGGCGGCGCTCGCCACGCTTTACGCCTACATCCGGCACTCGCGCACGGTCGCCGAGCCGATCATCCGGCCGGTGCTGTTCGCTGATGCGGCCTTCGCGGTGCCGAACGCGATGAATGCGCTCGCCAACCTCGCGGGCTTCGCGATCCTGCTGCTGACGCCGTACTACCTCGTGAACGTGCTCAAGCTCTCGGCGCTCGCAAGCGGGCTTGTGCTCGCACTGGCCTTCAGTGGCGGGCTGGCAGGCGCGCCGATTGCGGCCCTGCTGGTCCCGCGCATCGGCCGCCGCACGACGGCTTTCACGGGCGTCGCGTTGGTCGGGCTTGGTCTCCTGCCACTCGGCTTCACGACGGCGACCACCACCGTGCCGGTTGTGGCGCTGCTGCTGATCGTCGAGGGCTTCGGCCAGGGACTGTTGACCGTGGCCTATACCGACCTCGTGACGGACACGCTCGCCACCCGCGACCGCGGCGTCGCCGGCAGCCTGGCACTGCTCACCCGCACCATTGGCATCGTGAGCGGCGCGTCGGTGCTGACGGCGCTCCATGCGCACGCGGCCCAAGGAGGTTCCCCTGGGGACTTCATGACGGGGTACCGCTTTGCCTTCACCACGGCTGGCAGTGGATTGCTGGCCGCACTGGCGCTGTCCTGCTTCTGGCCGCGCGCCTGGTTTGCGACAAAAGGGTCTCGTGCATGATTTCCAAACGTTCGCTGTTGCTCGGGCTGGGAGGGCTGATCTGCGTGCCGGGAGCCAGGCCCGCGCGAGCGGCGCTGCCGCCGGTCTCGATGGCGCGCCATGAACAGGCGATGAGACGCGCGATCGAGCAAGGCAGGAAGAACGCCTATTACCCGTACGGCGCAGTCATCACCGAAGCGGCGACGGGCGACGTGGTTGCCGAAGGCGTGAACGATTCCTACAGGAATCCCGTCCTGCACGGCGAGATCGTCTGCATCAACGATTATGTCGCCAAGCACGGCAACAAGGGCTGGGAGACCAGGATCCTGTACACGACCTGCGAGCCTTGTCCGATGTGCATGACGGCGCTGATCTGGACCAGGATTGGCGGCGTGGTTTTCGCCAGCTCCGCCTTCAGCCCCGCGCTGGTCGCGTCGGTCGGCGATCCGATCAGGATTTCGGCCCAGGACGTGGTCAATGCCGCGAGCTTCTCCAAGCCGATGCTGTTGGGCGGCGTGCTCGCGGCGGAGACCGACGCGATGTTCGCCAATCGCAAGCGCTACTAGTTCAGCGTGACGTGGCCGCGCTTGATGATGTCGGCAAAGTATCTGCTCTCGACGTCGATCTCGGCGCGCATCGCCGCCGGGTCGAGATAGGTGGGCTTGAGGCCGCCGGCGTCGAGCTTCTCGACAACTTCTGACGATTTCAGCGCCTCGTCGATCGCCTGCGTCATGCGCGCCACGATCGGCGCCGGCGTGCCGGCAGGCGCCAGCAGGCCGAACCAACTGTCGCCGCCCTGCTTGCCGTAGCCGGCTTCCTTGAGCGTCGGCATCTCGGGCCTGTGTGGCCAGCGCGTGTCGGCCAGCATGGCGAGGCCGCGCAACCGCCCGGCCTGGATATGCGGCAGCACGGTCGAGTCGAACTGCACCTGTACCTGTCCGCTCAACAGGTCGTTGGTCGCCTGCGCGCTGCCCTTGTAGGGCACGTGGACCATCTTGATACCGGCCTCGAGATTGAGCATCTCGCCATAGAGCTGCGTGATGGTGCCGAGGCCGGCCGAGCCCCAGTTCACCTTGCCGGGGTTGGCCTTCACATAGTCTACGAGCTCGGCCACGGTCTTCGCCGGCACGGAGGGATGAACGGCCATCGCGCCCCACGAAGTCGCGATCCGCGCGACGGTGAGGAAGTCCTTTTCCGGATCGAACGGGATTGGCTGCAGGTGCCGGGTGATCGCCATCATCGCGATGGTGTGGCCGAGGAAAGTGTAGCCGTCGGCCGGCTGGGTCTTGGCATACTCCGCGCCGATCATGCCCGACGCGCCGCCGCGATTGTCGAACAGGATTGGCTGGCCGAGCAGGCGGCCCGTCTTCTCCAGGACGATGCGGATCGAGACGTCGGTCGGGCCGCCGGGCGGGTAGGGGATCACAACCTTGACCTGGCGTGTCGGCCACGTGTCGCCGAGGGCAGGCGCGGCGACAGCGGCCGCGCCAAGCGCGGACACGAACGTGCGTCGAAGCATGAGCTTCCTCCTGTTTTTATCGTTGCGCAGAGCATTTCACGTCCTGCGTGCTAAGGTCTAGCGATGAAACGTTTCGCCGATCCCGCGGTCGCTGCTGTCTTCGGGGCCTACCCGGCGAACCTGCGTCGCCAGCTGATGACGTTGCGCGAGCTGGTTTTCCAGACGGCGGCACGCACGAAGGGTGTCGGTGCGCTCAGCGAGGCCTTGAAGTGGGGCCAGCCCAGCTATCTCACTACCGAGACTGGCAGCGGCACGACCGTGCGCATCGACTGTTTAAGAAAGGGCGACGGTTACGCGATCTACTTTCACTGCCAGAGCGGCCTCGTCGGGCAGTTCATGGAACTCTACCCCGACACGTTCCGCTACGAAGGCAAGCGCGCCATCGTCTTCGATGCAAGGGACAAGGTGCCGGTGAAGGCGCTACGCCATTGTATCGGCCTCGCGCTGACGCATCACTTGCGCAAGTAGAAGCGGCCGCGCAGCGTCTCGCATTCCTGCTGGAGCACGCCCGACGTGATCTGGATGTCGGCGGCCACGAACTTGGCGAAGGTCTCGATCGAATACTGCCCAAGGTCGGTGCGCCCGACCGACTTGAAGCGGCCGCCCACGACCCAGTTGCCGATCTTGGCCTGCAGCATGGCGCCGGCGCACATCGGGCAGGGCTCCATCGTCGTGTAGAGCGTCGTGCCTGACAGGTCGTCGGTGCCCAGGGTCTTGCAGGCATCGGCGATGGCGTCGGTCTCGGCATGGATCAGGGGGCTCTTGGCCGTACGGATCTGGTTGCGGCCGCGGCCCACGATCTCGCCATCCTTCACGATCACCGAGCCCACCCCCATGTTGCCCTGCTTGTCGGCCTCGGCGCCGATCTCGAGGCAGATGCGCATGAAATGTTCGTGCTTGTCCGCGGTCATGCATTACTCTCCGTTTTCATGAGCACCATTGTTTACGCCGCCCGCCGCATCGTCACCATGAATCCGAGCCAGCCCTTCGCCACCCATGTGGCCGTGAGGGACGGCCGCATCCTGGGAGCGGGCTCGCTCGAGAGCCTGAAGGGCTGGGGCAAGTTCGACCTGGATGAACGCTTCAAGGACAAGGTGATCCTGCCGGGCTTCGTCGAGGGCCACAGCCACGCGTACGAAGGCGGCGTCTGGAAATTCCCCTATGTCGGCTACTTCGACCGCACCAGCCCGGACGGCAAGCGCTCGGCCGGCCTCAAGACCCTCGAGGAAGTCGTGGCGGCGCTGCAGGCCTACGAGAAGACCATGCCCCGCGACGGCTCGACGCTCCTGGCCTGGGGCTTCGATCCGATCTACTTCACCGGCCGGCGCATGAACATCGCTGACCTGGACAAGGTCTCGACCGAGCGCCCGGTACTTGTGCTCCATTCCAATTTCCACGTCCTCAACGCCAATACGCCGGTCATGGCCAAGGCCAGGATCACGCGCGAAACCAACGTCCACGGCATCGTGAAGGACGCGCGCGGCGAGCCGACCGGCGAGCTCGCGGAGTTCAGCGCCAAGTATCTCGCCTATCGCGCCGCCGGCATCGAACTCGCCGACCTTCTGAGCGACGAGGCGTCGACCTGGGGCTTCGCCAAGGTCGCCCAGCTCGCGGGAGTCACCACCGCAACCGACCTGCACAATCCGCTGCCGGGCGGCACCGTCGACGGCTATGTGAAGGCCAGTTCCTCCGATGCCTTCCCGATCCGGTTGCTGCCCGCTTTCGCGGGCGCTTCGGTGCCGACTTCCGAGGGGATCCCCCGACTGCGCGAGCTGATGCGCCGGAACAACGACAAGCTCCGATTCCAGCTGGTGAAGCTCGTCACCGACGGCTCGATCCAGGGCCTGTCGGCGCGCATGCGCTGGCCGGGCTATTACGACGGCACACCCAACGGCGTTTGGAACACCGGGCCCGACGAGATCGACAAGATGGTGCTCGACTACCATCGCGAAGGCTTCCAGGTGCACATCCACACCAACGGCGACGAGGCGTCGGAAGTCGCGATCGAGGCGGTCGAGAAGGCGCTGGTCGCCGCACCGCGCTGGGATCATCGCCACACCTTGCAGCACGCCCAGATGGCCGACGCCGGCCAGTTCCGCCGCATGAAGGCGCTGGGCATGTGCGCCAATCTGTTCGCCAATCACCTCTTCTACTGGGGCGACATCCATTACGCCAAGACGCTGGGACCCGAACGCGCCGAGCGCATGGACGCCTGCGGCACGGCACTGGCGACCGGCGTGCCCTTCGCCATTCATTGCGACGCACCGGTGACGCCGATCGGCCCGCTGTTCACCGCCTGGTGCGCAGTCAACCGGTTGACCGCCTCGGGCCGCACCCTGGGCGAGGCCGAGAAGATCTCCGTCGCCGATGCGCTCCGCGCCATCACGCTGGGCGCGGCCTACACGCTGAAGCTTGACGAGGAGCTGGGCAGCATCGACGTGGGCAAGCGCGCCGACTTCGCCATCCTCGACGACGACCCGCTGGCCGTGCCGCCGGTGAAGCTGAAGGATGTAGGCGTCTGGGGCACGATGCTGGGCGGCAAGATATTCGAGGCGCCGAAGGGATGACGGCGCCGATCCCCTTCACCGTCATTGGCGGCTTCCTGGGCGCGGGCAAGACGACCCTGCTCAATCGCCTGCTGGCTGGCGTCGAGGGGCGCCGGTTCGCCGTACTGGTGAACGACTTCGGTGCGCTCGATATCGACGGCAAGCTGATCGCGCGTCACGGCGGAGATACGATCGCGCTCGCCAATGGCTGCGTGTGCTGCACCATCGGCGACTCTCTGGTCGAGACGGTGCTGAAGTTGCTCGATCGTCCCGAGGGGATAGATCACATCGTAGTCGAAGCCTCGGGCGTCGCCGATCCCGGCCGCATCGCCGACCTGGGCGTGCTCGACGAGCGGCTGTCGCGCGACGGTGTCGTCGTGGTGGCCGATGCGGACCAGGTCCGCGAGCGGGCGGCGGACAAGCGTGTCGGCGACACCGTGTTGCGGCAACTCCAGGCCGCCGATCTGATCGTCCTGAACAAGGTGGATCTCGCCGACGACCTCGCGGTGATGCGCTGCTGGCTGTCGACGCACTCGACAGCGCCGGTGCTCGAAGCCCGGCACTGCGAGGTGCCGCTCGATCTCCTGTTCGGTCTCGACCGCCGCGGGGCTTCGGAAAAGCCGACTCCCGCCAACAGTTTCCGCAGCTGGTCGTACAGCTGGCCCGAGCCGGTCGATCGCGCGGCCCTGCTCGAGGTGCTGCACGACGCGGCGGTGCTGCGCGGCAAGGGCATCGTGCGCTTTCGCGACAGTCCCGACCGGCGCTCGGTCGTCCACCAGGTCGGCAAGCGCATCGACATCACCGATACCGGACCGTGGAGCGATACCGAGGAGTCGCAGCTGGTGCTGCTGGGCGTGAGGCCCGTGCTAGGCTCCCTGTAAAGGGAGAGAACCAATGACGGGAAGGCTGAAGGATCGGGTAGCAATCGTGGTGGGTGCCGGGTCGAGCGGCCCGGGCTGGGGCAACGGCAAGTGCACCGCCGTTACCTTCGCGCGCGAGGGCGCCAAGGTGTTCTGCGTCGACCGCAAGCGTGCTGCCGCCGAAGAGACCGTCGGGCTGATCGCGAAAGAGGGCGGCGAGGCAGCCGCTTTCGAGTGCGACGCGTCCAACACGGCACAGGTCAAGGCCATGGTCGACGCCTGCATGGCCAAGTGGGGACGCATCGACATCCTCGACAACAACGTCGGTATCGGCTCGACCGGCGGTCCAGTCGAACTTTCCGAGGACGAGTGGCACCTCGTCTTCGACGTCAATGTGAAGAGCTTCTTTCTCACCGCCAAGCACGTGCTGCCGATCATGGAGAAGCAGGGCAAGGGCGCGATCGTGAACGTGAGCTCGATCGCCTCGATCCGCTCGCCTAAGGGCGTGACCTATCTCGCCTACAACGCGAGCAAGGGCGCGGTGAACTCGCTCACCATGGCGATCGCCTCGCAGTACGCGGAGAAGGGCATTCGCTGCAACGCCATCCTGCCGGGCCTGATGCACACGCCGATGATCGACTTCCTCGCCGAGCAGTACGCCAAGGGCGAGACCGACCATAACCAGGCCTACGACAAGATGATCGCCATCCGTCACAAGGCCTCGCCGACAGGCAAGATGGGCACCGGCTGGGACACCGCCAACGCCGCGCTGTTCTTGGCGTCGGATGAAGCGTCCTACGTGAACGGCCACCTGCTGGTCGTCGACGGTGGTATCACGACGAGGGCTTGATCTTCCGGACCGCGAGCCTCCGGCTCGCTCGGATTGATGAGCGATCCGGAGGCTCCCGGTCCAACAGACATGAGCCTGAGCGCTGCCGAGGCGGTTACTAAAAGTAACCGCTAAAATAGCGAGAATATAGCGGGCGAGATCGCACCGTGCTTGATCCGGCCCACCGTCCGGCGTCTCCCATGATCCCCGCGCTTCTGGCCTTGGCCACGGGCTCCGGGTCCCCGCGACCTGATATTGCGTTTACCGCAATCAAAAGTCAAGGATTGAACTGTTCCTTGAGGATGCGCTCCTCGAGGTCGTGCTCCGGGTCGAACAGCAACGTGAGCTCAATGTCGTTCGCCTCGGTCACCTTCACGGTATCGACGTTGGCGACATCGTCTGAGTCGGCGGCGGCGGCGACCGGGCGCTTGCGCGGGTCGAGCACTGTGAACTCGACCTCGGCGTGGCGCGGCAGCAGCGCGCCGCGCCAGCGCCGTGGACGGAAGGCGCTGATCGGTGTCAGGGCGAGCAGGCCCGTGCCGAGCGGAATGATCGGGCCATGGACAGAGAGGTTGTAGGCGGTCGAGCCCGCCGGCGTGGCGACCATGACGCCGTCGCAGTGAAGCTCCGGCAGGCGTTCCTTGCCGTCGACCGAGACGCTGATGCGCGCGGTCTGGCGGCTCGACCGGAACAGCGAGACCTCGTTGATGGCGATCAATTCCTTGGTCGAGCCACGCGTCGTGCGCGCGATCATGCGCAAGGGATTGAGCGTCACCCGGCGGGCCTCCTGAAGGCGGGCCGGCAGGCCACCTGGGCGATAGGTGTTCAGCAGGAAGCCCACGGTGCCGAGGTTCATGCCGAAAATCGGAATGCGACGGTTCATGTGGCGGTGCAGGACCTGCAACATCAGCCCGTCGCCGCCCAAGGCCACGATGATGTCAGCCTCGGCCGGCTGCACGGCGCCATAGCGCTTCTCCAGGACCTTGCGGGCGTCCCGGGCGGCAGGCGTGGCGGCCGCCACGAAGGCAAGACGCGGAGCGAAAGAGGAGGGGGGCATGGAGAAACCCACTATAGCCGGTCCGGGCCGCCGTGCGGTAAAATCTGTGAAAGAAGACCTACAGGAGGAACGTCATGGAACTGGTGCCCTTGGGACCGGGATTCGGCGTCGAAGTCCGCGGCGTGAGCATCCTCGACGTCGCCATCGATGCCGATGCCTACAAGGCCGTGCGTGGCGCCTTCGAGGAACATTCTCTGCTGCTGTTCCGCGAACAGCCGATTGCCGACGACATCCAGGTGGCCTTCAGCCGGGCCTTCGGCCCGCTCGAGCTCACCAAGGCGGCGTCCCTGGGAGAGAACAGCTTCTATTCGCGCCTCACCAATCTCGGCCCCGACGGCCACGTCGTGCCGCCGACCGATCGCCAGGTGCTCATCGCGCAGGCCAATGCGCTGTGGCACACCGACTCCTCGTTCAAGAAGACGCCGGCGCTTGCCTCGGTGCTGACCGCGCGCGTGCTGCCGGGCGCCGACGGCGATACAGAGTTCACCTCCACGCGCCTTGCGTGGGAGCGTCTGCCGTCCGACCTGCAGGCTAGGCTCACCGATGCGGTAGCGACGCACTCCTATGCCAACAGCCGCGACCAGATCCATCCCGATCTCGCCAATGCCGCGGAGCGCAAGGCGCTGCCGCCGGTGCGCTGGCGCATGAACTGGCTGAACCCGACCAACAAGCGCCGCGCGCTCTATATCGCCAGCCACGCCTATGCGATCGACGGCATGGACGATCGCAATGCGCGCCAGCTGCTGGCCGAGCTGATGGACGAGACGACGAAGCGCGAATACGTCCATGTCCACAAGTGGCGGCAGGGCGATGTCGTGATGTGGGACAATCGCGCGATGCTCCATCGCGGCCGGCCGTGGGACTATGCGAAGGAGCGTTCGATGGTCCGCACCACGATCTCCGCAACCGTCGCCGACGGCCTCGACCAGGTGAAGCCGACCGTTCACTGATTTCTGTCGTCCTGAGCCGTAGGCGAAGGACTTCACGGAACGATCGGGCACGGACCGAAGTCGTGCGTGGTGGGCGCTAGGTCCTTCGCCTGCGGCTCAGGACGACAACGACCTCCACGCCAGGAGAAGACGCTGCCGCCGATTATTCGGCGGCGGCCAGCCTCTGGTTGTGGGCAGCGGCGTTCTTGGCGCGGGCGAGATCCTCGCTGCGACGCTTGCTGACGGCGGCATCGCCGCCCGACGTCTCGGAGAACAGCGAGAGTTTGTCCATGTCCTCGTCGACCACCGGTTCGAGCGCGAGATCGGTGTACTCGAGACGCTTGGGGTCGTTCTTGACCATCTGGCCGATGCGCCACCCCTGCCAGGCGAGGCGGCCGTAGATCGAGAGCTTCTTCCAGAACTCGGCGGCGAGCTTCACGTGGAATATGCCCGGCGGCACGATCGGCAGGCCGTGGCGGCGGTCGCGGCGATACTTCAGGCGCACCGCGCCGCCTTCCAGCGGATGGATGCCCTCGGCCTCGAACACGACCTTGAACATGGTCATGAACTTCGCGACCTCGCCCGGGTTGCGGCCGGGGATGGCGCCGTGGCGGCGCGTCACCGTCTCGATGTGCTCGGGCGTGTAGTAGGCCTTCCAAGCTTCCTTGTAGACCTGGTCGAACTCGGCGTCGCTCATCTTCGGGTGATGCACGCAACGATGATGGACATCGTACTTGTTGAGATCGGGATCCATCCAGACACCCTGCTTCCAGAGCTTCTGGTGATCCTCGGAACCGGGCAGCGGCGTCAGGATGAACAACTCGAGGATGTCGAGCGGCAGTTCCTTCTTGATGATCTCCATGTCGCGCAGGATCGATTCGCGCGTGTCGCCCGGGAAGCCGAGGATGTAGCCCGCCCACGTGGAGGCGCCCGACGTGTGCCAAGCCTGCAGCATCTTGCGGTATTCGGTGATCTTGTTCTGGCGCTTCTTGGCCGCCAGCAGATTGTCCGGATTGACGTTCTCGAGACCTATGAACACGCGATAGACGCCGGCCCAGCGCGCCTTGTTGATGAAGTTCGGGATGCGATGGCACTGCGTGTCGACCTGGATGATCAACTGGCACTCGATGCCTTCGTTCTCGCGCATTTCGATCAGGCGGTCGAAGAAGTCTTCCCAGTGGCGGTTGCGCGCCATGTTGTCGTCGGTGATGAAGAACGACGTGATGCCCTGGCGCAGGTTGTCGCGCACGATGGCTTCGAGATCGTCGGCATTGCGGAAGCGGCTCTTGCGGCCCTGCACGTTGATGATGGTGCAGAACGAGCACTGGAACGGGCAGCCGCGGCCGAGGTCGAAGCTCGACATGCCGCCTTCGACGCGCGACACGGCGCTGGGCGGCAGCCACGGCGTGGGCTCGCCCTCGAGGTTCGGCAGATTGTCCATGTAGTTGTAGAGCGGCTTCATGGTGCCGTTGAAGGCGTCGCGCATCACCTCGTCGAAGCGGTTTTCCTCCGCCTCGCCCGCGAACATGGAGATGCCCATGTCCATCGCCGCCTGGATCTCGGGCGGCGTGACCGGCAGCATCGAGAGGCAGCCGGAGATATGGAAGCCGCCCAGCGCAACGGGGAAGCCCGCCTTGATGAAGGGGCGGGCGATGTCGACGGCGCGCGGAAACTGGTTGGTCTGCACGCCGACGAGGCAGATGAGCGCCTTGCCGCCGGTGCGACGAATCTCCGCCATCAGTTTGTCGGGGCGCACGCGCGTATTGGTCTCGTCGATCGGGCGCATGACGATCTCGACGTCGGGACCCAGCACTTCTCGGCGCTGGCTGTCGGCGCCGAGCCCGTAAAGTGCGGCCAGCGTGTTCGACGGAATATGCGAGCGCATCCACGTGATCGGATAGCCGTCGTCGTCGTAGTGCGTCGGCTTGATCAGGATGAGCTGAAACTTGGTCTTTTTGGCTGCCGCGAGCATCGCGGATTCTCTCCAATACAAAACCCGCGGATCGGCCGACCCTGTCGACCGCTTGACGGCATCCCTAGCACCCTGCCCGGAGTGGGCCCGCAACGCAAGTCCGAGTAATCCCTTAGGTCTTTACGTCGCGCACTTGGTGTGTACGTCGCGAATAGGGAGTTGGTTTACCACATCAATTACGAAAGGGGTGCGGCAGATATCCCTTCAATTCGCAGGGTATATGCGGAGTGTGTCGCCGCGAGCGGGAGAGGCCGGGCGCGCGCAAGGCGGCCCGGCCCCGTTGCCTCAGCGCGTGGTGCTGTGCGGATCGATGATACGGCCGTTGCGATCGACCCGGTTGCCCTGGCCGTCGTAGCGGAAGCCGAACTCGTCGGTGGAGACCGCCACGCCGACGGCGGGGCGCTGCTGGTCGGGATAATAGGTCGGCGAAGGCGTGTAGGCCGGCGCGGTCGAGTACGTCGTGTAGGTCGTGCTCGTCCGGCTCGGGCTGTAGACGTCGCCCTGCTCGCGGTAGCGGCGGGCATCGACTTCGCGCGTCACGCAATTGTCGTAGCGCTGGGTGCCACGCTCGAGGCCGTAGTCGTAGCAGGCGCCGCGAGCGTCATCGACCAGCCGTCCTTCGGCATAGTTGCGGTCCATGCGGCCGGCCTGGCGGGCCGCCTGCTCGCGCTGCACGCAGCGGTCATAACCCATGTTGCCCGGCGTGAAGCCGTAGTCGAGGCAGTTGCGCTCGGAAGCGGTCGCGGCCCTGGGCTCGGCGTACGGTGCCGCGACCTGGCGCTGCTGGTAGGGGGCGCCGCAGGCGGCAGTGACGAGGCCGAGCGAAATCGCGGCCAGCAGTTTGGCGTTCATCATGAGGATCTCCTGAAATTCGGGTTGAGATTGGGGAATGGGCAGTCGCGCAGGCCCGGCGCAGCGCACTGCAGGGCAAAATCGCGGTGGATGGCGAGGTATGAACGCGAGGTCGTGGGGAAGGTTGCGGCAGTGGGGCGGTTCGTTGCACCTGCGATGCCGAGCGCGTACCTTGCCTCGCCCCCCATAAAGGGGGAGAGGAAACAAACAAGACGTGAGTTTGATCGCGCGGATACCGGCGCTGGCGCCGTTCGGCGTGCGCAGCTTCCGCTTTCAGTGGCCGGCCGATCTCCTGGCGTCCTGGGCCTTCGAGATGGAAGGCGTGATCCTGGGCTGGTTCGTGCTGGTCTCGACCCAGTCGGTGCTGGCGCTGGCGATCTTCGGCTCGCTGCAGTTCCTGGGCACGCTGATCTCGCCGTTCTACGGCATGGCAGGCGACCGCTTCGGCAACCGCAACCTGCTCTGCGCGATGCGCGGCACCTATATCGCGACCGCCCTGGTGCTCACCGTTCTGTTCGCCAGCCACAACGCCACGCCGGTCGCGGTGTTCGTGCTGGCGACGATCATCGGGCTGGTGCGGCCGTCGGACATCACGCTGCGCAATCTGCTGGTCGGCGAGACCATGCCGACCGAACTGCTGATGCGCGCCATGAGCGTGTCGCGCACCACCGCCGATTCCGCCCGCGTTGTCGGCGCGTTGAGCGGTGCGGCCCTCGTGGCGGCACTCGGCGCCGGTCTCGCCTACGCCGCGGTGTTCCTGGTCTATCTGGTGAGCTTCGCGCTCACGCTCAATGTCGGCCTCAAGCGCGTGCGCGTGCTGGGCGAGGGCCGGCTGGCGATGTCGCCGTTCGCGGCGTTGCGCGAGGGCTTCGTCTACGTCTGGTCGACGCCCGACGTGCGCGCGGCGACCCTGCTCGCCTTCCTCATGAACTTCGCTGCTTATCCGGTCGTGGGCCAGCTGCTGGCCTATGTCGCCAAGGACATCTACGGCATGAACCAGACGGGGCTGGGCTGGCTGATCGCGATCTATGCCAGCGGCGCGCTGACGGGGTCGATCGTGCTCTCCACCAACGGCGCCCGCATCCGCGCCGCGCGCACCATGATCGCTTTCGCGATCGCCTGGTTCTCGCTCAACTTCGTCTTCTCCTGGATCACGACTCCCGCGATCGGCCAGCCGCTGCTGTTCGTGATCGGCTTCGCGCAGAGCTTCTGCATGGTGCCGATGGCGGTCATCCTCCTGCGTACCGCCGATCCGGCCTTCCGCGGTCGCGTCATGGGCGTGCGGATGCTGGCCGTCTACGGCCTACCGCTGGGATTGCTGCTGTCCGGCCCGATGGTCGAGCACTTCAGCTTTGCGGTGACCGGGTCGATCTTCAGTCTGGTGGGCGTTGCGGCGACGCTGGCCATCGTCCTGCGCTGGCGCGATCAGCTATGGTCGAAAAGCGCGACGGCGAACCTGCGCTGAGGGAACCTGCGGCGATCGGGGACGTTTGAAACCCTTAAGGGGTTTTGTGCATGAGATTGTTGATTCTGGCGGCCGCCGCGCTGATGGCGAGTGTCGTTTCCGCGGCGGCGCAGAGGGTGCCCACCGACGACACGCCCGATCCCGACGAATTGCGCAACATCTTCAGCTTCCAGGTCGAGAACGACGTCTTCAACCGCTTCGGCAAGTCCGACCGCGACTACACCAATGGTTTTCGCTTTGGCTGGCTGTCCCCCGCGCTGCCGTCGCTGCCCGAGGGCATTGCGGCCCTGACCAATATCCCGACCTTCTTCGGCGAATCGGCGGTTTCATCGGTGACCCGCCGTGTCGGCGTTTCGGTCGGCCAGAACATCTACACGCCGCAGAACACGGATATCTCGCAGCCGATATTCAACGACCGGCCTTACGCTGCCTGGCTCTATGCCAGCGTCGCCCTGCAGCAGACCTACAAGCGCAACGACGCCAAAACCGGCCGCGACGAACCGGTTCGCCAGGACACGCTGCAGCTCGACTTCGGCGTCGTGGGCCCGGCGGCCGGGGGCGAGTTCGTGCAGAACAACTTTCACAAGTTGATCGGCGTCAGCCAGGCGAACGGCTGGGCCAACCAGCTGTACAACGAGCCCACGATAGGTCTCACCTTCGAACGCCGCTGGCGCACGGGACACAATGTCCTGTTCGACAGTCCGAAGCTCGAATACGACTTCATCCCGCGTCTGGGCGCCACGCTCGGCAACTTCGAGACCTTCGCCAGTGCAGGCGGCATCGTGCGCATCGGCAAGGACCTGCGCAGCGACTTCGGGCCGCCGCGCGCGAGGCCGGCGCTGCCGGGCTCGGAAGGCTTCGTGGGCGAGGACTTCGGCTGGTACTTCTTCGTCGGCCTGAACGGCGAGGCGGTCGCGCGCAACCTGGTCCTCGACGGCAACACCGCCGGCGGCAACATCGTGAGCGTCACGCACCGCCCGTTCGTGGGCGAAGCCAGTGCCGGCATCGCCTTTCTCTTCCGTGGCGTGCGCATCAGCTACACGCAGGTGCTGCGCAGCCCGGAGTTCTTCGAACGCGATCGCTGGGATCAGTACGGCTCGGTGAACGTCACCTTCCGTTACTGAGGGCCGCTACTGAGGGAACTATATTCGTCCCATCAGCAGCAGGATCAGCAGGATCACCACGACGATGCCGGCGCCGCCGCTGGGGTAGTAACCCCAGCCGCTGCTGTACGGCCACGTCGGCAGGGCACCGATCAGAATAATGACCAGAATAATGAGCAGGATGGTGCCGAGCATCGTCGTGTCTCCTGTCTAGAGGTTCTTCTCGGCGAACGACCAGTTCGCGAGCTTGTCGAGCCAGTCCTTCACGTGGTCGGGACGGCGGTTCTGGTAGTCGAGGTAGTAGGCGTGTTCCCACACGTCGGCGGTGAGCAGGGCGGTCTTGCCGTGGGCGATCGGCGTGTCGGCGTTCGAGGTCGTGACGATCTCGAGCTTGCCGTCCTTGCCTTTCACGAGCCACGCCCAGCCGCTGCCGAACTGCGCAACGGCTGCCTTGGCGAAGGCTTCCTTGAATTCCTGCACGCCGCCGAAGCTCGACTTCAACGCGTCGGCGATCTTGCCCGACGGCTCGCCGCCTTTCGGGGTCATGCTCTGCCAATAGAAGTCGTGGTTCCAGACCTGGGCTGCGTTGTTGAAGATGCCCTTTTCCTTGTCATTGCCGGCCGACTTCTTGACGATCTCCTCAAGGGACATCGTGGCGTAGGGCGAGCCTTCCACGAGCTTGTTCAGGTTGTCGGCATAGGCCTTGTGATGCTTGCCGTAGTGAAACGATACGGTCTTGGCCGAGACGACGGGCTCAAGAGCGTTTTCCGCATACGGCAACTTGATCGGGGCGAAAGACATTACGCATCTCCTCTGACACGGGTAAACGCGGCCGAAAGGCCGACGTTGCAGGTCTATCCGTCAACTTTGGAAGGCGTATGTCGGTTGCGCGGGCCTGTTGTCGCAGCAGGCGTCCTCGCTGCCTGCGTATATTCCCCACTTATCCCAGCGAACGGTTCTCACTTGCGTCCTCAGCGGTTGCATCCGCAGGTCAGGGGCGTAATTAGCTTTCATCGTCGCGTTTTTGGAGGTTCGTCATGAAGGGTAGTCCGCAAGTCATCGCCGAACTGAACAAGCTCCTGAAGAACGAGCTGACCGCGATCAACCAGTACTTCCTCCATGCCCGCATAATGAAGCACTGGGGCTTCGAGCTGCTGGGCAAGAAGATCTACGAAGAATCGATCGGCGAGATGAAGCACGCCGATACGCTGATGCAGCGCATCCTGATGCTCGACGGCCTGCCCAACCTTCAGGATCTGGGCCGCCTCGGCATCGGCGAGACGGTGCCGGAGTGCCTGGCGTCCGATCTCAAGCTCGAGTCGACGGCGCGCACCGACGTCGTGACCGCGATCTCGCTGTTCGAGAAGGAAAAGGATTTCGTCTGCCGCGAGATCGCCGTGCGCATCCTCGAGGATGCCGAGGAGCACATCGACTTCCTCGAGACCGAAATCGGGCTGATCGACAAGGTGGGCTTGCAGAACTACCTGCAGAGCCAGATCGGCGAGGGCAAGGAGCCCTAAGAGACCCTTCGCAAAGGCTTAGGGTGACGCGCTCGGCGCGTCAGTCGGCGGCCGCCAGCATCGTCTGCGGCATCGCCTGCTCGCGCGCGATGGTCTGCTCGATCTGCTTTCTCATGTCGCAGGCACAGCCGCCGCACTGGGGAGTCTGGCCGCAGGCCTTGAACACATCGGCGGGACGGCGGGCGCCGGCGCGAACAGCGGCATCGATGTCGCGGTCTCGAATTGCCCGGCAGATGCAGACGTACATGAGCGTCGACCCTTGCAGATGCGAATCAATTGCAGAGAAGATAAGAGGCATTCGCAATTGGGTCAAGCGGATGGCAAGGCTCTGAAAATGCTGGTTTTTCGCCCTTTGTCCCCGCATCTTGGCCCCGATGAGTGAACCGCGTTACTGGGAAAACTACACCGTCGGCGACCGATTTCCGCTGGGCTCCACGAGCTTCACCGAGCAGGAGATCGTCGACTTCGCCCGCCAATTCGACCCGCAGAGCTTCCATGTCGACCGCGCGGCCGCCGCGGGCTCGATGTTCGGCGGCATCATCGCCTCGGGCTGGCACGTCGCTTCCAAGCTGATGCGCCTGTTCGTCGACAACTACCTCGATACGCGCACCGCACTGGGCTCGCCCGGCGTCGACGAGCTGCGCTGGCTGAAGCCGGTGCGGCCGGGCGATACGTTGACCGCCTGGGTCGAGTGCGCGGCCAAGGTGCCGTCGAAGAGCAAGCCGCACTTCGGCGTGATCCACGAGCACTGGACCGCGACCAACCAGAAGGGCGAGGTGGTGATGACCGCCAAGGGCATGGGCATGGTCAAAAGGAAACCGGCATGAAAAAAGCGGTGAAGGGCCTCGACCATGTCGTGGTCATGGTCGACGGCATCGACGCGGCGGAGGCGGCCTACAAAAAGCTTGGCTTCCAGGTCCAGCCGCGCGGCTTCCACAAGAAGCTGGGCACCGCCAACCAGCTCATGATCTTCGACTCCAACTATTTCGAGATCCTGGGCATCGTCGAGCCGACCGAATTCAATGCCGAGCGCCGCGAGTGGATCAAGGGCGGCGGCGGTCTTGCCAACGTGGCGCTGGCCACCGACGGCGCCGACATCGCCTACGAGGCGTTCAAGAAGGCGGGCCTCAATCCCGATGCGCCGCTGCCGTTCGATCGTGCCGTCGAGGTCGCGGGCAGGACGGAGCATGCCGCCTTCCGCACCATCCGTATTCCCAAGATCAACATGCCGGTCGTGGGCTTCTTCGTCTGCGAGCACGTCACACCGCAGTTCGTCTATCGCGCGGAGTGGGCGAAGCATCCCAACGGCGCCCAGAGCATCCGTGGCGTCACGGTCATTGCCGAACAGCCGGCCAAATGGACGGCCGAGCTCGAGAAGTATTTCGGCCCAGGCTCGGTGAAGCGCGACGGCGACGGGCTGGTTGCCGACACCGGCACGCAGCCCGTGCGCTACATGTCGCGCGCGAGCTACCTGGCGCGCTATCCCGGCATTACGCCGGTGCGCGCGGGCGATCATCCGGCGCTGCTGAGCGTCGAGGTCGCCAGTCTCGCTACCTGCGAGGCGCTCCTGAAGAAGAACGGCGTCAAGGTGCTGAAGCCCGATGCCGCGCGCGTGTTGGTGCCGCCCTCGGAGGCTGCCGACCTCACCCTGGAATTCGTCGAATGACTTTGGATCTTGCCGATCGCGGCATCTACGGCTTTGCCACGACGGAAAACCTGCGCTTCGCCGACCTCGACGCCAACGGCCACGTCAACAACGGCGCCTTTATCGAACTGCTGGAGAACGCGCGGGTCTCCTATCTGCGCATCATCGTGCGTTCGGGCCTGCCGCGCTTCCGACTGGTGATCGGCCGCCTCGAGGCCGACTTCAAGCGCCAGATGTTCTTTCCGGGAACGGCAACCGCCTGCGCGCGCCTCGTGGAGGCGCACGACCGCAAGTGCGTGATCGGCCAGGCGCTGTTCGACGAGAAGGGCAACTGCACGGCGGTGCAGAAGGTGATCATGGTGTCGCTCGACGAGGCGACGCATCGCAGCACGCCGTTCGATCCCGTCGTGCGTGCCGCCCTCGACGCAATGGCTGCTTCCAAGGATGGATTGCCGACATGAATGCGCTCGTTCCCGAAGGCTTTCGTCCGCTCGATGTTCGCGACGACTTCGTCGGCGTGATCGGTCCGCTTTGGTACAAGGTCGAAGGCGAAAAGATCCGCATCGGCCTGCCGCTCGAGCCGCGCCACGGCAACCCGATGGGCTGGGCGCATGGCGGCCTGCTGGTCACCGTCGCCGACATGGTGATGGGAGTAGGCTCGGGCCACGCCACCGGCATCCGCTGGCCGCATCCGACCGTTTCGCTCAGCACCGAGTTCGTGCGCGGCGCCAAGCTCGGCCAGTGGCTCGAAGGCACGGCGCGCATTGCAAGGCGCACGCTCAATTTCTGCTTCTGCAGTTGCGACCTGATCTGCGGCGGGGAGATCGTCCTGGTGGCGACCGGCGTATTCAAGGTGCCCGACATCGACAAGATTCCCGAGGCGATGCGCGCCAAGGCGATGGGCAAGTGGGAGTGACTACTTTTTCTTCTTGCGCTTGAAGATGCGGTAGCGGTCGAAGTCCATCAGGTGATCGTAGCCCGCAAAGGCGTCGGCGAATCCCTTGTTCTGCTGGAAGTACTCGAGGTAGTCGAAGACCTTTCCCTGGCAGCGCGGCATGCCGGGGATCTGGTCGACGATCAGCAGGTCGGGCAGGCCCTTGGCGAAATCCGAGGCGACTGCCTCGAACACGAATTTCTCCGTGTCGCCCATGTCGTCGGGCGCGTTGTACAGCGCGGGAAAATCCTCGCACGTCGCGTAGACTCCCTGGATCACCCACATCGACAGGAAGCGCATGGTCATGCGGCCATGCATGTAGTTCAGCATCGGCCAGAACGGATAGATGCCGGGCGACAAGGTCATGATCGTGCGATGCGGCGCGTTCTGCTCGACGATGTGGCGCAGCACACCGCCGATCGAATCGTTGTATTCGCGCTGCTTGTAGAAGGGCGGCGTGTAGAGCGCGGCCTGGAAGTAGAGCAGCACCATCAGCGTAGCCGAGATCACCGCGACCGGCAGACGATGGCCGCTGCGGCTGATCGGCAGGTAGCGGTCGATGGTCTGCGAAAGGGTGAAGGCCGCCAGCAGGATCGCCACCGAGAGCGCCGGCAGTACATGATAGGGCCAGCCCTTGGCCTGGCCGATCGCGGCGACCGCGGCGCCGATGCCGAAGGCCAGCAGGACGCGCGCCGACATGGTCCGCGTGAGGAAGACCGCGAAGGCGCCCAGGATGAGCAGCGCCACCAGAGTCGGCGCCATCACATTGCTCACCAGTACTTGCCGCCAGCCCTGGTCGCCGATCGGTGCGTAGGATTCGATCGCCATCGGCATCACGAAGCGGCCGTACACCGAGAACACCGTATACATCAGGATGAGATGTGCAGCCGCGACGGTAGCGATCGCCCAGGGAATCGGATCGGTGAACGTCATCTTCCAGCGACGATGAAGCAGCAGATAGAGTTCGACCGCAGCCGGAATGGCGAGGAAGTAGGGCTTGAGCGCCAGACCAAAGCCTGCGACCAGGCCGATCGCGATGGCCGATCCGCGCGGCAGGACGACGCCTTCCGAGCGTGCCATCGACGCCAGCAGGTACGGTGCGCAGGCCACGAACATCAGATGCTCGCGTTGACCGAAATGTTCGTTGGGCAACACAGTGAACAGGAACAGCAGCACCGGCGGCAGCAGGCCCTCGGTCAGCGCATGATCGGCCGAGGGGATCTGCCGCACCAGCTTCTGGCAGGCGATGAACGAGGCCGCGATTCCGGCGACCACCCAGGCCGTGAACCAGAAGGTGACGTCCCCTGGCAGCAGCCTGGCGGTCAGCACCGGGATGGCGTGTAGAATGAAGGTGAGAGGCAGGTTCTCGTCGATCACGTCGATATAGAGCCGCTCGCCCGCCACCCAGCGGCCCGAGACGTCGAGCAGGACAGCCACGTCGTGATTGATCGGCGGGAAGAAATATCCCACCAGCCACAGCGTCGGCAGGGCGAAGAGCGGCACCAGCAGAAGCCGCTCGATACGCGGCGACAGGGTCGGAGGTTTGGCGGACACGGTTTGCAAGGCCCGGCGAAGATATCATAAGTGGGCGGGGGAGGGCGGCATTTGGAGCGGGCGGAATACGAACGCATGCATGCGGTCGAGGATCGCATGTGGTGGTACCGCGGGCTGCGGACCCTGGTTGCCGCCGAGCTCGCGCGGACACTGCGCGGAATTGGGTCCGCCGGACCCGTCCTCGATGCCGGCTGTGGCACCGGCGGCATGCTGGCCCGCCTCGGCGCGGAGGTCGCCGGCCATCCGACGATGGGTCTCGAGTACGACGCAGGTGCAGCATCGCTGGCTGCCGCCAAGGCCGGCCGGCCGGTGGCCTCGGGCTCGGTCAACGAAATGCCCTTCGACGATGCGGTGCTGGGGGCTTACGTGTCGCTCGACGTGCTGTGCCATGGCGGCGTTGCTCCGGACAGCGCGCTTCGCGAAGCACATCGCTGCCTCAAGCCCGGCGCAATCGCGCTGTTCAATCTTCCCGCATACGACTGGCTGTTGTCGGCGCATGACAAGCGCGTGCACAATGTCCGCCGTTTCACCCGTTGCCAGGTGCGCGCGCTGTTCGCCGGTCACGGTTTCCGCCTCCTGAGATCGACCTACTGGAACACGCTCTTGTTTCCCCTGATGCTTCTGCACCGGCTGATCGGCAGCGACGATCGCGACAGCGACGTGCGCGACTATCCAAAGTGGCTAGATGCGCTGTTCTCGGCGGCGCTCGCCATCGAGCGCGCGGCGATCGCCGCCGGCCTGTCCCTACCCTTTGGCGGCTCGCTCCTGGTGGTGGCGGTGCGCGATGAGTGATGCGCCCTCCCTCTCCATCGTCGTGCCGGTGTACAACGGCGCGTCGACGGTCGGCGAACTGGTTGCCGCCTTGCGTGCGCTCGACATCGCCGGCGGCCTCGAAATCTTGCTGGTGGTCGACGGAAGTCCCGACAACAGCCTCGATGTCTGCAAGCAGCTCGCCGCCCAGCCGGGCGCACCGGTCGTGGTGCTGAGCCTCAGCCGCAATTTCGGCGAGCACAACGCGGTCATGGCCGGCCTCACGCGCGCGCGGGGCGCCTACGCCATCACCATGGATGACGACCTGCAGAACCCGCCGGGTGAGGTGAAGCGCCTGTTCGAACATGCGCGCGACGGCAATTACGACGTCGTGTACACCTACTATGAAGAAAAGAAGCACGCCGCCTGGCGCAATCTCGGCAGCCGCTTCACCAACTGGTGTGCCGACAAGCTGATCGACAAGCCGAAGGGACTTTATCTCTCGAGCTTCCGTTGCATGTCGGCTTTCGTGCGCGAGCAGATCACGACGGGCTATTCCGGTCCGTATCCCTATGTCGACGGTCTCGTCTTCCAGGTGACGCAGAACTGGGGCCGTCTCCAGGTCGACCATCTGCCGCGCACCGAGGGGCGCTCGAACTACACGATCGCCCGCCTGTTCCGTCTTTGGCTCTCGATGTTCCTCAATTTCTCGGTGATGCCGCTGCGCTTCGCGACGCTGTTCGGCATCGCCTTCGGCGCCCTCGGCGCGCTGGCGGCGATCATTGTGATTGCCGAGGCGGTCTCGGCTCATCAGCCCCCTCAGGGCTGGGCGTCGCTGATGGTGGCGGTGCTGGTGCTGGCGGGCGTGCAGCTCGTCGTCGTGGGACTGATCGGCGAATATCTCGGCCGCATGTTCCTCGCGGTGAACCGCAAGCCGCAGTATCTCGTCCGGGAAGTCTTTACGCACGGCGCCTCCGGTCTCGAGATAGAAAGACCGCAGGCGGGTACGCACGCGGCCGGGCAACCTCATCACCTCGATCGGAATGGCTGAAATGTTGATCTACTACGTCGTGCTCGGTGTCGGCATTCTGGCGGGCATCGCTGGACAAATGCTGCTGAAGGCTGGCGCGGATGCGCCCACCCTCGTGGCCCAGGTATTGAGGCCCTCGAGCCTGCTAGGTCTCGCGCTCTACGGTTCGGCGGCATTCATGTACATGTTCGCGCTGCGCAAGATTCCGGTGTCGGTCGCTTTTCCGAGTGTTTCCTTGTCCTACGCAATTGTGGCCGTGCTCGCTTACTTCCTGTTCGGCGAGCCCTTCGGCCTCAAGCAGGCCGGTGGCATCGCGCTCATCATGGGCGGCGTCATGCTCATCAATCAGACCTGAGGAAGCCATGGCCTACGAGACGATCAAGTACGAAATCAAGGACGGCATCCTCACCGTCACCCTGAACCGGCCCGACAAGCTCAACGCCTTCACCGGCAAAATGCTGTCGGAACTGCTCGACGCCATGGATCGCGCCGACCGCGACGATGACGTGCGCGCCGTCGTCTTCACCGGCGCGGGCCGCGGCTTCTGTGCCGGTGCCGACCTGTCGGGCGGCGCCAATACCTTCAACGCTGAAAATCGCGGGACGGATCCCGGCCTCGACGGCCATCGCGATGGTGGCGGCCTGTTTACGCTGCGCCTTTACGATTCACTTAAGCCCACCATTGCCGCCTGCAACGGACCCGCCGTGGGCGTCGGCATCACCATGCAACTCGCGATGGATGTGCGGCTCGCGTCGGAAGCCGCACGCTACGGCTTCGTCTTCACGCGCCGCGCCATCGTAATGGAAGCCTGCTCGAGCTGGTTCCTGCCGCGCCTCGTCGGTCCGCAGCAGGCACTCGAATGGGTGATGACCGGCCGGGTTTTCGGCGCGGATGAAGCGCTCAAGGGTCGCCTCGTACGCTCGGTCCACAAACCCGACGATCTGCTGCCGGCCGCCTACGCACTCGCCCGCGAGATCGCCGACAACACCGCGCCGGTGGCCGTGGCGCTCAATCGCCAGATGATCTGGAAGATGCTGGGTGCCGATCATCCGATGGAAGCCCACAAGGTCGACTCGAAGGGAATCTATGCCCGCGGCAAGTCCGATGACGTCAAGGAAGGGGTGACCGCCTTCCTCGAGAAGCGTCCGGCGCGTTTCCCCATGAAGGTGACGACGGGCATGCCCTCGTACTTCCCGTGGTGGCAGGAGCGCCCATTCAAGTAGAGGCCCGCCTCAGCGAAGAGGTCGAGCGCTTCTTCGCCGGCTACCGGGACGCCTACAACGACGCCGCCCCCGCCGCCGTCGCGCGGCATATCGCCGAGCCGAGCCTTCTCGTGCAGAGCAAGGCGATCGTCTGGTCCACCGCCGAAGCCCGGCTGCAGGCGATGACCGACTTATTGGCGTTCTACGTCAACAGTGGAGCGTGGCGGATCGTTTGCTGTACGGCCTACGAGGAAGTCGGGGTGCGACAGCGCATGGGTTGAAGCAGTCCCGGCCTTGCGGCACTCTCCGCGCCAACAAGCCTTTACCGGAGGAAACGATGACCAAGCTGCCTCTCCCGCGCCGTGCGATTCTGGCCGCCGTTCCGGCCCTCGTGGCCGCGCCGTACATTGCGCGCGCGCAGGGCAAGCCCGAGAAGACCAAGGTGATTCTCGCCGTCGGCGGCAAGTCTGCTCTTTATGACCTGCCGCTCACGATCGCGGAGAAGAAGGGTTACTTCAAGGAAGCCGGGCTCGATGTCGAGATCAACGACTTCCAGGGCGGCTCCAAATCGCTCGAGGCCCTGATGGGCGGCAGCGCCGACGTGACGTCGGGCGCCTACGAACACACGATCCGCATGCAGCAGCGCGGACAGGCAATCAAGGGCTTCGCATTGATGGGACGCGGCATGCAGATCGCCATCGGCCTGCGCAAGGAGATCGCCGCCAAGGTGAAGGGCCCGGCCGACATCAAGGGCATGAAGTTCGGCGTCAGCGCGCCTGGGTCGTCCACGCACATGCTGCTGATCGGCTGGGCGGCGAAGGGCGGTCTCAAGGAGAAGGATTTCGTGGCGATCGGCGTCGGCGCCGGCGCGACCGTCGTGGCGGCGATCGAGAAGGGCCAGGTCGACGGCATCTCCCAGACCGATCCGGCGCTCACCATCCTGCAGGACAAGGGTGAGATCCAGATCGTGGTCGACACGCGCACCGCGAAGGGCAACCAGGACGTGTTCGGCGGCGCCTATCCGGCCGCCTGCCTCTACGCGCAGCCGAGCTTCCTCGCCAAGAATCCCAATACCGCGCAGGCGCTCACCAATGCCATTGTCAGCGCCGACGCCTGGCTGCAGAAGGCGTCGCCCGCCGACGTCGCCAAGACGGTGCCGAAGGAATATCTGCTGGGCGATCAGGCGATCTACGAGAAGTCCTTCTCGGGCGTGCGCGAGACGATCTCGCCGGATGGCATGATGCCGGCGGGCGCGCAGGAGAATTGCCTCAAGTTCCTGCTCTCGGCCGATCCCAAGCTCGAGGCGGACAAGGCCAAGATCAAGCTCGAGGACACGTGGACCAACGAGTTCGCGGCCAAAGCCACGAAGCACGCCTAGGCTGAAGCGATCGTCACCATGAACGACGTGCCGGCCCCTGTGCCAGCCTTGGCGCTGGACGACATCACGTGCCGGTTCGCCGGCCGCGATGGCGGCGCGCCCTACACCGCCGTGTCGCACGCGACACTGACGGTGGGCGCGGGCGAGTTCGTGTCGGTCGTGGGACCGACCGGCTGCGGCAAGTCGACGTTGCTCAACGTGGCCGCCGGTCTGCTCGGTCCGTCGTCCGGCTCAATCAAGGTGTTCGGCGAAGAGTTGCGCGTCGCCGACGGCGTCAACAGGCGTGCCGGGTACATGTTCCAGGCCGACGCGCTGATGCCGTGGCGGACCGGCATCGACAATGTGATCGCGGGCCTGCAGTTCCGCGGCGTGGCCCGTGCCGAGGCGTTGAAACAGGGCGAGGAATGGCTGCGCCGCGTCGGGCTTGCGGGCTTCGGCGACCGTTATCCGCACCAGATGTCGGGCGGCATGCGAAAGCGCCTCGCGCTCGCACAGACGCTGATCCTCAGTCCGGACATCCTGCTGATGGATGAGCCGTTCTCCGCCCTCGACGTGCAGACGCGCCAGCTCATGGAGAACGAGCTTCTGGCGCTGTGGGCTGTCGACAAAAAGTCCGTGCTTTTCATCACCCATGACCTGGAAGAGGCGATCGCGCTCTCCGATCGTGTCGTGGTTCTTTCCGCCGGCCCGGGCACGCATCCGATCGGCGATTTCCGGATCGACCTGCCCCGGCCGCGCGATGTGTCCGAGATTCGCATGACGCCCGCCTTCCTGGCACTCCACAAGGAGATCTGGGGCGCCATGAAGGAAGAAGTGCTGAAGGCCTATCAGCAGCAGAAGGTCGCCTGAGATGCGGCTGCGCAGCCTGCAGTTCGCGGTCTTCGCCGGGCTCGTGCTGCTGTGGCACGTCTTCACGACTCCCGGAATCGTCCCGCCCTTCTTCTTCGAGCGCGACAATCAGGCGGCATTTTTCTTCGGTGAGCCGATCAAGATCCTCTGGGCTATCGTCGACTGGTTCGTGACGGGCGAGATCTTCGTCCATCTCGGCGTCACCCTGCTGGAGACCATGCTCGGCTTCGTCATCGGCGCTACCGCAGGGCTGGGCATCGGCCTGTGGCTGGCGCTGTCCAACACCGCTTCTGCGGTGATGGAGCCCTACATCAAGGGTTTCAATTCGATGCCGCGCGTCGTGCTGGCGCCGATCTTCGCGGTGTGGTTCGGGCTCGGCATCTGGTCGAAGGTGGCGCTCGGCGTCACGCTGGTCTTCTTCGTGGTCTTCTTCAACGTCTACCAGGGCGTGCGCGAGGTGAGCCCCGTGCTGCTCGCCAACGCGCGCATGCTGGGGGCCTCACAGCGCCAGCTCCTGCGCTCGATCTATCTGCCGTCGGCCATGAGCTGGGTGTTCGCCAGCCTGCACAATGCCGTGGGCCTGGCCTTCGTGGGCGCCGTGGTCGGCGAGTATCTCGGCTCTGCCAAGGGCGTCGGCTATTTGATCCTCCAGGCCGAGGGCACGTTCGACATCAACACCGTTTTCGCGGGCATCGTCGTGCTGACGATCTTCGCTCTGATCCTCGACGCCATCGTGGGGGTGATCGAACGCCGCCTGATGACCTGGCAGCCCAAGGCCGGCGTCACCGAGAAGGTTTGAGCACAATTCTACGGCCCGGTTGAGTGAGTCGTGCGGGCACACGGCGCGATCGTATACCCCATAATGGTTCCGCTCCTGTGCATATTTGTGGCTCGCAAGATGCGAAGAAGCGGGTGACGATACAAATGGGACGTGATCGCTACAAACGGCACGCGATAGACGCTTCAGCGGCGCGTCCGGGAGTTTATAAAAAGCTCGGCGGACGGGATTATGATATCCTTCACAGACCGAGAAAAAATACAGGTCGAGGCTGGAAATGGCAAAGCGGGAATTTTCCCACCCTAACGAGATGCACAAGTACGTGGGCCAGGAGATCGGCGTCAGCGACTGGGTTGAGGTGACGCAAGCGCGCATCGATCAGTTCGCGGAAGCGACCGGCGATCATCAGTGGATCCATGTGGACGTCGAGCGCGCCAAGAAGGACATGCCGGGCGGCAAGACCATCGCCCACGGCTTCCTGACGCTGTCGCTGATCCCGATGCTCAACCACCAGATCTCGCACATCAACAACGTGCGGAACGGCATCAACTACGGCTGCAACAAGGTGCGCTTCACGAGCCCCGTGCCGGCCGGCTCGAAGGTGCGCGCGCGCGCCAAGCTGGTGGCGGCGGACCCGATGACGGGCGGCGGCGTGCGGCTGACCAATCAGGTGACCATCGAAATCGAGGGACAGGAGCGGCCCGCCTGCGTGGCCGAGACCATGTCCATCGTCTACGGCAACTAGGCGAACGGCGTTGATCAAGCGCGACGAACTCAATTCCGAGCAGATTGAACGGCTCGTCGCCGACGCGCGCAAGGCGGGCTACGACTTCTTCCTGACCCAGGAAGAGCGCGAAGCCAGCCTCAAGCAGGCGCTCGACCGCTACGCACCGGGCGAGGAAGCCTGGGTGTTCGCTTACGGCTCGCTGATGTGGAATCCGGCGCTCGAATTCGCCGAGGCCTCGCCCTGCCACGTCGAGGGCTGGCGGCGGTCCTTCTGCTTCTGGGTGCCGCTCGGCCGCGGCACGCCCGAACTGCCGGGACTCATGCTGGCGCTGGAAGGCGGCGGTTCCTGCGAGGGCATCGCCTATCGCATCGCGCCGGAGCAGGTGCGCAGCGAACTCGCCATCCTCTGGAACCGCGAGATGCTGTCGGGCGTCTACCAGGCCAAGTGGGTGCCGGCGAAGCTGCGCGACGGCAGGATCGTGAACGCCGTCACCTTCGTGGTCGATACCAGCCACTGCCAGTATTGCGGCGACCTGCCGATCGAGCGCGCCGCGCACCACATCGCCTTCGCGGAGGGCCGCCGCGGTGCCTGCCGCGACTATCTCGCCAATACCGCGGCCCACGCCCGCGCGCTCGAGATCCACGATCCGTACATCGAGCGGCTGGTCGATCTCGTCGCCGGCCTGCGCGGCGAGGACGTCGAGCCGTCCGTACCGCCTGCCAGAAATCCCGTGCCGATTGCGGTTTCGGGCGAGGATTAGAGCTCACTTCGCTGCAGTCGGTATGACATAGTGGCGGCGTGATTTCTTCGCTTCAGGGACGCTGGTCCGCGCTTACGCCCAATCTGCGCGGCATTCTGTGGATCGCGATGTCGGGCGTTTCGTTTGCCCTGCTGAACGTCTTCACGCTCATTCCCTCGCAGCATCTCAACCCGTACGTCATGGCGTTCATGCGCTATTTCTTCGGGACGCTGATGCTGATCCCGATCGTCATGAAACTCGGCGTCCATCGCGCCATGTATACCAGGCGCCTGCCACTTCATCTTTTCCGGGGCGCCATCCACGGCGGTGGCATGTTCCTGTGGTTCATCGGCCTGCCGCTCACGACGCTCGCCAGCGTGACGGCGCTGGGATTCACCGGCCCGATCTTCGTGACCATCGGCGCTGCGTTGTTTCTCGGTGAGAAGGTGCGGCTGCGGCGCTGGATGGCGGTGCTCGTGGGCTTCGCCGGCGCGATGATCATCATCCGGCCGGGCGTCGGCGACATCGGCTATGGCGCGATCTGCATCCTGATCTCGACGCCGATCTTCTCGGCCTCTAACATCATCTCCAAGGCGCTGGCGCGGACCGACTCGGCGCCCACGATCGTGATCTGGCAGCATCTGGCGATCGTGATCTGCGCATTTCCGGTGGCGATCTACTTCTGGCAGACACCCGCGCCCAGCGACGTCGTGTGGTTCGTCGCGGCGGGGCTCTGCGGCACGGTCGGCCACATCTGCCAGCAGAACGGCTACCAGCTCGCCGACATCACGCTGCTGCAGCCGATCGGCTTCCTGTCGCTGTTGTGGAATGCGCTGCTGGGCTATTTCATCTTCTTCCAGCCGCCCGATGTATGGACCTTCGTTGGCGCCGCGGTGATCTTCGCCAGCGCGCTCTACATCTCCCACCGCGAAGCGGTGCGGCGGGCGGCGATCAAGTCGGCGGATACAACGACCGGACCGGCGACGGCGGTCTAGCCGCCAGAGTCAGCGGCCAGAGTCAGCGGCCAGAATCAGCCGCCAGTAACGCTCATATGACGGCGCACGGCAGGCGCCGTATGGCGGCGGTCGATCATGAAATCGTGGCCCTTGGGCTTGCGCGCGATCGCCTCGGTGATCGCGCGGTCGAGGATATCGTCGCTCTCCGACGCCCGCAGCGGCGCGCGCAGGTCGGCGGCATCTTCCTGGCCCAGGCACATATAAAGAGTGCCGGTGCAGGTGAGGCGCACGCGGTTGCAGCTCTCGCAGAAGTTATGGGTGAGCGGGGTGATGAAGCCCAGCCGGCCGCCGGTTTCCGCCACGTTGAAGTATCGTGCCGGGCCGCCGGTGCGGAAGTCGCTCTCGTCGAGCGTGAAGTGCTTGGCAATCTCGGCGCGCGCCATCGACAACGGCATGTATTGGTCGAGGCGCGCTTCGCCACCGATCTCGCCCATCGGCATGACCTCGATGAAGGTGAGGTCCATGCCGCGGCCATGGCTCCAGCGGATCAGCTTCTCGAACTCGCCGTCGTTCACTCCGCGCAGCGCCACGGCATTGATCTTGATCTTGAGCCCGGCATCCTGCGCCGCGTCGAGGCCGCGCATCACCTGGTCGAGATCGCCCCAGCGCGTCAGCTCGCGGAACTTTACAGGATCGAGCGTATCCATCGACACGTTGAGGCGCTTCACTCCGACGGCCGCGAGGTCCTTCGCATACTTCGCAAGCTGGCTGCCGTTGGTGGTGAGCGTCAATTCTTCCAGCGCGCCCGAGTCGATATGCTTGCCGAGGCCGCGCACCAGCGACATCACGTTCTTGCGCACCAGCGGCTCGCCGCCAGTGAGACGCAGCTTCTTGACGCCGCGGCGTACGAACGCGCTGCACAGCCGCTCGAGTTCCTCGAGGCTTAGCACTTCCGCCTTGGGCAGGAAGGTCATGTCCTCCGCCATGCAATAGACGCAGCGGAAGTCACAGCGATCCGTCACGGAGACGCGCAGATAGGAGATGTGCCGGCCAAACGGATCGATCATGTAGTTCGGATAATGGGGACGCGTCACAGGCGCTGCAAGGGGCTTATGGCCGCTAGGACGGGTCGGCGGCAGCCGTCAAACGGCCGGATTTGATGGCCTTCTGCAGGCTTTCGTGGTCCTGCTCCGTCTGCTTTCCATAGGCCGTTGAGAACGCGCCGATTGCCTCGTCGAACGACGGGCCCTGGCCGAGATAGGCCGCGAGGACCACTGCGTCGGCGGTGCGGGCGTGGGCGCGTGCCAGGGCTTCGCCGCAGGTCGTGGCATAGCGGCGGAAATGCCGGGCCGTCATGGTTTCCAGAGCAGGCTTCACCTTGGCATCGCGCAGCTGGCGCACATAAATGTGCCGGCCGGTGGGACCGGTACCGAAGCCGAGCAGGATGTCGCTTGCGGCCTGCAGCAGGCGCTGGCCGCGCACGACACGCTCGCCATGATGGGGGTAGGGGCTTTTCCCGGCGAAGGGTTCGAGCACCGATTGCGTCGCCTCCTTGAACTGCAGGTTCAGGATCTCGCCGCTGCCCGACACCATCATCACGACGCCGCACATCGTGCCGACGGAGCCAACGCCCACGACCTTGTAGGCAGCGTCCGTTCG
This sequence comes from Enhydrobacter aerosaccus, assembly GCA_903839865.1. Taxonomy (GTDB): domain Bacteria; phylum Pseudomonadota; class Alphaproteobacteria; order Reyranellales; family Reyranellaceae; genus Reyranella; species Reyranella aerosaccus_A. The sequence goes on along the minus strand of CAIMEE010000093.1, from coordinate 338 downwards.
CCGATGGCGCTCCAGGAGGATGCGGCGCTCCGGTGTCAGCGACGCGCGGTAGTCGATCAGCATCGCGTCGACCGCCTTGTCGAACCCGGCGGCCTGCTCTCCGGTCGGGTGATAGATGAGAGGTGGGTCGTCAGCGATGCGCGGCTCGACGTTCAGGCCGCTTTCTGGCCGCCGGTGGATGTCGACGGTGTTGCCGTGGGTGAGAAAGTCACGGGCCTTGCGGATGGCGGGCGCGCCGATCCCGAGGGCCTCGGCCGCCTCGGCGCTATCGATCGCAAGCCAGCGATACCAAGAGTCCAGTAGAGGCCGCGCCGCAATGTCGATCATGGTCGCGCGGT
>CAIMEE010000092.1 GCA_903839865.1 Enhydrobacter aerosaccus | reverse complement strand
CTTCGTCACGGGCTGCTGGCTGGCGGCATCTTCGTGTTCGTGGTGGCGATCGACAATTTCTCGATCGCCGTATTCCTGACCAACTCCCGCACGACCACGTTGCCGGTCGAGGCCTATTCTTACATTCGCGATTTCGACGACCCCACGGTGGCGGCCATGGCTGTCTTGCTCATGAGCCTGAGTGTCGTCCTCGTCTTTCTAATTGACCGGCTGGTCGGCCTCGACCGCTTTCTCGACCTGAAATAGCGGTTACCGGCGCCCGACAAAACGCAGCGCCACGCCGCAGGCTTCGTGCGGTGGCACCTCCACGGCACCATCGGGTGCCCGCCGACAGGGCACCGCCGCGCTCGCCAGGAACGCCTCTGTCTTCGCCGGATCATCGACGAACAATTCCAGCGCGGCCACGAAGGGCGCCTTGGGCTTGAAGGAAATGCCCGGGAACAAATCCGCAAGCAATGCCGGTGTAACGAAGCGCAAGGTCGCCTTGCCTGCCGCGACCGTGAGACTACCGTCTGCAGCGCGTTTTGCCTGCACCTCGTAGAACTTGGCAAAGGGTAACGCCATCTCGGCAGGATCTTCGGCAACCCCGATCAAGCCGGCAATTCCGCGCGTGCCGTTGGCATGGGAGAGATTCTGGCCGCGCCACATCAGCTCAGGTGTGACGCGTTGATTCACGTGGATGCCGAGGCCGGGCAAGAGCTTGTGCGCCGGCAGGTAGATTAACCGGAACCGTGCGGTGTCGTTGCCTTCCGGTCGATGATGATCGAACACCGCCAGCGGCTCAACGCCCGCGGCTTTCAGGGTCTGGTAGGCCGCATCGGCATTCTTGGTGGCGAGTGCGAGATCCTTTAAGCCGTCGCCTTCCGCATCAAGGCGAGCAAAGCGCGCGGCGTTGCGCTCGTTCTTCTCGATCGGCACCAGCAGCTCGAGGTAATCGTCCTCGAACATCATATTGTAGTTAGCCGTCCCGACTGTCTTGGGATGCAGATAATATTGAGACAGGCTGAAGCCGAGACGACGGTAGGTAGCGCCGGCATTTTCCAGGTCCCGAACCCAAATAACGCAATGGCTGATGCCCGTAATCGCGCTGCTCATTCGACGAATCCTTACTTCGGCTTTTCGAAAATTACTGTAGTGGCTTCTCGCCTATGAAGCTATTCCGCCGCGAGCTTTCACTTCCGACACGCACGATGAGCCAGTCTCCCCCTGCCTCGTCTCCGCGCTAGCCAATGACTGGGCGGCCCGTCTCCGACGATACAAAATTGTCCCTCTGCCCCGAAGCGGCAATGCGAAAGCGGTCGAGAGCGTTGAGCGGCATGAGCACACTATTTGATCGAACCGGATTCGAGTATCGTTCACGGCACAAGGCGATCTTCAAGCCGTCCGGGGAGAACAAGCGATGCTCGACAGAATGACGCGCCGCAAGCTGCTTGCGGCTGCCGGCACCGGTGTCGTCGCGGCGAGCGCGCCGCTCATCAGCGCGCGGGCGGCCGATCCATGGCCCAGCAAGCCGATCCGCGTCGTGATGCCGTTCGGCGCCGGCGGCTCAATGGACGTGCTGTCGCGACTGCTGGCGCCGATCGTGTCGGAGCAGCTCGGCCAGTCGGTCGTGGTCGAGAATCGCGCGGGCGCCACCGGCACGGTGGCGATGGCCTATGTGGCCCAGGCTCCGGCCGACGGCTACACGCTGATGTTCACGGGCAGCAGCTATCCCATCATCTCGCTGCTGATGCCCAATCTTCCCTTTACCATGGACGCCTTCACGCCGCTGTCGCGGCTGACCATCGGGCCCACTCTCCTGTGCGTGCCGGGCCAGCTCGGCATCAAGACGGTCGCCGAGTTCGTCGCCGCCGCCAAGGCGCGGCCGGGCAAATGGTCCTACGGCAGCTCGGGGATCGGCACGTCGGTGCATCTGGGCGGCGAGCTCTTCAAGATGGACGCGGGCGTCGATCTCGCACACGTCCCCTATCGCGCGACGCCCGCGATCATCGCCGACCTTCTGGAGCAGCGCCTGCAGATGTCGGTCCTGGGCGTGACGGACGTCCGGCAGTACATCCTCTCCGGGCAGGTCCGCGGCCTCGCCCTCAGCCATACCGAGCGAATGCCGGAATTTCCCGATATCCCGACCTTCAAGGAAGTGGGCTATCCCAACGTCCGCGCGAGCAACGATTTCGGCATCTCGATCAGGACCGACACGCCGGCCCCCATCAAGGCACGGATCGAGGAGGCCTACCGTACAGCCGTGCGCCGCCCGGAAATCGTGCAAAGACTGACGGACATCGGCCTGATCGTCGTCGCCACCTCGTCGGCGGAGTTCTCGCGCGTGCTGGCGGAGGATACCGCCCGCTACGTCGAGGTCATTCGCAAAGCCAACATCAAGCTCGAGTAAGGACAGAACGTTCATGGCAAAGAGTAGCGTTGCGATCGGCATCATCGGCGCCGGCATCATGGGCGAGCGGTTGCTCACTGCAATCCTCCAGCAGAACCCAGAGCTGCTGCACGCCTGCGGCATCTGGGATCCGGCGCCGGCCGCGATGCAGCGCATGGCAATGACCTTCCCTCAGGTGCCGCGCCTGGCCGATGCGGCGGCTATTATCGCCGCCAGCGATTGCGTGTACGTGGCCTCCCCGCCCGCCTCGCATCTCGGTCACGCCCGCGCGGCGCTGGCGGCGGGCAAGCGTTTCTTCGGCGAAAAGCCGCTGGCCGTCGACGTCGCCGATGCGCGCGCCTTCGTGGCAGAGGCAGGCGATCGCGGCGCCATCAACTTTCCCTTCGCCTCCTCTCCTGCGGTGGCGGAAATTCGAAGCTGGATCGAGGCGGGCGAGATCGGCACGCCGCAGCGCATCGAGATCGAGGTGAGCTTCGCCACATGGCCGCGCTCATGGCAGGCGGATGCGGCCGGCTGGCTCGACAAGCCCGCGCAGGGCGGCTTCACGCGCGAGGTCGTCTCGCATTTCCTCTTCCTCTCGCGACGACTCGTCGGGCCGCTGCAGGACCTGAAGGGCAGCGCAGCCTTCCCGGACGCCGGCAAGTCCGAGCGCCGCATCGCCGCCACGCTTCGCGCCGGCACGGTGCCGGCGACACTCACGGGCGCCGTGGGCCAGACGACCAAGGACGATCACAACATCTGGATGCTGGAAGGCAACAAGGGCGCCGTGCGCCTTTGCGACTGGTCGATCGCCGAGCGGCGGCGACCCGACGGCACCTGGCAACGCTCGCCGGAGGCCTTGCCCAACACGCAGGCCCGGCCGCTCGCACTCAAGCGGCAGTTGGAGGGCGTGGCGAAGCTCGCGCGCGGCGAGCCGCATCATCTCGCGACCCTGGCGGAAGCCTTCGACGTGCAGCAAATCGTCGAGGGCATTCTCGCGGGCTAGATCTCCCTTTCATAACCCTCCCCCGTCTTCGGGAGAGGAGTATGAACAAAGAGACTCCAGATCAGTCCGGAATGACCGCGGTGCCGTCGATCTCCACAAGCCACTCGGGCCGCGCGAGCGCCTGGACCACGAGTCCGGTCGACACCGGATGCACGCCCTTGATGTATTCGCCCATTGTCCGATAGACAGCCTCGCGGTGGCGAACGTCGGTGATGTAGACCACTACCTTCACCAGATGCTCCATCGTGCCGCCGGCTTCCTCGATCAGCTGCTTGATGTTCTGCATCACCTTGTGGGTCTGCTCGGCCGGATCGTGGCTCTTGAGATTGACGGCGTCGTCGAGGTTCTGCGGGCACTGACCGCGGAGCCAGACAGTCCGGCCGCCACGGGTGACCACCGCCTGGCAGAAGTCGTTGTCGAGCTTCTGCTCGGGATAGGTGTCCTTCGAATTGAACTTTCGAATGCGCTGGTGCGCCATCTATCGTGCTCCGCGGCTGACGGACTCGTTGTAGTCCCGGTACGAACGCTGGATCCCTATCTGGTCCGCGAGATAGCGCGCATCGTGCCACACGCCCCAGATGAAGCTCGACCCCCGGCGCGACTGCCACGGCAGCCCCAGGAAATAGAGTCCGGGTTCGGTCGAGACACCGCGCTGGTGCTTAGGCTTGCCGGCTTCGTCGAACGTGCCGACCTCCAGCCAGCCGTAATCGAACGCATAGCCCGTGGCCCAGATGATCGTGGTGATGCCGGCGTCCTTTAGGTTCAGCTCAAGGATCGGATCGGTGACGCAGGCGGGATCGGGATCGATGATCCGCGCCCCCGGCTCCTGCGGCAGGTCGAGGCCGTTGCGTGCGGCGAAGGCGTCGGCCTCGTCGAGCACGGAGATATAGTCGGCGTCGCCGCGCCGCAGGTTCTCGGCGAGATCCGGGCTGAAGGTGACGGTGCCGTCCTTGTACGCCTTGGTCATGCCGAGAAGAGTCATGCCTCGCGCGGCATAGCGCCGGAACTCCACCGTGTGGCCGCCGTTCGCGCCGCTCACGGAGATGGTGATGTGCTGGGCGCCGGGATTGGGCGCCGCCGCATCCCACTTACCCAGCACGCCCAGCCACCAGCAATAGTCGCGCCCGCGATAGGCGCGCGGCGGCCGCGCGTGCGGACCGACGGAAAGATAGACGCGCCGGCCCGCGCGCAGCAACTCGTCGGCGATCTGCCCGCCCGACGAGCCTGCGCCCACGACGAGCACGGCCCCCGCCGCCAACTGCGACGGATTGCGATACTCGTTGGAGTGGATCTGCGTCACGCCAGCCTCACGCGGCACCAGGTCAGGAATCACCGGATGATGAAAGGCGCCAGTCGCCACGACCACGCTCCTCGCCTCGATCACGCCCTTGGACGTCTCGGCACGGAAGCCCGGCCGTCCAGCCAGCCGGGCGACCTTCTTCACCTCCACTCCGGAGAGGATCGGCGCCTTGATCATGTCGGCGTAGGCCACGAAATAGTCGGCGACTTTTTCCTTCGGCACGAAATCGTCGGGATGCGCGCCGGGAAACTCCATGCCCGGGAAGCGGTCGTGCCAGGCAGGACCGTTGGCCACCAGCGAGTCCCAGCGCTCGGAGCGCCAACGCTCGGCGATGCGGTGCCGTTCGAGAACAAGATGCGGAATGCCCGCCTTGCCGAGATGCTCGCTCATGGCGATGCCCGCCTGCCCCGCGCCCACAACGAGCGTATCGATCACTTCAACTGGCATCGCACCCCTTCACTCCCAACATTGCCGCCAAAGACTACTTTCATTGGACCGCGCCCGCCACCGCGCTTGAAGCATTGTCGCTTTCTCTCTGGCCGTCGGCCCGGCTCTCACAGCGAAGCGGTGCCAGTGCCGGGCCGACGGCTTGATTCAATTGAAAGCGACAATGCTGTACAGTTCGCGCCATGGACACACAGCGCCTCAAGAATTTCATCGAGACCTTCTGGGAAGACTCGATCCTGCCCTCGATCACCGAGTATATCCGCATCCCAAACAAGTCGCCGGCCTTCGATCCCAAGTGGGTCGAGCACGGCTATATGGAAGATGCCGTCAAGCTGATGGAAGCCTGGGCGCGGCCGCAGCTCGCGGCCTTTCCCGGCGCGACGCTGGAAGTGGTCCGCCTTCCGGGCCGCACGCCGCTGATCTTCATCGAGGTGCCAGGTGACAGCCAGAACACCGTCCTGCTCTACGGTCATCTCGACAAGCAGCCCGAGATGAAGGGCTGGTTCGAGGGCTATGGGCCCTGGATCCCGCGGCGCTTGGACGACAAGCTCTACGGCCGCGGCGGCGCCGATGACGGCTACGCGATCTATGGCTGCCTCGCCGCATTGCGCGCGCTCAAGGAGCAGAACGTGCCGCGCGCGCGTTCGGTGATCATGATCGAGGCCTGCGAGGAGTCCGGCAGCTACGACCTGCCGTTCTACGTCGACCATCTCATCGACCGCATCGGCAACCCCTCGCTCGTCGTCTGTCTCGACTCCGGCTGCGGCGACTACGACCGGCTCTGGCTCACCACCTCATTGCGCGGCGTCGCGTCGGGCACGCTCACCGTGCGTGTGCTGACCGAGGGCGTGCACTCGGGCGATGCGTCGGGGATCGTGCCCTCGTCGTTCCGGCTGATGCGTCAGCTGCTGTCGCGCATCGAGGACGAGGCGACGGGCGCGATCAAGCTGCAGGACCTCTATGTACAGATCCCGCCGCAGCGCATCGAGCAGGCCAAGGCGGCCGCCGCCGTCCTGGGAGAGACGGTGATCGACCGCTACCCGTTCGCGGGCGGCACCCAGCCGATGGCCGACGAGAAGGCCGAGCTGGTACTGAACCGCACGTGGCGGCCGCAGCTCGCGGTGATCGGCATGGACGGCTACCCGGCGCCGGAGAATGCCGGCAACGTGCTGCTGCCGTATTCGACCGCCAAGCTCAGCCTGCGCCTGCCGCCGACGATCGAGGCCAAGGCCGCGGTGGCGGCGGTCAAGAAGGCGCTGGAATCGGACTCGCCCAACGGCGCGGTCGTCGAGTTCAACGGCAACGACGGCCAGTCGGGCTGGCACGCGCCCCAGCTTGCCCCCTGGCTGGAGAAGGCCGTGACGCAGGCGTCGCAAGAGGCGTTCGGCCAGCCGGCCGCCTACATGGGCGAAGGCGGCTCCATCCCGTTCATGGGCATGCTGGGGGAGAAGTTTCCCAACACGCAGTTCGTGATCACCGGTGTGCTGGGCCCGCATTCCAATGCGCACGGCCCCAACGAATTCCTGCACATCCCGACGGGCAAGAAGGTCACGATGGCGGTGGCTCGCATGATCGCCGCCCACCATGAGCGGCCCAAGGCTTAAGCGGTAGAAGGCTTAAATCCGCGCAATATTCTTGCGCGGCGGGGGTGGCGGAATCCGGTACAAATCGCGAAAAACCCTTATGCCATAGGCATCGGAGGTGTCCCAGGATTTCGGTGCACACCGCGTCATCTTTTAGGGTTTCAGGGCGTCGCGCTTGATCTTCTTGGCCAGCGACCATTTGTGGACTTCGGTCGGCCCGTCGTAGATGCGGAAGGCCCGGATCTCGCGGAACACCTGCTCGACGATCGTGTCGCGCGACACGCCGGTGCCGCCCATCACCTGGACGCAGCGGTCGGCGATACGGAACAGCGCCTCCGACACCGCCACCTTGGTCATCGAGCTCTCGACCGTGCCCAGCACGCCGGTGTCGAGGACGTCGGCGCACCAGTCGATCATCAGCTCGGCCTGCTTCAGGTCGATCATGTTGTCGGCCAACATGAAGCCCACGCCTTCATGGTCGATCAGCAGCTTGCCGAACGACTTGCGGTTCACGGCATAGTCCGTGGCGATCTCGTGCGCGCGCTTGGTGGCGCCGAACCAGCGCATGCAGTGCGACAGCCGCGCCGGGCTGAGGCGCACCTGCGCATAGGTGAAGCCCGCGCCGCTCTCACCCAGCATCTGGTCGGCCGGCACGCGCAGGTTCTCGATCGTCACGACCGAGTGGCCGCCCGGCATGGAACTGTCGATGGTCTCGAGCACGCGGTCGATTCGGATCGCGGGATCGGGAAGGTCGACCACGAACATGCAGGCGCCGTCCTTGGACTTGGCCATGACGATGCCGACCTTGGCACCATGTGCGCCGGTGATGAACGTCTTGCGGCCGTTGATCACCCAGTGATTGCCGTCCTGCACCGCCGTCGTCTGCATCATCGAGGGATCGGAGCCGGCGCCGCCCTCGCCCGCGGGCTCGGTCATGAAGAAGGCCGAGCGCGCGCGGCCCTCGACCATCGGCTTCAGGAAGCGTTCCTTCATCTCCGGGCTGCCGACCTTGCCCAGCAGGTACATATTGCCTTCGTCCGGCGCCATCGTGTTCACCGCCACGGGTCCCAGGATCGACAGTCCCGACGCCTTCAGGACGGTCGCCGTCTCGCGCTGGGAGAGGTGGCTGCCGTCGGGGAGGATGTGCGGCGTCAGCACGCCGGCTGCACGGGCCTTCTCGCGCAGCTCGGCCACCAGCGCGTCGCTCGGCCCATGATCGCCGCAACGAGGGTCCTTTTCATAGGGCACGACGACGTCGCGAACGAACGCCTCCACGCGCGCGGCGATCTCCGCAGTCTTTACAGCACCCACTCCGCTCATTTTCTCACCCTGTTCCTGCGGCCATTTTGAGGCCTCGACCTGCGAAAGCCATCTCGAATCGACGGCCGCCCGCCTATAATGTACGCGCTAGTCTGCGTTTTACCGACAGTTACACTTACCTTGTCTATTCCGAGGGGCGGCCTGATGAAATCGCGTTCTGTTCTGATCGACCGGCATCCTGGCCGTTCGGCCCAAACCATCGGCGTGGCGCGTGCGCTCGGCACCAACCCCGACCTCATCCATGAGCCGTCGGTGGGCGTCATCGGCACCAAGGGCGACAGCCAGTGCTACCTGGGCGTCATGTCGAAAGTGGACGCCATCCATGCCCAGCTGAAGAGCAAGGTCGGCGACGGGCCGGGCCAGATGAAGCTGCGCCTGGTGCAGCCCGAGTACACGATCGCCACCTCCGACGGCATCCGCAACGGCACGCGCGAGATGCGCTACTCACTGATCGGCCGCGAGGTCACCAACGATTCGCTCTGCGAGCATCTCAGCGCCACGGGCCTCGCCGGCACGATCGCGGTCGTGGCCTGCGACAAGCCGCCGGTCGGCACGCTGGCGGCCCTGCTCGAGCACAATCTGCCGTCAATCATCATGTCCGACGGCCCGATCCATCCCGGCCATGACCCGAAGAGCGGCGAGGCACTCGATATCGTGAGCGCCTACCAGGTCGCGGGTAATCCCGACGAGGCGTTCCGCCACCTCATCGCCTCCCACGCCTGCCCCGGCATCGGCAGCTGCGGCGGCATGTTCACCTACAACACCATGCAGACCTTCATCGGCGTGGTCGGCATGCAGCCGCTGCACATGGTGGCGCCGCCGTCGGACGATCCGCGCCGCACCAACGAATTCGCCGCCGAATTGGTCGGCCATCTCGCGAACATGATCGCCAAGGACCTGAAGCCGCGCGACATCGTCGTGCGCGATTCGATCCGCAACGCCGTGATCGTCGCCATGGCAATCGGCGGCTCGACCAACGTGGTGCTGCATACGCCGGAGATCGCGCGTGCCGCGGGCTTCGCCGACTTCTGGAAGGACGTCATGACGCCGGAGGAATTCAACCACCTCTCCCAGCATGTCGTGCCGGTGCTGACCGATGCCCGCCCCTACGGCAAATACTCCATGGTCGACATCGACAACATCGGCGGCGTCCAGGTGATCGTGCGCGAGCTGCTCGACGCGGGCCTGCTGAACGGCGACGTGATGACCTGCACCGGCGAGACGCTCGCGGCCCAAGTGGCACGCCTTGGCAGCAAGAAGGCCGACGGCAAGGTCGTCTATCCCGTCGAGAAGCCCTACAAGCCGACGGGCGGCCTGCGCATGCTGGGCGGCAATCTCTCGCCGGACTTCTCCGCGATCCTGAAGCTCGCTGGCGTCGAGGGCGGCCTCGAGAACAACATCTTCCGCGGCAGGGCGTGCGTGTTCGAGGGCGAGCAGCATCTGCTCGACGCGCTCGAGAAGACGCCCGGGCAATTCCAGAACAACGACATCGTGATCGTGCGCTACGAGGGCCCGACCGGTGCGCCGGGCATGCCCGAGATGCTGGACCCGACGTCGCGCATCACGACGCTTTGCCGCGAGCGCAACATCGTCATCGCCCTGATGACCGACGCGCGTTTCTCCGGCGGCTCGGTTGGCCTGGTGATCGGCCATGTCGGTCCGGAAGCGGCACTTGGCGGTCCCATCGCGCTGATCGAGAATGGCGACGAGATCGTGGCCGACCTCAACAAGAACGAGCTCAACTGCACGCAGCTGCTGAATCCCGCCGTCAACGCAAGCCGAAAGGCGGCGTGGGACAAGGAAGTCGCGGCCAACGGCGGCATCCATCCCAACTGCGGCATCGCCGATACCCGCCTGCTGCATCGTGCGCGCTTCAGCGCGGTGCCGGCGACCCGCGGCGGCGGACTGCATCCCAACCGCGAGGTCTGGGTGCGCGATCCACGCGAGGCCAAGCGCTCGGGCTTCACGCCCAGCAACAAGCACCGGGCCGGCAGCAAGAAAGCCTTCTAGGGCACGACCATGACGCGCCGGCTGCACCTCAACCTCTTCATCCAGAGCCGGGGGCATCACGAGGCATCATGGCGGCACCCGGCCGCCTCGCCACTCGCGCTGACCGACATCCGCTACTACCAGGACCTCGCTCGCAAGGCCGAGGCCGGCCTGTTCGATTCGATCTTCCTCGCCGACCAGCTCACCCTGGGCGAGGATGTGGCGCATGCCGGCCGCAGCTGGCTGGAGCCGATCACGACGCTGGGCGCGCTCGCCGTCTCGACAAGCCGCATCGGGCTGATCGCCACCGCCTCCACCACCTACACCGAGCCGTACAACCTCGCGCGGCAGTTCGCATCGCTCGACCACATGAGCGCCGGCCGCATCGGCTGGAACATCGTCACCTCGTGGGCAGTGGGCGCGGCGCGCAACTACAGCGGCACCAGCCAGATCAGCCACGCCGACCGCTACGAGCGGGCAGAGGAATTCGTGAAGGTCGTCACGGCGCTGTGGGACAGCTGGGCCGACGACGCCGTTGTCGACGATCGCGCGAGCGGTCAGTACGCACACGCCGAGAAGATCCGCGCCATCGACCATGACGGCACGCACTACCGCGTGGCGGGCCCGCTGAACGTGCCGCGCTCGCCGCAGGGCCGGCCGGTGTTCGTGCAGGCGGGCTCCTCCGATACCGGCCGCCGCTTCGCCGCCCGCCATGCCGAGGCCGTCTTCACCGCGCAGATGGAGAAGGCGACGGCACAGGCGTTCTACGCCGACCTGAAGTCACTGGTGAAGGCCGAAGGCCGCGCCGCGGACCAGGCGTTGATCCTGCCGGGCCTCAGCCCCGTCATCGCGTCGACGGAAGCCGAGGCCAAACGCATCGCGCGCGAGCTGAACGACCTCACCGACCCGGAGGTCGGGCGCAAGCGGCTGTCGGGACGATTCGGCGGACACGACTTCTCGCACCTACCGCTCGACAGGACGCTGACCGCCGACGACTTTCCCGATCCCGGCACGGTCGAGGCGGCGCGCAGCCGGACCGAAGTGATCGTCGGTCTCGTGCGCCGCGAGAAGACGACTCTGCGCCAATTGCTCGCCTACCTCGCCGGCGCCCGGGGACATTTCACCACCGCCGGCACGCCGGAGCAGATCGCCGACCTGATCGAGGACTGGTTCAACGACGGCGCCGCCGACGGCTTCAACCTCATGCCACCCGTGCTGCCCGCGATGCTCGACGTGTTCGTGGCCGAGGTCATCCCGCTGCTGCAGAAGCGCGGACTTTTCCGCACCGCCTACGAGGGCGAGACGCTGCGCGACCATTTCGGCCTGATCCGCCCCGCCGCCTAGTCGAAGAGATTGGCCAGCCGCTGCTTCATCTGGTCGGCGATGTAGAGCGCCAGGGCCTGGATGGTGGACGTCGGGTTCACGCCGCCGCCGGTGACAAACACGCTGCCATCGACGATGAACAGGTTCTTCACGTCGTGGCTGCGGCCCCATTCGTTCACGACCGAGCGTTCCGGATCCTTGCCCATGCGCGCGGTGCCGAGCAAATGGCCGGGATAGTTGAGCTCGGTGCGCGAGGTATGGATTCGCCTGGCGCCGGCCGCGGCCAGGATCTCCTCGGCGCGCGCGATGCCGTGTTCCATCATGCGCCGGGTGTTCTCGCCGATCGTATAGTCGACCCGCGGCGCGGGAATGCCGCTGCTGTCCTTCAGCGCGGGATCGATCGTTACCCGGTTATGCGCCTCCGGCAGGTCGTCGCAGGCCACGCCGATGCCGACGCGGTGATCCAGCAGCTCGAGATAGGCGCGATGATGGTCACGGCCCCACGGCAGGTGTCCCGCCGCGGCGCCCACGATCGCCTGGGTCGCCGGACCAGTGCCGCGGCCGAGCTGAAGCGTATAGCCGCGCACGAAATCGCGCTTCGGATCGGTTTCGTAGAATTCCTTGCTCCACATGCAGGTGATGGGACCGCGCCCGCCGTCCACCATTTCCTCGACATAGCCCGAGACGATCGGCCAGGGATGCATCATCAGGTTGCGCCCGACCTGGTCCGAAGAATTGGCGAGGCCGTTGGGGAATTTGCCCGACGCCGAATTCAGCAACAAGCGCGGCGTGCCGACCCCGTTGCAGGCGACGATCACGACTTCGGCGGGCTGGAAGTGCTCGACGCCCTCCGCATCGTAGTAAATGACGCCGGTCGCCATGCTGTCGGGGCCGGTCGTGATCTCGCGCACACGGCAGCGCGTGCGCAGTTCGACGCCGGCACGGATGGCGAGCGGCCAATAGGTGAGATCCGTGCTCGCCTTGGCGCCTTGCGCACAGCCCGGCGTGCAGTGGCCGAGATTGATGCAGGCCGCGCGGCCCTCGTACTCGGTCGTGGCGATGGTCGTATCGGACGGCCACCAGTGCCAGCCGAGCTTGTTCATCGCCTGCGCGTATTTCGTGCCGGTCTTGCCCATCGGGATCGGCGGCATCGGCGGATGGCGCGGCGGCACGCCCGGGTCTCCGGCCAGGCCGGAGACGCCCATCATGCGGTCGTTCTCCTCGAAGAACTTCTCGAGCGCCCAGTAGTCGACCGGCCAGTCGTCGGCCACGCCGTCGAGCGACTTCACCTTGAAGTCCGACGGATGCATGCGCGGCCAGTGGGCGGTGTAGATCACCGTGCCGCCGCCCACGCCGTTGAAGTTCGCGACCTTCATGATCGAATCATGATCGTTGACCGGATAGTCGGTGTCGCGCCCGCGATGATTGGGGCTGATCGCGAAGTCGGTATAGCGCCGCGCTTCCCAGTCGCGGCCGTTGGTCGGAAACTCGGTGGACTTGATCCAGTCGCCCTGCTCCAGGCAAAGGATGCGCATCTTGGTTTCAGCGAGGCTCCACGCCACGGCCGCGCCCGAGGCCCCGGCGCCGATGATCAGGACATCGACCTTTTCCTTAGCGGTCATCGCGCCACAACTGCGGACGGTTGCGAACGGCGTCGAGCAGCGACCAGTCGCCCTGCTCCACGGTGAAACCCTTGGGGAACGGTGCCCGCGGTTCCACGCCCAGAGAGGTCAGCACGCGGTCATCGCGGTAATAGGCGCCCAGGATCACGCGCCCCAGGGTGACGGCCGGCGCGCTCTTGCCAGCGTAGTAGTCGTTGATCAGCGCCTCCCGCCGATCAACGTCCAGAGCGGCGAAACCACCGCCCGCCTTCGTGGCAATCGCGGCGATCGCTTCCTTTACCCGCGGAAGGTCGCGCCCCACGGTCCGGACGATGTCGGCCTGGATGGCGGGATCGTCGGCGCCGGGCAATTTACGCCCGGCATTTGCGGGAATCATCGTCCCCGCGACAGCACGCAGGTCTCGCAGTTCGGTATCGGTAATCACAAAACCCTCTTTGACGGCAGCTTAGCCCGGTTGATTGTGGGCTGGCGCGCGTCCTTGTGCAAAGGTGGCGCTGACTTTGTGCAGAGGTGTCCCGTGATCCACGAGCGTGCCAACCGCCATCTTCTCCACTACGGCTGCGACTTCGCGCGCTTCGTGCCGGTCCGGGCCGAGGGCTGCTGGCTCTACGATTCCGGCGGCAACAAGATGCTCGACTTCACCTCGGGCCAGATGAGCTCGATCCTTGGCCATTCGCATCCTGAAATCCACGCCACGGTCAAACAGGCCTCGGGCACGCTCGATCATCTGTTCTCGGCGATGATCTCCGAGCCGGTGGTGGCGCTGGCCGAACAGCTCTCGGCCGAACAGCCCGAACTTTCCAGGACCATGTTCCTGTCGACCGGCGGAGAGGCCAACGAGGCCGCGATCAAGCTCGCCAAGACCGTCACGGGCAAATGGGAGATCGTGACCTTCACCAAGTCCTATCACGGCGTGACGGCGGGTTCGGCCGCGGCGACGTTCAAGGTCGGCCGCCAGGGCGTCGGCCCGATGGCGCCGGGCTACTACGCCATCCCCGCGCCCAACGCCTACAAGCCACGCTTCGCCGGCGTGAGCTGGAAGCAGGAACTCGACGACGCCTTCGAGCAGATCGACGGCCAGTGCACCGGCAATCTCGCGGCTTTCATCGGCGAGCCGATCCTGTCGAGCGGCGGCGTGATCGACCTGCCCGAAGGCTATCTCGCGGCCCTGAAGGAGCACTGCGAACGGCGCGGCATGCTGCTGATCCTCGACGAGGCCCAGACGGGCCTCGGCCGCACCGGCACCATGTTCGCCTTCCAGCGCGACGCCGTCGTTCCGGACATCCTGACGCTCTCCAAGACCCTGGGCGCGGGCATGGCGCTGTCGGCAGTGATGACCACCGACCGCGTGGCCAAGGTTGCCGACGAAAGGAATTTCTTCTTCTACACCACGCACGTGAACGACCCGCTGCCGGCGGCGGTGGGCCTCAAGGTCCTCGAGATCGTGAAGCGCGACAAGCTGATTGAACGCGCACGCGTGGCCGGCGAGAAGCTTGCCCAGGGCCTGCTGCGGCTGAAGCAGCGCCATGCCTGCATCGGCGATGTGCGCGGCCGCGGACTGCTGCGCGGGCTCGAGTTCACGGCCGTCGGCGGGCGCGATGCGACCAGCATCTCCAACGCCGTCACCGAGGCGTCGCTGGATGTGGGCCTGGCCGCCAACATCGTGCGCTCCGGGACCTCAGGCGGCACGATGCGCATCGCCCCGCCGCTGATTGTCAAGGACGAGGAACTCGACGAGGGTCTCGCTCTGCTCGACAAGGCGATCACCCGGGTCGTCGCCTGACCCTCAGCGCGGCAGCCGGAGCGGCGGGATCAGGACGACGCAGACCGCCGTCGAGGCCGCGGACACGATGATAAGCGGTGCCATGTTGCTGTCGAAAACCTTGTCGTAGAGGAAGGCGCCGACGTTTGCGGAAAAGACGTCCGCCAAATTCATCACCGACATCAGCCCGGCAAACGCAAAGCCCTCCGCACGGCTCGGGCAGAAGTCCGCGGCGAGCGTGAGCATCGAGATGGTCGCGATCATGAGCGCGATACCGTTGGCGAAGTTCACGATCGCAGCCGAAACCTCACCGCTCAGCAGCAGGAACGACGCGGCCGACAGCGTGCCCACAACGATGCTGAGATAGAGCTGACGCTGCGTGCTCATGGCTTGCAGGAAGAAGCGATGGATCAGAGCCCCCGCGATCCATCCCGCCGACGCGATCGAACCCAGGATGCCGATGTAGGACTGCGAGAATCTCAGCCCGTCGGTCATGTGGTAGTAGAGCGGCGTGCCGAAGCCGGGCGCGAACGCGTACAGGAACAGGAATGCCGCGGCCAGGTAAAGCCTCCGCGAGGTCAGCGCCGCGATTGCACTCCGCAGCGTGCGCAGCAATTCCGTCCGGTTGATCGGCGTCTTCTCTTCATCGAGCAGGTAAAGCGTGGCCAGCAGCATCGCCACCGGCGCGATCGCGGCGATCGCCGCGGAAGCCTGAAAGGCGTCTTGGGCACCCAACTGCTGGATCAGTATGCCGCCGGCAAAGGAACTCGCCATGACAGCGATGTAGAACCACAGCCACTGCTGGCTCACGAAGGCATTGCTGAGGCCGTACTTTTGCCCATTCTCCGCGAGCAGCGCACCGCATAGCGTGCTCGCGGTCGCCATCGCGTAGGCGGTGAGCAGGAAGAGCGGCGCGATCTCGGCCGGGTCGCTCAGCCGGCTGATCCAGCCGAAGGAGACCGCCGCGACGAGGCTCGCAATGACGAGATAGCTTTTGCGCCGGTAGCCGAACAGCGGCACGAAGTCGGAGACGAGGCCGAAGACGGGTTTGATCACCCAGGGGAAGTTGAGCAGCGCGAGATAAGCCGTGACGTCGAGCGGCGTCCAGCCGGTTTCCTTGAGGTAGAAGCTGATCGGCTGGAAGACGATGCCGACCCTGCCCTGTCCGATACCCTCGACGACGAAGACCGTCGCGAAGAAGAGCATCAGCCGCCGGATATGCGCCGGATGTTCTATGACGCGCAGCAGTCCTTGGGCTGGGTGGCGGGCTGATAGACCTTGGTCCGGCACATGCACGAGGAGGTGATCGGCACGTCGACCTTGGCGAGCGCTTTGGCGAGCTTCGCCTCGAAGCCCGGCAGTTCCTCTTTCTCGCCGCGCTTTTGCAAGCATTCGACCAGCCCGTGCAGTGACCAGACATTGTCGGGATGCTGGGTGGTGCGCTGGATGCGGTTGCTGAGGCCAAGATCGTCGCGATAGACGCCTTCGGCTTCCTCGTAGTGACCCTGCTCCATCAGCAGCGCCGCGAGCGCGTGCCGTGGGGGATGCATCCACGCCCAGGGCTCGGTGTAGAAGAGGTTGTCGTCGCGGTGCACGGCCTCGCGCAGATGGGCATAGGCCTGTTCGTAGTTGCCCCGGTGATACTCGACCTCGCCGTCGAGCATCGCCTCGCCCACGCCCAGCGTGTTGCGCGCGAAATTGCCGAGGAACTTCTGCTCCGGCGGCATGCGCGCCACGGCCTCGCGGAAGAGCACGCGCTCGCGGTCGGCGGCGACGGGATCCTTGAGTGTCGCAAAGGCGATGCCGCGCGCATAATGATGCATCGGAGTCGAGACGCGGTAGATCTGCGGATCGCCGGGCGGCGGCTGGTCGATGATCTCCTGCCAGCGGCCGAACCGGACCTGAACGTGCGTCCTCATGCCGTAGTAGGCCTCGGTGGTCATGACCAGCTTGGGTCGATCCTTCATGGTGAGGATGTCCTCGGTCATGATTCCGCGGATCTTGTCGGCGGCGGCGAGCGCGGGAAAATACTGCCCCAGGAACATGCACGTGTGGATCATCAGGTGGAGATCGTGCCCGCGCGCCGTCACGTAGAAATTGTACGAACCGGCATAGTCGGCATACATGTCGTCGGCCTCGATCGAGCGCTCGCTCACGATCTTCGCCTTCTCATAGTCGCCGCACAGCGCGTAGATGTGGCCCGGCATGTGGTTCAGGTGGCCGGCATCGGGCGCCAGGGTCGCGAGACGATCCGCCGACCGCATCGCTGCCTCGGGATGGTTCGACATCTCCATCACATGGATATGCAGGTGCAGGATCGCGAGATGCGGCCGCTGCCCTGCCGCGTCCGTCATCGCCACCGACCGTTCGCACAACGCCACCGCTTCCAGCGTGTCTGCGTTGCGGCCGGGAAGCCCCGTCTTCATGTCCCACAGGCGGCGCGGCGTGCGCGTGATCAGCGCCTCGACCAGCAGGGCCATGATGTCGTGGTCGTCGGGAAAGAGAAAATGCACGCGGCGCATCGCGGCAGCGTAGTCGTCGTCCCATTTGTCGAACTGTTCGGGTTCAACCCCTTGCGGCTGCTGGAAACGCTTCGCCAGCGCCTCGACCAGATGGCGTTCCGCCTCTTCCGCACCTTCAGTCAGCGCCAGGGCGATCTGGAGATGCTCGAACGCGACCTTGGCAAAACGGTCGGCCTCGGCCTTGCCGAAGTCGCGCCAGGTGAGATTGTAGAAAGGCCCCGAGCCGTACGCGATGCCCCAGTGCGCCATCACGCACTTGGGATCGAACTCCAGCGCCCTGTAGAAGCACTTCACGCCCTCTTCCTGGTTGAAGCCGAAGCACCAGTTGAGGCCGAGATCGAACCAGCGCTGCGCCTCGGCCGAGGTCGTGCGGATCTTCCGCGTGTGGGCGCCGAGGTTGAAGCGATCCATGTTCAGGCAAGCTCCGGGTAGCCGAGCTCCGCCGCCTGGCGCTCGTAGTCGAGTAGCGCCACATAGGCCGCCGGGTCGGGCATCGTGATGGTGCGCAGCCGCAGACCATCGAGAACGGGACGGCGGGCCGGATCGGCAGCAAGGCGCAAGAGAGCCGCCTGCAGGCGCTGGGCTTCCTCGGCCGGCGTGGCGCTAGAGGTGATGAAGGGAATGGCCGGGCTTTCAGGCGTCTCGCCCAGAACGCGGAGCGAGGCCACGACCTCGGGCCGATGGTCCTTGAAGAAAGCGTAGGTCATGCAGTCGATCGAGGCACAATCCAGTTCGCCCGAGGCGACACGGGCGATGCTGACCGGATGCGCGCCGGTCTCGACGACCGACTTGAAGAACGGCTTCCCGCCGGCGAGCCGGGCGAACAGCAGCCGCGGCAGGTTCATGCCGGAATTGGAGTGGCGGCTGTTCAAGGCGAAGACCGTGCCCTTCAGATCCTCGGGCTTCTCGTAGGGGGAATCCTTGTGCACCAGGACGAAGGCACAGTGCTTCGCAGGACGGCAGCCCGGCGCGTCGTAGCTCGGCACGCCGAGCAGCCGGTACTGGCCGCGATAGATGGTTTGCAGCGGATAGCCACAGGTCTGCGTGAAGAAGACATTCTTCTCGATCAGGTCCGGAACAGGACCGCCCGCGAAGCCCAGGCCCGCTGGCAGGTCGCTGCGACCGTCGCGGCGCAGCTCGTCAGCGAGGGCCTCCCAGAAGGCGGCATTCCGGGGCCGCATCTCGGGCAGATTGTACATCGGCAGGCTGGCGGTGAGCATCGTCATGCCGGATCAGGACGCGCCCGTGGCGGCCGGCAGCAGGATCTCGAATCGCGCGCCGCCCTCCGGCCGATTGGTGGCGGAAATGGAGCCGCCCATCTCTTCGACGATGCGCCGGCAGATGCGGAGACCGAGACCGGTTCCCTTGCCGCGCGCCTTGGTCGTGACGAACGTATCGAACAGGCGCGCCAGCACGTCGACGGCGATGCCGGGTCCGCCGTCCTCGATCACGATGCGCACAAAGCAACGGTCGTCGCGCTGGAAGACGTCCGCGCTCAAATCGATCGTTGGCGCTGCGGCATCGCGGGCATTGTTGATCAGGTTGACGAGCACCTGCTCGACCCTTTCGACGTGGCCCATCACCTGCGGCAGACTGCCGGGCGCGGGCAACGTGAGCGTCACCTTCATCTGGGCAAGCGCGTGGCGCGTGAGATCGACCGCGCCGCTCACCGCCGCAACCGGATCGAAGGCGACCGGATCATCGTCGGACGTGCCGCGCACGAACGACCGCAGTTCGCCGATGATACGACTGGCGCGTTCCGTCTGGGCCGCGATTCGCGCCAGCTTGGACGCGAGATACTCGGCATCGGCGGGACTGCCGGCATCGACCGCCTGTTGCAGCTCGTCCTGGGCGGAGCCTGCGGCGAGGTTGATGACCTGCAGCGGCTGGGCGATCTCGTGCGCCATGGTGGCCGCCATCTCGCCCACCGTCGCCATGCGCTCGGAATCGAACAGCGCCTGCTCGGCGTCGCGCCGCTCGGTGTCGTCGACGCCCAGGAAGACGATCTGGCGCACGACGCCGGCTTCATCGGCGATCGGCCGGCCGGTCACGCTCAGCCGCCGCTGGCGGCCTTGCGAGTCGCGTCGGATACGCGTGTAGCGCACCGGCTCGGTACTTTCGCCGGCAAGCCAGCTGCCGAGCGTTTTCGGATCCAGGCCGGTTCCAATCGTGTCTACGACCGAGTGGCCGACCAGGTCGATGTCGCCCATCCCCCAGAAGGTGCGGAACTCGCGATTGACCATGAGGATCCTGAGATCGGGATCGGTCAGCAGCACGAGTGCGCCGCTCGACTCCACGATCGAACGCAACCGCGTCGTCTCCTCCTCGAGCCGCCGCGCCAGCTCCACGCTCTCGCTGACGTCGCGGAAAACGCCGGTGATCAGCGTGCGACCCGCCTCTTGCGGCATCTTGCGGAAACCGACCTCGACATGGCGGACGCTGCCGTCGGCGCGGCGCATGCGGAATTGCGCGCGGCGCACCCCGCTGTCGGAGCGCAGCCGTTCGGCGCGCACCAGCGGAAGCACCAGGTGCCCGTCCTCGGGATGGATGAAGTCCCGGACGTCGACACCGAGCAGCTTCTCCGGCGGCACGCCCATCAGGTCGCCGGCGGCGGCGCTCGCAAAGGTGAATTCGCCGGTGTCGATGTCGATCTTGACCACCATGTCCGACAGGGAATCGACCAGCGCCTGGTACTCCGCGCGCGCACGATCGACCTCGAGCTCGCGGTTCTTGATCTCGCTGACGTCGACCCGAAGCCCGACAGTGCGGCCGCTGGGCGTCGCTTGCGCGGAGAAGGCGATCCAGCGTCCATCCATTGTCTGCCGCTGTCCCTGCGCACCCTTTTGCCGGAAGCGGCTGACCGCCGCATCGACGTCGAGCGGGGCGTAGCCCGCAGCCTGGAGACGGCGGGAATTGTCGCGCGCCAGATCGGCGAAGGTGTGGCCCACTATGTCGGGCTGCGCCAGGCCGGGGGTAATGGAAACCGCGACCTTGTTGAACATCATCACGCGCTCGTCGCTGTCGTAGAGAACGACACCGGCGGGCAGCGCGTCGAGCGTCTCCTGCAGGAGCGCGCGCGCCTCTTCCGCCTTCTCGACCTGCCGCTGCAGCGCGCCCATCAACTCGACGCGCTCGGTGACGTCGTGGATCACGCCGACCTGGACGACCTCGTCGCTGCCGCCGGCGACAGGTTTGCGGTAGCGTACCTCGACGTGGCGGATCTCGCCGCTGGCCCGCATGATACGGAGCTGGATGCTGCGCACGCCGTTGTCCGCCGAGATGAGGAAATCGCGGGCACTCTGCAATGCCCTGTCGAGATCCTCGGGAGCGATCAGTTCGCGCAGGCTCTTGCCGAAAAGCTCGGCGACCGGCGTGCCGAAGAGATCGGCGGCGGCGGCGCTCACGAACGTCAGGCGGCCGTTCATGTCGACCGCGTAGACCGCATCCGAGAGCGAATCGACCAGCGACTGGTATTCCGCACGCGCACGCTCGATATGCAGCTCGTGCTCCTTGAGCGCCGTCACGTCGGCGCGCAGGCCCACCGTGCGGCCGCGCGCCGTTGCCTTGTCCAACCATTCGATCCAGCGACCGTCGGGGGTGCGGCGCACGTGTGCGGTACCCTTGCTGCGGAAGCGCGCAATCGAATCCTCGGCGCTCACGGTCGTCGGGATGCCCGCAGCCTCGTTTCGGCGCTGCGTTTCGTACGCCCGCTCGGCATAGGTGCTGCCAATCCCGTCGGGGTCTGCCAGGGCAGGAGAGATCGAGGCGGCTGCCTGATTGAACATGACCAGCCGCTCGTCCTGGTCGTAGAGCACGACGCCGGCAGGCAGCGCGTCGAGCTTCTCCTGCATGATCTCGGTGGTGGCTTGTGCGCGCCGCCACTCGGCGTGATGCAGCATCGAGGTGCGTCCGACGAGGAAGATCAGTACCAGGCCCGCACCGGTGAAGCCGATCGTGCCGAGCGTCAGCACGACCAGGGCGCGCGAATAATCGTGCGCCATGCGATTTACCAGCTGATCGTTCTCGCGCGTGGCGGCAACGCCGGCCTCGTTGATCCGGCCCGACAGAAGCAGCGCCTCGGCCAGCACTTCGCGATCGATCATTCGACGGGGCGGATCGAAGGCGGCGATCTCGGCGTCGAAGCGCCCGCGCAACGCGGTGCTGTCGGCGCAGATTCCGAGGAACGTGTCGAAGTTGGAGGCCTCCCGGTCGAGGCTGTCGCAGATCGCGTCCATCGATGCCCGCGCCGCGGCCCACGCCCGGCGCACGGGAAATTCCGTGCCTTCTGTCGCAGTGAGACCGGCAGAGCGCGTGTTGAGGTTGCGCATCAGCTCGCGGTAGCTCTGGTCGAGCAGGGAGATCTCCGACGCCTTGCGCCGGTGGAACGCCATCTCCGCGGTCTCGAGCGACACCGCGATAACCACGAACGTCGCCACGATGCAGAGAAAGCCGACCACGACCGCCGCCGCCGCGAACCACACGCCGCGCCGGCCCATAGCCAGGCGAACCTGGGCCGGGAGCGAACGCAACACCGCTGCCCGTCCGCCCGTCGGCACGGCACCGTCGGCTTCGATGCCATCGGAAAGCGTCGTCACTGGATCAGGTCTCCCTGCTGACGCCCACGTTATCATGTCCGGAGACAGAAAAAATGCGCAGTTCCTCTGACAAAACCGGGCTCCACGTGCCGCCGGAAGCGATCCTGCCAAAGCGGATCGATTGGACCTGCGGAGCGTAGGTGAATCCTGCCGAAATGGATTGGATAGGCGGTGCGGCTTTTTGGAATGCGCCTAGTCTTTCGTCACCCGCTCTAAGAAAAAAAACGGACAAAATATTTCCGGACTGATTTGCGGGAGCGACGGATGGGAATGGATATTCTGTTGGTCGAGGGCGATGCCCGCCGCCGCGTGGCGATAGGCCAGCACCTCACACACTGCGGCCACCGGGTCACGATCAGCGACACGATCGGCGAGGCGCGCGAGATCGTTCACTTCATCAAATACAAGTCCGATGCACCCCACGCCGTGATCGTCGCGGAGAACCTGCTGCGCCGCGGCGGTGCGGAGTTCCGTGCCGAGGTCGGCGCACGGTTCCCGGCCGCGAACTGGATTCCGCTGCCGCACGACCGCGATCTCGAGTGGCTGTCCGACTGGCTGGAGAAGGTCTCGGTCCGTCCCTCGCGTCCCGCCGCTCCGCGCAAGATGTCGAAACTCGACGTCCTGTTGATCGAACCCGACGACCGTCTGCGCCGCGCGATCGCGCTGCGCCTTGCCGCGCGCGGCGAGAGGGTGGGCGCCTGCCGCACCCTGAGCGAGGCACGCGATGCACTGGCCGTTGTCACCGACCGCGATGCAGCGCCGCTGGTCATCATCTCGCCGGTCGGCTTCACCGAAGGCGACGGCATCAGCTTCTACATGTCGGCGCGCCGCCAGTTCCCCGACATCCGCTGGCTCGTGAGCCTGCCCCCTTCGAAGCGCACGGCATCGACCCCGGACTCCCAATTGACCTCCAGCCCTTCCCGCCCTCCCACGGCGGAAAGCTCTCCCCAGACACGAGGCTGAAGGTCGACGAGCGATGGCGCGGCTCCCCACGGCCCCCCCAGACCCGAGCCCCGCTGTCGCTCTTTCTATTGTTGCCGGCTTGGTCTTAAGGACGCGGCGAATCGGGAGCCGGCGCGGGGGCACCCTTCGACGCTGTGACGAGGCCCTGCACCGCCTGGCGCAGGACGGTCAGCGGCACGGGCTTGCTGACGAAAACCGAGATGCCGAGCTGCTTCAGCACGTTCTCGGAAAGGCCGCCGATGCGGCCCGACATCATGATGACCGCGATGTCCGGCGAGAGCAGCTTCAGGCGCTCGGCCACGATGACACCGGTCATGTCGGGCAGGTTGTAGTCGAGCACGACCACCCGCGGCTTCAGGATCTCGGCCATGCGCATGGCATGCGCGCCGTCCGGGGCGACCTCGACGACGAGACCGGCGCGGCCCAGGAAGCCGACCATTTCCTCGGCCTGAACCGGATCGTCCTCGACCACGAGAACGTCGCACTGGGCCTGGTCCGTTTCGAGCAGGGTGCTTAAGTTTGTCACGGCGGGAATATGACAGCGCCGCCCCGCGACGCACGGCCGATCGCATCCAGATCGGAAACAAAACCCCCGAAAATCAGCGCTTCAGCCGCTGCGCATAGCTGTCGAAGAACTTTTCGACCGCCGCCAGGCCCGTTGCGCTCAACCGCACGATGGTCCGCCGCCGATCGTCGGGGTCGACCAGGCGCTCGATGAAGCCATGTTTTTGCAGTACGTCCATGCGACGGAGCGCTGTCGTGAGCGGCACACCCGAGGCGGCCCCCAGGCTCGAGACCGTGACCTCGGCCTCGTCGAGCTGGGCATCGTAGAGATCGAGCAGCATTTCCCAGCACGGGTCGGAAAACAGCTCGGTCGGAAAATGCCGGTCCCTCACCTTGCGCACCGCACGCAGGTCGTCGAGCGTCGCGCGGCGCCTCTGGGGTGAAGTGGGCTGCGGTGGATTTGGCTCTTCTTTCTTCTTCTCTTCCGCGGGCGCGGCCGGAAGCTCGCCGTGGCGCACCTGGCGGCCGAGCAGCGCCGACTTCACCGCGCGAATGAGACGCGGCCCGTCGATCGGCTTGGTCAGGAGATCGCGGGCGCCCAGCCGGATCGCCTGGACGGCATCGTCGAAGCCCGCGTCGCCGCTCACGAAGATGATCTCGGGCCGCTGCCGGTCGGGAAGCGCATTGATGTGCCCCGCGAACTCGAGGCCGTTCAGCTCGGGCATGTGCAGGTCGGAAACGACGACCGCCGGGCGCCACCCGTCGGCCAGAAGCTTCAGCGCGCCCCAGCCGTCGCCGGCGGCATGGCACGTGAGCTTGGCCCGCGACAGCGAATCGGTCAGCTCGTCCAGGATGGCGCTGTCGTCGTCGACCACGAGGACATCGATCGGTCCGACCGACCGGGCCTCGCCGGCAGGCTTGCTCATCCCGACTTCGCCTTCGCCCGTGCGCTCTTCTCGCGGGCAATCGCATCGGTGATCAGCTTGCGCGCCTCCTCGACGCCGCCCCAGCCCTGCATTTTTACCCACTTGCCGGGCTCGAGGTCCTTGTAGTGCAGGAAGAAGTGCTCGATCTGCTGGCGCGTGATCTCCGGCAGGTCGGCGTAGCTCTTCACGTTGACGTGCCGTAGCGTGATCTTCGACGTGGGCACGGCGATGATCTTCTCGTCGCCGCCACCGTCGTCCTCCATCTTGAGCACGCCGATCGGGCGCACGTTCATCACCGCGCCCGGCAGGATCGGCCGCGTGTTGGCGATCAGCACGTCGATCGGGTCGCCGTCCTCGGACAGCGTATGGGGCACGAAGCCGTAGTTCCCCGGATAGCGCATCGGCGTGTAGAGGAACCGGTCGACGACCAGCGTCCCCGCCGCCTTGTCCATCTCGTACTTGATCGGCTCGCCGCCGATCGGGACTTCGATGATGGTGTTCACGTCCTCGGGTGGATTGTACCCGATTTTAATGGCGTCGATGTTCATGAGCCCATCCTAGGCGACACGTTGAATTGACGACAGATTGAATTGAGGGTGGGGGATCGCTAAAAGGCGGCCATGGCATCGTATCAGTACATCTACGTAATGAAGGGTCTGAACAAGACCTTCCCCGGCGGCAAACAGGTCCTGAAGGACATCTGGCTGTCCTTCCTGCCGGGCGCCAAGATCGGCGTGCTGGGCCTGAACGGCTCGGGCAAGTCGACCCTGCTCAAGGTCATGGCGGGCGAGGACGATAATTTCACCGGCGAGGCCTGGGCCGCCGAGGACGTAAAAGTGGGCTTCCTGAAGCAGGAGCCCGAACTCGACGAGAAGAAGGACGTGCTCGGCAACGTCATGGATGGCGCGGGCGAGATGGCGCAGATGCTGGCGCGCTTCGAGGAGGTCTCGAACGCCTTTTCCGACCCCGACGCCGACATGGACAAGCTGATCGCCGAGCAGGCCGAGTTGCAGGAGAAGATCGACGCCGGCAACGGCTGGGACTTGGGCCGCACCGTCGAGATCGCGATGGACGCGCTGCGCTGCCCGCCGTCCGACGCCAAGGTCGACAAGCTCTCGGGCGGCGAGAAGCGCCGCGTGGCGCTCTGCCGGCTGCTGCTCAGCAAGCCCGACATGCTGCTGCTCGACGAGCCGACCAACCATCTCGACGCGGAGTCGGTCGCCTGGCTCGAGCGCCATCTCGGCGAGTTCCCCGGCACCGTCGTGGCCGTCACCCACGATCGCTACTTCCTCGACAATGTCGCGGGCTGGATCCTCGAACTCGACCGCGGCGCCGGTATCCCGTGGGAAGGCAACTACTCGTCCTGGCTGAAGCAGAAGGACAAGCGCCTCGAACTGGAGGAGAAGACCGCCGACTCCCGCCGCCGCACCATGCAGCGCGAACTCGAGTGGATGGGCACCAGCCCGTCGGCGCGACGCTCCAAGAGCAAGGCGCGCATCGCAGCCTACGAGCAGATGGTCGAGGAAGACAATCAGGAGACTCTCGACCGCGCGCAGATCGTCATCCCGGCCGGCCCGCGCCTGGGCGATCACGTCATCCGCGCCGAAGGCATCTCCAAGGGCTTCGGCGACCGCCTGCTGATCGACAATCTCTCCTTCAACCTGCCGCCGGGCGGCATCGTGGGCGTGATCGGCCCCAACGGCGCGGGCAAGACCACGCTGTTCAAGATGATCACCGGCCTCGACAAGCCCGACAGCGGCACGTTCTCCGTCGGCCCGACCGTGAAGCTGGGCTACGTCGACCAGAGCCGCGAGACGCTCGATCCCAACAAGACGGTGTGGGAGGAGCTCTCGGGCGGCCTCGACATCATCAAGCTCGGCAACAAGGAAGTGTCGAGCCGGGCCTATTGCGGGTCGTTCAACTTCAAGGGCGGCGATCAGCAGAAGAAAGTGGGCCAGCTCTCCGGCGGCGAGCGCAACCGCGTGAACCTCGCCAAGATGCTGAAGAGCGGCGCCAACGTCTTGCTGCTCGACGAGCCGACCAACGACCTCGACGTCGACACCTTGCGCGCGCTGGAAGAAGCGCTGGCCGCGTTCGCCGGCTGCGCCGTCATCATCTCGCATGATCGCTGGTTCCTCGACCGCATCGCCACCCACATGCTGGCCTTTGAGGGCGACAGCCATGTCGAATGGTTCGAGGGCAACTACCAGGACTACGAACTCGACAAGCATCGCCGCATGGGCACCGACGCCGACCAGCCGCACCGCATCAAGTACAAGCCGCTGGTGCGCAGCTAGTCGGGACCCTTCCCGTTCAATAAACGGCCGGTAGACGAGACGCCTCGCGCGACGCGAAAAATGCGCGGCTCGCGAGGATTGCCCCCAAACGCTGGCCTGCCTGCAACGAAGCCCATTCCTCGCGAGGACTCGCGAGCCCCTCGCGAGCGGGTGCGAGTGGTGTTTAATAAACACCCGGTAAACATCCGACCAGCCGCGCACGTGCGTGCACGGCAGTTGCAGGTAACCCACTAGACCGTCCTCCCGACCGGAGCACCCCCTCGGAAGCCCTCGGGGCAGGCTCCGGTGCGCAGCGGCGAAATCATCATTGCCAGGCCCAAAACAGGCCCCTCCACTTCGCCGCGCTGTGCGCAGCTCCTGTCGGGACGACGGATATTTTGATCAACGAACATGTGCCCACCCTAGGCGCGTCGCGGCTGATCACCTATTACGGTCGTTACTGACGACATATCGTTGGCCCGCTTGAAGGTCGGCTCTGTAGAGTTCAGTCACCTTGACGCTTCACTAATCCAGGCGGGAAGGCACCCCATCCATGCACCTTCGGCGAGCCATCCTTGCCGATGGAAACTAGTACCGCCTGATCAGGGCTCTCGATCAGTCGGAAATAGCTGACATGCACTTCGCCATCTTGAATTGATCCTTGCTCGAAGGCCGATCGCTGCAAATGCCGATCTTTGAAAAAGCCATCCTTTAGCGCCCAAGCGAATGCTGACTCTGCACTGGAAAGCACATCTTCACGGCTTAAAGTTGGCGATGGCCGCAGTTCTCTTTCGGCTACAGCCGCCAGCACAAGGAGAAGCAACACCAGCCACGCCAGTTTTGCTTTCTTCCCAATGGGCTTGATGGCCTTGCTCTGCGACACGGGCATTAGCTTGGGCCGGTGCAGCGGGCTAAGCTAGAGGCAATACACGGAGGAACCCATGAGCACCCCCCAAGTCCGACTGACCAGTCTCGCGCACGGCGGCGGCTGCGGCTGCAAGCTCGCGCCCGCGGTGCTGCAGGAGCTGCTGGCCGATCAGCCGATGATGGCGCCGTACAAGCAGCTGCTGGTCGGCACCGAGAATTCCGACGATGCCGCGGTCTGGCAGATCGACGACGAGACCTGCGTCATCGCCACCACCGACTTCTTCATGCCGATGGTCGACGATCCGTACGACTTCGGCCGCATCGCCGCGACCAACGCGATCTCCGACGTCTATGCGATGGGCGGCAAGCCGATCATGGCGCTCGCCATCCTCGGCATGCCGATCGGCAAGATCTCCAACGAGATGGTGCGCGAGATCCTGAAGGGCGGCGCGGCGGTCTGTGCGACGGCAGGCATTCCCGTCGCGGGCGGCCATTCGATCGATTGCCCGGAGCCGGTCTACGGCCTGGCGGTGATCGGCATCTGCAAGCCCAGCGAAGTGCGCCGCAACTGCGATGCCAAACCGGGCGACGCGCTGATCCTCACCAAGCCGATCGGCGTCGGCATCTACTCCGCCGCCATCAAGAAGAACGCGCTGCCGCCCGCAGGCTATCCCGAGATGATCGCCACGACGACCCTGCTCAACAAGATCGGCACGGCGCTCGCCCGCAACAAGGACGTACACGCCATCACCGACGTGACGGGCTTCGGCGTGCTGGGCCACGGGCTCGAGATGGCGCGCGGCTCGAAGCTCTCGATCAAGATCAACGCCCGGGACATCCCGCTCCTCACCGAGGCGGCGTCGCTGTCGCAGCAGGGCTTCGTGACCGGCGCGTCGCATCGCAACTGGGACAGCTACGGCGCGCAGGTCAGCCTGCCTGCGGGCCTGCCCGACTGGCAGCGCCATCTGCTCAGCGATCCGCAAACGTCGGGCGGGCTGCTGGTCGCCGTCGCGCCGGAAAAGGCGAACGAGATCGTCGAGACGATCCGCGCCGCCGGCTATCCCGCGGCGCAGGTCATCGGCCACGCCGAAGCCGGCACGCCGGGCATCAAGATCATCTAGGCCGCGCAGTCACAAGCAGGCGTACGCTTGGACGGGCTCGAGCGTGTCTGCTCCCGGGTCCGGTTGAGCTTCGCCGCCTGCGTGATAGGCTTTCCGGATGAAACGACGCGCTCTCCTTATCGCTTCCGCATCGGGGGCACTTGTACGACCCTCGCTCGGTCGCGCGCAGGAGAAGATCCGCCGTGTCGCCGTGCTGGTGTCCACGGGCGAGCAAGACCCGGAAGGCCAAGCGCGCATCAATGGCCTACGTGAGAGCCTGACGAGTTTGGGCTGGATCGAGGGCCGCAACATCCATCTCGACGTGAAGTTCGGTGCGGGAGATGCAAGGCGCATCCGCGACTACGTCTCAGCCTTCGTGG
Source organism: Enhydrobacter aerosaccus (assembly GCA_903839865.1). Lineage (GTDB taxonomy): Bacteria > Pseudomonadota > Alphaproteobacteria > Reyranellales > Reyranellaceae > Reyranella > Reyranella aerosaccus_A. Next base: position 4,144 of record CAIMEE010000092.1, on the reverse strand, counting down.
CCGACGCGCCCGACCTGATCGTCGTCAATAGCACGCCCGCGCTCGACGAGGTCTACCACGCTACCAGGACGATCCCCGTCGTTTTCATGCTCGCGGTCGATCCGGTGGGCCTAGGCTACATCAAGAGCTTGGCGCGACCGGGAGGCAACATCACGGGCTTCACCTTCTGGGACGTGACGCTGATCGGCAAATGGCTGCAGCTCATGAAGGAAGCCGTCCCCACGACCGAGCGGGCGACGTTCATCCATCATCCGGTCAACACGCCCTATTACCCGTCGATCCTGCAGGCGGCCGAAAGCCTGCCGGGATTGCCCAAGATCAAGCTCGCGCGTGTTGAGCTGCGCGAACCGAGCGATATTACGTCCGCGATCCGCCTGATCGCCCAGGATCCAGGTGCGAGTCTAGTCGCACCCTCGGATCCTTTCCTCTTGCAGCACAGGGCCTTGGTGGCTGCCGCGGCACTCGCCGCAAAGCTGCCGATGATCTCGATCTTCCGGTCCTATGCTGACGCCGGAGCGCTTATGACCTTTGGGCCCGACACGGTGAACATCTATCGTCAGACGGCAACCTACGTCGATCGCATCCTAAAAGGCGCGCAACCGGGCGACCTGCCCGCCCAGGCGCCGACCAAGTACGAGTTCGCGGTCAACACCGGCACGGCGCGCAAGCTTGGTGTCACGTTGCCGCCGTTGATCCTCGCGCGTGCCGACGAGGTGATCGAATAGCCGAAGATGCGATGGCATGCCGCCAAGTCCGCCAGGGGCCGATAGTGTTGCAAAACTCTTTTGCGCTCGTGGGCTTTGCGTCTGAAAGCTCTGCGATGGTTGGCCTTAACCTGGCTTCTGCGCTCCCTCCGGCATTTTCGGTTAGCCTCTAGGCTGGCGACGTCTCTGCTTTCTCGTCGAGAGGCACCTTGCTGCGGTCACGGAATGTCAGGATGGCCGCGAAAGAGATTGCTGCGGCGACCATGATCATGAACGCCGGACTGAGCTGGTTCTCGGTCCGGTGTACCAGCCAGGTCGCCATCATCGGGCTTACGCCGCCGATTACGCCCAGGGTCACGTTGTAGCCCAGCGCCACGGCGGTGCAGCGGATCGCCGCCGGCACCTCTTCGACCATGATGGTGGGCTGCGTGCCCAGGAACATGCCCACCGACAGGACGAAGCCCAATTGGCCCAGAAGGGCCAGGCCGGCGTGATCGTGATGCATCAGCCAGAACAGCGGCACCGCCGTGACGAAGGCAAGCAGTGTGGCGGCCAGCAGGACGGGCTTGCGGCCGATCTTGTCGGACAACGCGCCCATGAAGATCATGCAGGGCAGCAGGACCAGCATACTGACGGTGTTGATCTCGAGCGCGTGCTGGGGCGCGATGCCGTCGGCCATCTGCAGCCAGTTCACGATATAGACGAAGAGTAGATAGAAGCCGACCGAGTTGAAGACGGACAGTCCCGCAAGCTTGAGCAGCAGCGGGAAATTGTTGCGCACTGTCTCGCCGAACGGCGCCTTGCCTGTGGCGGCGGGCGCTTCGTCCTTGATGTGACGGCGCAGGATGAGGCCGGCGAGACCGACCACCAGGCCCATCAGGAACGGAACGCGCCAGCCCCAGCGCGCCATCTCGTCAGCCGACAGGATGGACCCCAGCAGGGCTCCCGTCGCCGAGCCCATGACCAGGCCGCCGACCGCGCCGCAGCAGGCCATGGCGCCGATCAGCCCGCGCCGGCCCGGTGGCGCATGCTCGACCATGAAGACGACCGAGGTCGTGTATTCGCCGCCGACCGACAGGCCCTGGATCATGCGCAGCAGGGTGAGCACGATCGGCGCCGCGACGCCCAGCACCGCGTAGCCCGGCAGCACGCCGACCAGGAAGGTCGGGATCGCCATGGCCACGATGGAAAAGGTAAGGGCCGACCGCCGCCCGAACCTGTCGCCGATATGGCCGACCAGCGCGCCGCCAATCGGCCGCATCAGATAGCCCACGGCGAAGATGCCGAACGCCGACAGCACCTGCGCGACCGGGTCTTCCTTGGGAAAGAACGCGCGGCCGATCGAGGCGGCGAAGTAGCCGTAGATCGCGAAGTCGTACCATTCGAGCACGTTGCCGATGGCGCCGGCGGCGATGACGCGGCTTGCGTTGGTCTGTTGCATCGTGTCGTTTCCCCCGAACCCCGCGCCCGGACTAGCCGTGCGTCTTGAAAGCATAGTGCCAGAACAGGTGCGCCAGTTCGGCAGATATCACGAGCACCAGCAGCCAGAACACGTAGCGGCGCGCCTGCGGCGCCGTCGCAAGGCGCGCGCCAAGATTGGCGCCCACGATGCTGCCGACGCCCATGATGGCGCCGAGCGTCCAGTTGATGTCGCCCCGGTAAGCGAACACGATCATCGCGACCAGCGTCGTCGGCACCAGCACGGCGCTCTTGATGGCGTTGGCCGGGGTGAGGTGAAGGCCGACGGCGAGGGTCAGCGCCAGCAGGAGATAGGTGGCGCCGTCGAGGACGATGAAGCCCAGCCATACCCCTATGCCGAAGAAGATCGCGGCTTCTCGCCAGCCGTACCGCGTCGTGTCGGCACTTGCCTTCTCGATGGCCTGCTTGAGTTTGGTGAAGAGCAGCACCAGCGCAATCAGCACTGCCGCCGTGATGACGAGGCCGAGTTGCCGCGACGGCAGCAGTTCGGCCAGGATCGCACCCGCAATGCTGCCGGCCGCGGCAGGGGCGCTCACCTTGGCAGCGAGTCCCCAGGGGAGCACTTTCTTGCTGTGGAAGCTGACGCTCGCCGAGATGGCGCCGATCAGCACGGGAATGCGATTGGTGGCGTTGGCGGAGACCGGATCCAGTCCGACCAGCATAAGGATCGGCAGCGAAACCGCTGAGCCAGACGAGGCGGCCGTATTCAGAAAGCCGCACGCCAGCCCTGCGCCCAGGCCGAGCGCGAGTACCCAGATATCCTGACCGAACACGCACCGCCCCCTTGTCCCGCACTTCTGCGAGCGCTTGCCAAAGAGCCTAGCACAGCGTGAAGAGAGGGAGGAGGCATGTTCGAATTGCCGTTGGGTATTGGCTGGAAAGCGCCCTCAAGGCTTCAATGATGATGACTGGAAGGGCGTGAAGTTGGTCGAGCGATGATCGAGCGGTTACCGTCGATTCGGTTCACGCCCAAAGTGCAAGCGGCTTGCCTATCCGCGGAAGGCCTCGGCCAGCGCGCGGCGAGCAGCGGCGGCTCCTTCGGTCGCCGTCTCCACGGCGGGCCGCGCCCAGTGCGCCGGATTGGGTGCTTCGTACGACAGATACCCTTCATAGTTCTTGGCCGCGAGCAGCTGCAGGAGATCGCTCCAGCGCACCACGCCCTTGCCCGGCGGCAGGCGATCGACCGGCGGCAGGCTGGGCGGCGGGGCACCGGGCACGTCGCTGAACTGGACGTAGTAGATCTCCGAGCCCGGCACGTCCTCGAAGCCGCGGCCCGGCCGTCCGCCGCGCTGCAGGTGATAGGCGTCGAGCAGAAGGCCCACGTTCTTCTGCCCCGCCCCTTGAGCTGCTCTGGCGATCAGGTCGCGCAGGATGTCGAGGGTCCGCACCACCGGATGTTGGAACTGGTATTCGAGCGTGAGCTTGCGCCCATGGGCGGCGGCGATCTCGCCGGCACGGCGGATGTTGGCGACGGCTTCCTCGACCGGCGCCTCGCCCGGCCCGATCGCGCTCATCATCATGTCGCAGCCCAGCGCCACCGCGTTCTCGCAGGCCAGCTTGAAATTGCCGAACAGACGTTCACGCTCCGCGCCGCTCGAGAAGATCCAGCCGTACTCGACACCCATCGCGCTGACCGGCAAGCCGCCCGCGCGCACGAGATCGAGCACCGCCGCGTTGGACAGGCCGCGTTCCTCGCAGCGCTTGAAATCGACCCAGCGCAATTCGACCGCATCGAAGCCCGCGGCTTTCGCCGCGGCAATCGCGCCGTCGAGGGGTGTCGTGTCGACCGTCCAGGTGTGAAGCGCGAGCCCGCGAAATTTATGATTCATGTCCGTATCATATCCCGTTTCGGGATATTATGAGCGGTCATCCCGTCGCTCTGTTCCCTCGGTTCCCGGGGGTCGCCACGGAAAGGTCCCGTCCATGCGACGCCTGCTTCTCCTGTCTGCTCTTGCGCTGCT
>CAIMEE010000091.1 GCA_903839865.1 Enhydrobacter aerosaccus | reverse complement strand
TGCGCCTGCGTCTGCCGGCTATTCGGCAGCGCCGGGCCTGGGCCGATGCCGTTCACCCGAATGCGCGGCGCCAGCGCCAGCGCCATGGATTGGGTCAACGCCCACAACCCCATTTTGGACACTGTATAGGACACAAAATGCGGCGTCAGCGACCAAACCCGCTCATCCAGCAGGTTCACCACCAATCCGCGCGCCGTCGTCGGCAACGCCTTGGCAAACGCCTGCATCAGCACGAACGGCGCGCGCAAATTCGGCTCCAGATGGGCATCCCAACTGGCCCGGTCCACCGTGTCCCACTCGTCGCGCTCAAAGGTGCTGGCATTGTTCACCAGCACGCCCACCGGCCCCAACGCCGCAATGGCGGCGGGCAGCAAGCCCACCACCGCGGCCTCATCCGCCAAATTCGCCTGCAACACCACCGCGCCGACGCCGCGCGCCCGCACCTCGGCCGCCGTCGCCTCGGCCTCGGCCACGCTGCCGTTGCAATGCACCGCCACCGCGAAACCGGCATCCGCCAGCGCCAGCGCCGCCGCCCGGCCCAGCCGCTTGGCACCGCCCGTGACCAAGGCCGCTTGCGGGATCAATGGATGGAGCCTTTGGGAAAGAAATACGGCAGGCACGGGTTCGGCTCCGGCCGCCCATCCCACGCCTTGCCAGGGGCGGATGGCCTATCGCCGGCCTCTCCCTTGCCATCCCATCGCAAATGCTCGGCCCGCTGCAGCCGCCGCAGCTCCGCCGCGCGCAGCCCCCGCTGTCCTGGTTTCCGCCGCATCCCCTCAGGCCGTCCGGTCGCCCCCCGCACCCAACGCCGCCTGGGCAGCGGCAAGCCGGGCGACCGGGACGCGATACGGGCTGCACGAGACATAATCCAGCCCGACGCTCTCGCAGAACGCGATCGACGACGGATCGCCACCATGCTCGCCGCAAATGCCGAGCTTGATGTTCGGCCGGGTCTTCCGCCCACCCTCGGCAGCAATCCGCACCAGCGCGCCCACGCCTTCCCGATCCAGCGAGATGAACGGGTCCTTCTCCAGAATGCCCTGCTCGACATAAACCGGCAGGAACTTGCCGGCGTCATCGCGGGACAGGCCGAACGTCGTCTGCGTCAGGTCATTGGTGCCGAAGGAGAAGAAATCCGCCACTTCGGCGATTTTGTCGGCGATGATGCAGGCACGCGGCAACTCGATCATGGTGCCGATGATGTGCTCGATGGTCATGCCGGATTCGGCGAACACCTCAGCCGCCACTTTCTCGATCTGCGCCCGGGTAATTTCCAGTTCTTTGCGCGTGCCAACCAGCGGGATCATAATTTCCGGCACCGGCGCATTGCCGGTTTCCTTGGCGATCGCCACCGCCCCTTCGAAAATCGCGCGGGCCTGCATTTCATAGATTTCCGGGTAGGAAATCCCCAGTCGGCAGCCGCGATGGCCCAGCATCGGGTTGGCTTCGGCCAGTTCGGCCGCGCGGCGCCGCATGGTCGCCAGGTCGCTGCCCACCGCACCCGCCAACTCCTCCAACTCCGCATCGGTATGCGGCAGGAACTCATGCAGCGGCGGGTCCAGCAGGCGGATCGTCACCGGCAGCCCGGCCATGATGCGGAACAGGTCGGTGAAGTCCTTGCGCTGGAACGGCAGCAGCTTGGCCAGCGCCGCCCGCCGGCCGGCCTCGTCATGCGCCATGATCATCTGACGCACGGCGGAAATCCGGGCCGGGTCGAAGAACATATGCTCGGTGCGGCACAGGCCGATGCCCTCGGCGCCAAATTTGCGCGCGGTATCGGCGTCCAGCGGCGTTTCCGCATTGGCCCGCACCTTCATGCGGCGAATGCTGTCGGCCCAGCCCATCAGCGTGGTGAAATCGTCGGACATCGCCGGCTCCACCATGGCAACGCTGCCCAGGAATACCTCGCCCGTGCCGCCATCCAGCGTGATCGTGTCGCCGGCATTGATCGTCTTGCCCGCCGCCGTCAGCGTTTGCGCGTTATAGTCCACGGAAACCCCGCCGGCCCCGGCCACGCAAGGCCGGCCCATGCCGCGCGCCACCACGGCGGCGTGGCTGGTCATGCCGCCGCGCGTGGTCAAAATCCCGCGCGCCGCGTGCATGCCGTGAATATCCTCGGGCGAGGTCTCGATGCGGACAAGGATGACGGCCTCGCCTTTGGCGGCGCGGGCTTCGGCTTCGTCGGCGGAGAACACGACGGTGCCGTTGGCAGCTCCAGGGCTGGCGGGCAGGCCCTTGGCGAGCAGCTTGCGGTCGGCCTTGGGGTCGAGCGTGGGGTGCAGCAGCTGGTCGAGCGACGCCGGGATGATGCGCGCGATCGCCTCTTTCTTGGTGATCAATCCTTCGCGCACCATGTCGACGGCGATCTTGAGCGCGGCCTTGGCGGTGCGTTTGCCGTTACGCGTCTGCAGCATGTAGAGCTTGCCGCGCTGGACGGTGAACTCGATGTCCTGCATGTCGCTGTAGTGCTTCTCCAGCGTCTGGCGCACGCCCGCGAGCTGCTTGAACACCTCGGGCATCACCTCTTCCATCGCGGGCTCGGTCGAGTTCTGCGCCTTCTTGCCCTCGATGGTGAGATGCTGCGGCGTACGGATGCCGGCCACGACATCCTCGCCCTGCGCGTTCACGAGATACTCGCTGTAGAACAGGTTGATGCCGGTCGAGGGATCGCGCGTGAAAGCCACGCCCGTGGCGCAATCCTCGCCCATGTTGCCGAACACCATCGCCTGCACGTGGACGGCCGTGCCCCAGCTCTCGGGAATGGAATGGAGGCGGCGATAGGTGATCGCGCGCTGGTTCATCCACGAGCCGAACACGGCGCCGATCGCGCCCCAGAGCTGCTCGCGCGGCTCCTGCGGGAACGGCTTGCCGATGCGCTTCTCGACGATCTTCTTGTACTCGCCCACGACTGCGCGCCAGTCGGCGGCCTTGAGGTCGGTGTCCATCTGGACGCCGAGGTCTTCCTTCTTGAGTTCGAGCGCTTCCTCGAAATAGTGATGCCCGACCTCGAGCACGACGTTCGAGTACATCTGGATGAAGCGGCGATAGCTGTCCCAGGCGAAACGCTCGTCGCCCGACGACTTGGCAAGCCCAAGCACCGTCTTGTCGTTGAGGCCGAGGTTCAGCACCGTATCCATCATGCCCGGCATCGAGGCGCGCGCGCCCGAGCGCACCGACACCAGCAGCGGATTGTTCGCATCGCCGAACGTGAGGCCCACGATCTTCTCGATCGACGCCAGGGCCTTCTCGACCTCGTCGTTGAGTTCGGGCGGAGAGGTTTCCTTGTTGGCGTAGTAGTAGGTGCAGAGCTCGGTCGTCACCGTGAAGCCCGGCGGCACCGGCAGGCCGAGGCTCGACATCTCGGCCAGGTTAGCGCCCTTGCCGCCCAGGAGATTGCGCATCTCGGAGCGGCCCTCTGCCGTGCCGTTGCCGAAACTGTAAACCCACTTGGCCATCTCTCAGCCCTCGATCTTGGAAAAATCGGCCACCGAATCCATGGTGGCACGAATCTGGTTGAGCAACTTCAGTCTGTTTGTGCGTAAATCTGGCTTATCCGTGACGTTCACGGTGACTTTGTCGAAAAAAGCGTCGAGCGGTCCGCGCAGACCCGCGAGGGCATTCATCGCGCCCGCGAAATCCTCGCGCCCCAGCGCCGGCTTCACCGCCTGCTCGGCCGCCGCGAGTGCCGTAGCAACGGCCTTCTCCTCGGCTTGTTCCAGCAGGGCGGCATCGGGAGCGGCGCCGATTTTCGCACCGAGAGCCTTGTCCTTCTTCTCCTCGGCGCGAACGATATTTGCAGCGCGGCCATAGGCAGTGAGCAGGTTCTTGCCCGCTTCGCTGG
>CAIMEE010000090.1 GCA_903839865.1 Enhydrobacter aerosaccus | reverse complement strand
GTGTCGCTCGACGTGGTGCATCAGCGCCTGATCGTGAACGCGATGGAGCCGCGCGCGATCATGGCCGAGTGGGACGGCGATCGCATCCTGGTCCATATCGGCAGCCAGAATCCCTCGGTCACGCGCGACAGCCTGGCCGACATCATCCTGAAGATGCCGAAAGACAAGGTGCGCGTGCTTGTGCGCGACATCGGCGGCGGCTTCGGCATGCGCACCAACATCCAGCCCGACGAATCGATCGCCGTGTGGGTCGCCAAGGTGCTGAAGCGGCCGACCAAGTGGCGCGCCGAGCGCAGCGAGGAATTCGCCGCCGCCACCTCCGGCCGCGACCAGCTGCACAAGATGTCGCTGGCGCTCGACAAGGATTGCAAGATCCTCGGCCTGCGCATGGAAGCCTTCGCCAATGTCGGCGCCTATCCGTCGGGCGCGGGCATCGCCATTCCGCTGTTCGTCGGCCCCAAGGTCGCCACCGGCACCTACAACGTGCCGCTGGTCGACCTCGCGATCACCTGCGTGCTGACCAACTCCGGCACGGTCGGGGCCTATCGCGGCGCCGGCCGCCCGGAATGCCTGCTCGATCTCGAACGGCTGATGGACACGGCCGCCCGCCAGATCGGCATCGATCCTGCCGAGCTGCGCCGCCGCAACTTCGTGACGCCGCAGCAGATGCCGTACACGACCGCAGTGGGGGAAAAGTACGACACCGGCGACTTCAACCTCTTCCTGACCAAGACGCTCGAGGCCTCCGACTGGAACGGCTTCCCCGCGCGCAGGGCCGAGGCCGAGAAGCGCGGCAAGCTCTACGGCCGCGGACTCGCGTCCTACGTCGAATGGACCAGCGCCATGGTGATGAACGAGATGGCGCACTATGAGGCCAAGGCCGACGGCACCATCACGATCTGGATGGGCACCCAGGGCATGGGGCAGGGGCTGGAGACCAGTTTCACCCAGCTCGCTTCGGAGCTGCTCGGCGTCGATCCGTCGAAGATCACGATCGCCATGGGCGATTCGGATCGCGTGGGCGGTGTCGGCTCGATGGGCTCGCGCTCGGCCTATATCGGCGGCTCCGCGGTGCTCTCGGGCAGCGAGAAGCTGGTCGACAAGGGCAAGGAGCTGGCGGCAGATGCATTGGAGGCCAGCACCGCCGACATCGTCTACGCTGCCGGCCGCTTCACCATCACCGGTACCGACCGCGGCATCGGGCTGGGTGAACTCGCGGCCAAGCAGCCGGACAAGCGCATCTTCATCGAGAACGTGAACACGGTCGACGGCATTGCCTGGCCCAACGGCGCGCATGTCGGCGAAGTCGAGATCGATCCCGATACCGGCCAGGTCGAATTGAAGCGCTACACGACCGTCGACGATGTCGGTCGCCCGCTGCATCGGCCGATCGTGTTCGGCCAGATCCATGGCGGCGTGGCGCAGGGCGTGGGCCAGGCGCTGCTCGAGGAGAACGTCTACGACCGTGAATCGGGCCAGCTGATCACCGGCTCGTTCATGGATTACGCCATGCCGCGCGCCTCGACCTTCCCGACGTTCAGCAACCAGCTCGACGATTCGGTCCCGTCCAAGTCCAATCCGATCGGCGCCAAGGGCGTCGGCGAATCGGGCGCGGTGGGCTCGACGCCGACGGTCATGAACGCCGTGATGGACGCCCTGTGGCCGCTCGGCGTCCGCAACATCCAGATGCCGGCCACGCCGCAGCGCGTGTGGGCAGCCATTCAGGGAACGCGCAAGTAGCGAGAAGACAATGAAGCAGCGCATCTTCGGCTGGATCACCACGCTCATCGGCATTGTCATGGCGCTGGCCGTGATCGAGGTCACCGCGATCGCGTGGCTGTTCGTCGAAGATGGGCGCTACACGCCCGCGGCCGAACTCTACGAGCGCACGCAGAACACCTACGTGCGCGACCTCACCAAGGGTACCGTGTGCCGCTATGTCGACACGCTTTTCCCGCATCCCTATCTCGCGTTCGTCCATCACAACAACCCGCCCTGCGGGCCGGAGTACGTTAACAAGATCGGCCTGTTCGGCGACGACTACCCCGTCGTCAAGCGGACGGACCGCTATGTCGTCCTGCTGACCGGAGGGTCGGTGGCCTCGCAGATGGCGCAGAACTGGATGTCGCCCCCCGCGCCCAAGTATCTCGAGGAGGAGCTGAACAAGAACTACGTCAGCCCCAACGGCAAGCCCTTCCAGGTGCTGAACGGTGGCGACGGCGCCTGGAAGGAGCCGCAGGCCTTCATCCTGTTCTCGCTCTACGCGACGTCGGTCGATGCCGTGGTCACGCTCGACGGGTTCAACGAACATTATTCCTTCTGGCCCGGCGCCGAGGAGCGGCTGGAGAGCCCGAACAGCAACTTCCTCGAGGTCAATCCGTTCGTGGCCGACGAGAATTTCGGCGATGCAGCGATCGGTTGGGTGATAGGCCGGGTCGCGGGCGTTCTTTCGGAGAACGCGATCCTGGGCCGCAGCCACGCCGCCTACATGATCATCCGCGGCATCGAGTCGGTGGCCAAGAGCAAGGACGTCTTCAAGTCCAAGAAGAAGACGACCCTGCGCGGCCTGTTCGAGATGCCGGAGGAGATCCGCAAGGACCGTGACCTCGCCTTCGCGGTGCAGCTCTCGCTCTACCAGAAGTACGAACGCGGCATCGAGGCAATTGCCAAGGACAACGGCATCAAGACCGCCTACTTCCTCCAGCCCGTGCCGGCCTACGGCAAGGTGCTGACGGAGGAGGAAAAGAAGGTTGCGGGCGACCTCGCCTATGGCGAACTCTACCGTCGCATCGTGGCCGGCATGATGACACTCAGGGACAAGGGCTTGCCGATCTTCGACCTGGGTGACGTGGTGCAGGGGCAGTCCGAGACGCTTTACGCCGACCACATCCATTTCTACCGCAAGATGCCCACCGGCGAGAGCCCGGGCTACCAGATCATGGCCGTGCGCATGGCGGAGAAGATCGCCGAGACCTGGGGTCTGCAAAAGAAGAAGCAGTAGCGCGACCCCGGCGGCGCAACCCTCAGTGACATTTGATACAAATCGATCGTCGTCCGGAAACCACTGATACAGAGACTTGGCCTATATCCTCCCTGCGGCGGAAGGGAGGGGTCCCGACCGTCGCAGAGTTGTTTGTGTGGGTTTGCTCCGGCGTTCGCGGCGGGGCGAGGGATTGTCGGCCGACAAGGAACGAAGGGGTTTGTTCCTACCGGCCGGCGGGGTTTCTACTTGGGGTTATCACATGACTTTCATTGATCGCGCTTTCGCGTTTGGCCGTTCTCTGTTCGCCGACGATTTCGGTGGCTCGCAGATCCGCATGGCCTTTCTGATCGGCCTGTCGGCTTCGGCCGTGCTGGTCCTGGTTCGCGTCGGCACCGCCGTCGCGGCCGCCACGAACTAGTCAAAAAAGCCTGCTTGCGGCGGGTTGCGAGACCCGCCGCAGCAAGCCATCCTTCCGGCCGCCGGAGTCTGGTTCCGGTACAGCCCAAGGAATTTGCCGTGTCGCGTGCCGACCGCGCCGAAAGCGCCCTTCGTCCTCCCTCCATCGACCGCATGTCGGCCTGGCCCGCGCTGGCGCCGCTCAAGGCCCGTGCCGGCCATAAACTGCTCGTGGAGACCTTGCGTGCCTGGGTCGAGGCACGGCGCGGCACGCCCGAGGTGGCCGACGAGGCCGCCTGTGCCGTCTGGTGCACGGAACGGCTGGCCGGCCTGATCGAGCCCTCCCAGCGCCGGGTCTTCAACCTTACGGGTACGGTGCTGCACACCAACCTGGGCCGCGCCCTGCTGGCGGAGGAGGCGATCGAGGCGGCCGTGGCCGCCATGCGCTCGCCCACGACGCTCGAGTACGACCTGGCCGATGGCGGCCGTGGCGAGCGCGACGACCATATCGCGCCCTGGCTGTACCGGCTGACTGCGGCGGAGGCCGCCACGGCTGTCAACAACAATGCCGGCGCGGTGTTGCTGGTGCTGGCCGCGCTCGCGGCTGGCAAGGAAGTGATTGTTTCGCGAGGCGAGTTGATCGAGATCGGCGGCGCCTTCCGCATCCCCGACATCATGGCGCGCGCTGGCTGCCGCCTGGTCGAGGTCGGCACGACCAACCGCACGCATCTCAAGGACTATGCCGACGCTATCGGGCCGGAGACAGCGGCGATCATGAAGGTGCATCCGTCGAACTACGCGGTGCAGGGCTTCACCAAGTCGGTGACGGCGGCCGAGCTCGTGCCGCTGGCGCGCTCGAAGGGCCTCCCGGTGATCGAGGATCTGGGCAGCGGCACGCTGGTTGATCTCGAGACCTGGGGCCTGCCGCACGAGCCCACGGCGCGCGAGGCGATCGAGGCCGGCATCGATGTCGTAACCTTCTCCGGCGACAAGCTGCTGGGCGGTCCGCAGGCGGGGTTGATCGTGGGCAGCAAGGCGCTGATCGCCCGCATCGCGAAGAACCCGCTGAAGCGCGCGCTGCGCCTCGACAAGGTGCGGCTGGCGGCACTTGAGGCGACGTTGCGTCTCTACGCCGATCCCGAGAAACTGGTGCAACGCTTGCCGACGATACGCGCGCTGGCGCGGCCGCCGCTCGAGATCCGGGCACTGGCCGAGAAGCTGCTGCCGCTGTTCGCCGCCGCCGTAGGCAATTCCTTCAAGTGCGGCATCCAGCCGGTGCGTGGCCAGATCGGCTCGGGCGCGCTGCCGGTCGACCTGCTGCCATCCTTCGCGCTCTCGGCGCGCGGCAAGGGACTCGACAAGCTCGCCGACAGGTTCCGCAAGCAGCCGATCCCCGTCATTGGCCGCATCGAGGAGGGCGCGCTGCTGTTCGACCTTCGCACCCTCGACGACGAGACGGCATTCACGGCCCAGCTGGAGAAATTTGCCGCATGATCGTCGGCACCGCAGGCCACATCGATCACGGCAAGACCGCGCTGGTGAAGGCGCTAACCGGCGTCGATGCCGACCGCCTCAAGGAAGAGAAGGCACGCGGCATCACCATCGATCTGGGTTACGCCTATTCCGATCTGGGCGACGGACGGCAGCTTGGCTTCGTCGACGTGCCGGGCCACGAACGCTTCGTGCACAACATGCTGGCGGGCGTGACCGGCATCGATGCGGCGCTGCTCGTCGTGTCGGCCGCCGAGGGCATCAAGCCGCAGACGGTCGAGCATCTCCAGATCGTCGATCTGCTGGGCCTCGATCGCGGCATCGTGGCGCTCACCAAGTCCGACCTCGCGACCGAAGACCAGATTCTGGAGCGAATGGCCGAGATCGAGACCCTGATCTCCACGACCTCGCTCAAGGGCGCCGAGATCATTCCGGTGTCGGCGTTGACGGGGCAGGGCGTCGACGAACTGAAGGCCAAGCTGCTGGCGCTGGGCGAGAGTCGCCGCGGCATCACCGGTTTCGCACGGCTGGCCGTCGATCGTTGCTTCGTGCTGCCTGGAGCGGGCGTCGTGGTGACGGGGACCGTCCATGCAGGCGAGATCAAGGTCGACGATCATGTGCTGTTGACGCCGTCGGGCCTGGAGGCGCGCGTGCGCTCGCTGCATGCGCAGAACCGCGAAGCCACTGTCGGACGTGCCGGCGAACGCTGCGCCCTCAATCTCAGCGGTCCGCGCCTGTCCAAGGACTCGGTGCGACGCGGCGACTGGGTCGTGGCTGCGGATCTCCATGCGCCGACCGATCGCATCGACGTGCGGCTCAAGGTGCTGGCGTCCGAGGACCAGCCGCTGAAGCACTGGTCCCCCGCGCACGTGCATCTGGGCGCGGCGCATGTGATGGGCCGCATTGCCCTGCTCGAAGGCGACAAGCTCGCTCCCGGCGCTGAAGGGCTGGGGCAACTCGTGCTGGAGGAGAAAGTGGGCGCGCTGGCCGGCGACCGCATCGTCCTTCGCGATCCGTCGGCCACGCGCACCATTGCGGGCGCCTCGGTGATCGACCCGTTTGGGCCGCCGCGCAACCGGCGCACGCCGCGCCGGCTGGCCGAAGTGGCCGCGCTGGCGGCAGGCGACGCCGAGGCAATGGCCAACCTGCTGCGGCTGGACACCGGTTTCGTGGAGATGGCGCGCTTTGGCCTCGCCCGCAACCTGCGGTCCGCAGAAGTCGACAGGCTGCTGGCCGAGGCGAGCGGCGTGAAGCTCGCCGGCTTCGGCCTGCTGGCCGACACGCTGACGGAGGCGCGTGCGGATCTCGTCGGCACCCTCAAGACCTTCCACGAGACCCAGGCAGACGCGCCCGGTCTCCAGCCGGAGCGGCTGCGGGTCGCAATGAAGAAGCGCTGGCCGTCCGACGTCTTCCGCGCGCTGCTCGATCTCGAGGTGCAGGCCAAGACGATCGTGGTCGACGGCCCGGTGATGCGCCTGCCCGGCCATTTGCTGAAGCTCGGCGCGCGCGACGAGGAGCTCTGGAAGAAGATCGCGGCCGTGCTGGAGCGTGACCGCTTCAAGCCGCCGCGCGTGCGCGACTTCGCCGACGAATACCACGTGCCCGAGGCCGACGTGCGGCGCCTGATGCGCCGGCTGGCCAAGCTCGGCCGCGTGATCGAGGTGGCGCCGGATCAGTTCTTCCTGCGGCCGGTCGTGGCGGAGATGATCGGCATTGCCCATGCCTTCGGCCGCGACTTCACGGCGGCGGATTTCCGCGACAAGCTCGACAACGGGCGCAAGGTCGCGATCCTCATCCTCGAATTCTTCGACCGCAACGGCATGACGATCCGGCGCGGCGACTTCCGCCGTACGGTGCCGGCCAAGCTCGGACAGTTCGGGCCCGCGATCGCGAGGTGACACTGTCGCAGTTCTGCGCGATCATGGTCACGGAGGGGAAGCGCTCCCGGTGGGGCGGCTGGCCTTCAAAGCCAGAGAGGGTCGCCAGACGGCTCTTAGTGGGTTCGACTCCCACTCTCTTCCGCCAACTCCTGACCGATACAGTCCGATGACGCCCAATGGAGCCTTTATTTATAGGATTTTATTGATCTAGCCCATCTGGTACGGTCCGTCGCCTTCCGACGCAATATACCCCCACTTGGGGGTACCTCTGGGGGTATCTCTTCGGCTTGGCCGGAAAGTACCCCCACATGCTCAGCGACACACGCATCCGCAAAATCAAGACGCCAGCAAGGCCCATGAAACTCGCCGATGACCGCGGGCTATTCCTGTTGCTCACGCCTACGGGCGGACGCTTGTGGCGCTTCAAGTATCGCTTCGCCGGGAAAGAGAAGCTGCTGTCGATTGGTACCTATCCCGATGTACCGCTCGCAAAGGCGCGAGATGCCCGCGACGCAGCGCGTCGAATGATCTCGCAAGGCATCGATCCATCCGTTGCGAGGCAGCAGGAACGCCGGGCGAAAACTCTTGCTGCTACCAACGATTTCGAGATGGTGACACGGGAGTGGTTGGAAAACGTTCGTCCGAAGTGGGCGGCGGTCACACACTCCGACACGTTGAAGAGGTTTGAGGCATACGTCTTTCCGAGCATCGGTCATCGCCCCGTCTCGGAGATTACCGCGCCCGAGCTATTGGACGTGATGCGCAAAATTGAAAAACGGGGCATCGTATTTACGGCGCACAAGGTCGCCAACTCATGTGGTCAAGTGTTCCGCTATGGGATCGTCACCGGTCGCTGCGAGCGCAACCCCGCCGCTGACCTTCGGGGAGCTTTGAGGGCGCGTCCCAAGGCGAAGCCCATGGCGGCGTTGCCTGCATCCGAGCTGCCGGACTTTATGCGAAGGATCGACGCATACTCCGGCGAAGTGCAGACGCAACTGGCGCTCTGCCTGCTTGCGTTGACTCTCGTCCGGACGAGTGAGCTTCGCTGCGCGTCCTGGGCCGAGATCGACCTGGACAAGGCGGAATGGATCATCCCTGCCGAGCGCATGAAGGCGGGAAGCCCGCACCATGTTCCGCTGTCACGTCAGGCGGTCGTTGCTTTCAGAAAGCTTCAGGCGATGAACGGAAAATGGCCGTGGGTGTTCGCCGGACGAGCACCAATGAAGCCCATGAGCAAGAATACGGTCCTCTTCGCGCTCTATCGCATGGGTTACCATTCTCGGATGACGGGGCACGGCTTCCGCGCGCTGGCATCAACAGCTCTCAATGAAATGGGCTACCGGCCTGATGTGATCGAGCGACAACTGGCCCACACGGAAAAGAGCGCAGTGCGGGCCGCGTATCACCGCAGCCAGTATCTCGAAGAGCGCACGACGATGATGCAGCAGTGGGCAGACTTCCTGGATAGACAGCGCGGCAAAGGCCCGACGGTTGTGGCATTCAAAAAAGGTCTGACACGCGCATAGCCGTCGCACAGCTCCCGTCGGTCTTTCGACCAAAGCGTGTATGAGCGCAGTGGATGTGCCGAAATTGTCTAGTACTATCAAAGGTTTAGGTTCTATTTGGAACAGACAGGCTGAGGCAAAAGGGGTAGTTCCTAGGAATGGTCCTACTCGACCCCGTAACAGCCAAGGCGGTTGAAATGACTGAAAGTCCCAGCGGATTTATTCGTATGCGTGCGCTCATTGCACGCATCCCTGTCTCTAGAAGCACGATCCATTTATGGATTCAGAAACGCATGTTCCCCACCTCTGTGAAACTCTCGCCGGGGGTCACAGCGTGGCGGATTGCCGACATCGAGCGATGGGAAGCCGAGAAGTGCGCTGCCCCTGAGCATCGGCAATGAAACCCCGAAAAGCTGGTCGGCGCACCGATGCAACAGGCCGAAGTAAAGGAGAGTCCGCACACGTCCGCCTCTAGGGTTGGGAACTCAAGTCGGTCGCCTACCGCTCATTGTCGGTCGCAGCGCGCTCCCTGCTGATCGAATTGAAGGCGCTATACAATGGCGGCAACAACGGCGACCTATTCCTGAGCGTTCGGGAGGCAGCACGACGCCTTGGCGTTGGAAAGAACCGCGCTGGAAAGGCCTTTCGAGAACTTCGTGATCGCGGGTTTATTCGGCCCCATCACGTCGGTGCGTTCAGCCTCAAGTACGAATCGCGACGAGGCAACGCGACATCCTGGATACTCACAGAGTTCGCGCTGGCAAGTGCGCTGCCAACCAAGGATTTCATGCGTTGGACGCCACCAGCTCAAACTCAAAATCATTTGACGGTCCCCATCGAAGGCCAAGCTGTGCCCATTGAAGGGACGAGGCCTACCGATGCTTGCCGAAGCGTCATCACCAACGGTTCACTTCCGCCCGAAACGACCATCTGACGGTCCCTTCATTGGATACATAGATAAGCTATGTAAGCGCCGGAGACAAAATCCCTCAGTGAAGCGGCCAGAAAGTCTTTGGTTGCGCCGGAACGAAAATACATCGGCAGATAGCTCTTTGCGCTGAGTGCAGAGGGCGAGGGG
>CAIMEE010000089.1 GCA_903839865.1 Enhydrobacter aerosaccus | reverse complement strand
TGTGCGCGAGATCCACCGTGCCGGGCTTCTGGCGGACGGCTGGATCACGCTCCAACCGTCACTACGGTGGCCCAGCATCGTGACGATGCACGCGGCACGGTACCGGGTTCTGATCGAGCTCCGCAACCAGTCGGCGCGACAGGCCATCAGGGTGTCATGGACGCGATGCCACTTCGGCGGTGACCGGCCTTGGGTACACTGCCCGCATTGCGATCGGCGGGTGGCAAGGCTGTTCAAGGGGTTTGGCGGGTACTGCTGCCGGACCTGCTGCGGAAATCCCATCTACGAGAGCCAACGCCGAAGCGCTAAGGCGAGGGCCTACCTGCAGGCCTACCGACTCCGGCAGCGTCTGGATGGATCTCGCCCGGTGGTGGATGCCCTGCCGCCGCGACCGCCGGGCATGAGGCAGAAGACTTACGCGCGGCTATGTGCCCGGGTAGCCCGGCTCGAAAAGCCACTGATCGGCAGCCGCGCCCTGCGTTACGCGTTACGTTGGATCGCGCCGCTGGCGTACTATTGATTTAGGTAGCTTTTCCATCGTCGCCCTGACTCATCGGCACCCAAACGAGACCGAGACGGCCGGAGGCTGACGCGGAGGTTGCCGCTGCTAGTGATCGCCTGCGCCCCCTTGCTGACGAAAACGAGGTCGGCGGCTTGTGGGTACTTTTGTGGGGGATGGCGCCGGATAAATACGAAATAGTCAATAATAACAATGTGTTAATTGCTGGCAATGGCGTCCCCTACGGGATTCGAACCCGTGTCGCCGCCGTGAAAGGGCAGTGTCCTAGGCCTCTAGACGAAGGGGACGGAACTGCCGAAGCAGTGCGTCAGGCGCGGGAGCATGTAGCGGGATAGGCCCACGAAATCAAGGCGGCTTATGACAGGACCGAACCGCCGCCGCGGGCGGCATCGTCGATTTGCAGCCGTACCGACGTTCGGCCGTTGTAGCGCTCGATTCTGAGGGCTCCTGCGACATGCAGGATCGGCCGCGCCGGATCGAGCAGGGCCGGGCCTAATTCAGACTGGCCGGCGCGGAAGGCGATGGCCTCCACCCTGCCCCGTTCCTGGCCCACGAGCGTGCAGCGGACATGGCCCTCGCCGACGACCTGGGCATAACTCACCCGCACGCCGGGCAGCACGAAGCGCGGCAAGGCATTGCCTGCTCCGAAGGGCCCCGCCTGCTCGATCATCTCGACCAGCGCCTGCGTTGCCGCCGCCGGCGCAAGGGCTGCATCTATTCCCAGTTCGCGCACGGCGGGCGCAGCGCCAAGCTGCGGCGCGATCCGTGCGTCGAGAAACTTGACGAGTTCAGGCAGCGCGGTCCGCGCCACGGTCAGACCGGCGGCCATGGCGTGGCCGCCACCGTTGATCAGCAGATCGGCCTGCCGCGCGGCGAGGACGGCGGCACCGAGGTCGACGCCGCGTACCGAGCGGCCGGAGCCTTTGCCGACGTCGCCGTCCATCCCGATGACGAAGGCCGGCCGGCCGTAGCGTTCGACGAGGCGGCTGGCCACAATGCCGATCACGCCGACATGCCAGCCGTCGCTCTCGACGATCAGGGCCGACGGCATGCCCGTACGATCGGGACCGAAGGTGCCCTCGATGCGCGCGATCGCCTGGTCGAGCACTTCGCGCTCGATGGCGCGGCGCTCAGCGTTGAACTCGTCGAGGCGCAGCGCCAGCGCGCCCACTTCGTGTACATCCTCGCTCGACAGCAGCCGTGCGCCCAAATCGGCCTGCCCCACGCGGCCGCCCGCATTCACGCGCGGCCCCAGCATGAAGCCCAGGTGATAGGCGCCCGGCGCCTCGCGCAGCTTGGCCACGTCGGCCAGCGCCGCGAGCCCGGCGTTGCCGCGCTTCTGCATCACCTGCAGCCCTTGCCGCACCAGCGCGCGGTTGACGCCGGTCAGCGGCACGACGTCCGCCACCGTGCCCAGCGCCACCAGGTCGAGCCACTGCCGCAGGTCGGGTTCGATCCTGGGCGCCACGTACCAGCTCGCCGCCCTGAGCGCGCGGTTGACGCCGACGATGAGCAGGAACGCCACGCCCACGGCGGCAAGCTGCTTGTGCGGGCTGTCGTCGTCGATGCGATTGGGATCCACAACCGCGACCGCCTCGGGGAGTGCGATCTCCGCCTGATGATGATCGATCACGATTACGTCGAGGCCCGCCTTCTTCGCGTCCTTGAGCGGCTCGTAGGCCGTCACGCCACAGTCGACAGTGACGACGACCTGCGCGCCTTCTTCCCTGATCTTCAACAGCGCCGGTGCATTGGGGCCGTAGCCTTCCTTGCGGCGGTCCGGGATGTAGACGCCGATGTTGGCGCCGATCGCGCGGAAAAAGCGCAGCAGCAGCGCCGATGACGTGGCGCCGTCGACATCATAGTCGCCGAACACCACGATCTTCTCCCCGTTCTGAACCGCCGTCACCAAACGCGCGACGGCGGCATCCATGTCCTTGAGGTGCGACGGATCGGGCAGGAACTTGCGCAGGGTCGGATCGAGGAAGTCGGGCACGTCGTCGAGCGGCACGTCCCGCGCTGCCAGCAGGCGCGCAATCGCATCCGGGATGCCATGCCGCTGGGCAATCGCCAGTGCCGCGCGCTCGTCGCCCAGCCGCGCGGCCCAGCGCCGGCCGGTCAGGGACTTTTCGACATCGAGGAAGGCCGCGCGCGCGCCACGGGAGTCGGAGGTCATGCAGGCTTATATAGGCAATCACCGTCCGGGCTTTGTGGATCAGTTTGCGATACACTCGGATCATGATCCTTTCCCGCATTTTTGCCGTCTTCCTGGGCCTCCTGCTCCTCCCGGGCGGCGCAGCGCTGGCGCAGACGCCGGACTGGATCACCGGCCTGCCGCGCACGCCGGTGCATCTCAAGGCCTGGCCGAACGGCAAGAAGGTCGCGGTGTGCTTCGTCTTCTATGTGGAAGTCTGGGGCAAGGATCACGGTCCCAACTTCCGTCCCGACATGAACGGTCGCTCGCCGGACGTCGTCGACGAGGCGTTCCGGCAGTACGCCATCGAGGAAGGCGTGCCGCGGGTCGGCCGCCTGTTCAACGAACAGGGCCTGCCCATCAGCATCGCGCTCAACGCCCAGTTCCCCCTGCAGCGGCCAGAAGTCTGGAAGACCCTCACGACCTTGGTGCCCAAGGCCGTGGTCGTGGCGCACGGCCAGAACAACTCGACCGAACTGCTGCCGCTCGAGAAAGGGCCCGATGCCCAGCGGATATATATCAAGGCCGTGCTCGATTCGATCGAGAAGAGCACCGGCAAACGTCCGACCGGCTGGTCGAGCCCCAGCGTCTTTCCCAACGCAGAGACCTTTGCGGCCACCGCCGCCGAAGGCATCCGCTACACGCTCGACGGCATGGATTCGGACATCCTGTCCAGGCTTGCGACCACACCGCAGCCACTGCTGATGATCCCCTACCCGCCGCAGATCGTGGACATGGGCCAGTATCTTTCGCGCACCAAGGAAGCCTCGGATCTCGAGAAGCTCTGGATCGACTATGTGACCGAACTGGCGCGCGAGGCCGAGGCCGATCCCGCGCGCGAGGCCACGATCGTGGCGATCGGCATCCATCCGTTCGTCGTCGGCACGCCGGCCGGAGCGGCGGCGCTGCGCCGCGTCCTGGAGAACTTCAAGGCGCAGAAACAGGTCTGGATCGCCGACACCGACGAAGTGGCCGCGGCCGCGAAGTAGTTACCACTTCCACTCGAACGGCCACATCCTGAGCACGGCGATCTTGACCTTGGACGTCGTGGCGCCGCCGAACTGAAGCGTGAGCGGCTCGCCCTTGACGTCGACATGCACGCTCTGGCGCGTGCCTGGACAGCCGCTCACATGCCGCACCGAGATCAGCGGCAGGCGGACAAACTCCTGAATCACATCGACCCATGCCTCTTCCGACAGGACGATGCGGTAACGGCCGGCGGGAATGTTCGCGAGCGTGACGATGCCGCCATAGCCGCCGTCGATTCCGCGCTCGGGCTGGACCGGATAGATAACGTCGCCCACTGGTCTCAGGCGCAGCGCAAACACGCCCTCCTTGGGCAGGGAGAGCGCGCTGTCGATGGTCGGCAGGTAGCTTTCGAAGGGATCGCCTTCGCGGCCAGGAATGGCGTGAACCCGGCCGCAATCCTCGTCCAGTGCCGCGGCTGGAAAGCTCGCGGTCAGCAGAGGGAGGAGACAGGCAACCAGATGAGCCCGCATCCTCCCAGCATGACTGGAGCAATATCGCTTTCAAGTGAATTAAGCCGTCGGCCCGGCGCTGGCACCGCTACACTGTGAGAGTCGGGCCGACGGCATAAAGCAAAAGCGATATTGCTTTAAGCCCAGCTCGGCAGGCCAGTCTTGATCGAGAAATTGTGATGCGCCGATATCCACCGCACCGTGCCGGTCTTGGAGCGCATGATGATCGAATGCGTCTCCGCGCCGTTGTGGAAACGGCGCACGCCCTTCAGCATCGAGCCGTTGGTGACGCCGGTGGCCGCGAACATCACGTCGCCTTTGGCCATCTCGAGCATCGAGTACTTGCGGTTGAGATCGGTGATGCCCCACTTCTTGGCGCGGCCCTTTTCGTCGTCATTGCGGAACAACAGACGGCCCTGGATCTGGCCGCCGATGCAGCGCAGTGCCGCCGCCGCGAGAACGCCTTCCGGCGCACCGCCCGAGCCCATATAGATGTTGATGCCCGAGTCGCCCGTCGAGGTCGCGATGACACCGGAGACGTCGCCGTCGCCGATCAGCACGATGCGCGCACCGGCCTCACGGACCTTGGCGATCAGCTCGGAGTGGCGCGGCCGGTCGAGGATGCAGACCACGAGGTCGGCGACATCGACCTTCATTGCCTTGGCGAGATCGGCCAGGTTCTGCTTGGGCGTCTTGTCGAGATCGACGATGCCTTCGGGCAGGCCCGCGCCAACGGCGATCTTGTCCATGTAGACGTCGGGCGCATTGAGGAAGCCGCCGTCCTCCGCCATGGCCATGACGGCCAGCGCATTGGGCAGGCCCTTGGCGGTGATCGTGGTGCCTTCGAGCGGATCGAGTGCAATGTCGATCTTCGGACCGCCGGTGCCGACCTTCTCGCCGATATAGAGCATCGGCGCCTCATCGCGCTCGCCTTCGCCGATGACGACTGTGCCATCGATCGAGAGTGCATTCAGCGACGTACGCATCGCGTCGACCGCGGCCTGGTCGGCCATCTTCTCGTCGCCGCGCCCCATCAGCTTGGAAGCGGCAAGCGCCGCCGCTTCGGTGACGCGCACGGCTTCGAGTGCGAGGTTGCGGTCCATCTTGGCTTCTGCGGCCATCGTTTCCTCCATTTATCCTAGAACTGCTCGATACGAATGATGCAGGGCTCTTCGGCCACTGCTTTCAGTTTCGCGATCCGCGCCACCGCGCGCTGCATCGCCGCTTCCTCTGTCTCGTGCGTGGTGATCACCACCGGCACTTCGCCCGACTGCGACCGTCCGCGCTGCAGCATACCCTCGACCGAGATCCGGTCCTTCGCAAGGATGCCGGAGATCGCCGCGATCACGCCCGGCCGGTCCTGGACCATCAGCCGCATATAATAGGCGCCGACGTGGCGGCCCATCGGCGAGACCTTGGTCTCGGTGAGACGCGCTGCCGGGACAACGAAGGCCGGCATGATGTGCCCGCGCGCCACGTCGACCAGGTCGGCAACCACGGCGGAGGCCGTCGGTCCCTGCCCTGCGCCGCGCCCCTGGAACATGGTCGTGCCGACGAAGTCGCCTTCCACCACGACGGCATTGAACACGCCTTCGATGTGCGCGATCGGCGCCTTGAGCGAGACCATGCAGGGATGGACGCGCTGCTCGATGCCGTAGGGCGTTCTGCGTGCGAGGCCGAGCAGCTTGATGCGATAGCCGAGTTCTTCGGCGAACTGGATGTCCGCTGCCGTCACGCGGCGGATACCTTCAACATGGACGCCGGCGAAGTTCACCTTGGTGCCGAAGGCCGCGCCCGTCAGCACAGCGAGCTTGTGCGCGGCGTCGATACCGTCGACGTCGAACGTGGGATCGGCTTCGGCGTAGCCCGCGGCCTGCGCCTCGGCCAGCACGGCGCCGAAGTCGCGGCCGGTCTCCCGCATCGTCGTCAGGATGTAGTTACAGGTCCCGTTCAGGATGCCGTAGAGCCGGCTCACGCGATTGCCGACGAGCCCCTCGCGCAACGCCTTGATCACCGGGATGCCGCCCGCAACCGCCGCCTCGAACGCCAGGCTGCAGCCCCTCTTCTCGGCAAGCGCCGCGAGCTCTGCACCATGATGGGCGAGCAGTGCCTTGTTGGCAGTGATGACGTGCTTGCCGTGGCGCAGCGCCGTCTGCACCAGCTTGCGTGCAACGCCGCCCGAGCCGCCGATCAGTTCGATCACGACGTCGATGTCCGACGCCATTGCGAGCGCCATGGGATCGCGTTCCCAGCGCACCCCGGACAGGTCGATGTCGCGCTTCTTGGCCTTCGAGCGCGCGCTCACGGCCACGAGCTTCAGCGGCCTGCCGCCGCGCAGCGCCAGCAGACGGCCGTGCTCGGCCAGGAGCTTGACCACGCCAGCGCCGACCGTGCCGAGGCCGGCGATGCCGATTTTGAGAGGTTGTGTCATTTGCGCCTGATACGACAGTCGGGCTTCAGGCGCGAGCCTTCAGAGGGGTGATGTTGTCCCCAACACCGCGAAGGTAGAGGTCGATCGACTTGCCGGGATCGGCCAGCACGGTCTTGATATTGCGCACGGCCTGGCGAATGCGGTGCTTGTTTTCGACCAGGGCGATGCGGACGTAGCCGTCGCCATGCTCGCCAAAGCCGATGCCCGGCGACAGAGCGACGTTGGCCTGGGTCAGAAGCAGCTTGGAGAAGGCCAGCGACCCCAGCTCGGCGAACGGCTTGGGAATCGGCGCCCAGGCGAACATCGAGGCCGACGGCGACGGCAGGTCCCAGCCTGCTGCGACCAGTCCTTCGATCAGAACGTCGCGGCGTTCCTTGTAGGTGTTGCGTGCCTCGGCGATGCAATCCTGCGGACCGTTCAGGGCCGCCGTCGCCGCCACCTGGATCGGCGTGAAGGCACCGTAGTCCAGGTACGACTTGATGCGCGTCAGCGCCTGGATCAGCGTCTTGTTGCCGGCGGCAAATCCCATGCGCCAGCCGGCCATGGAGTAGGTCTTGCTCATCGAGGTGAACTCGATGGCGATCTCGCGCGCGCCCGGCACCTGCAGCACCGATGGCGGCGGCACGCCGTCGAAATAAATTTCCGCATAGGCGAGATCCGACAGGATCCAGATGCCCTGCCGCTTGCAGAAATCGACGATCGCCGCATAGAAATCGAGATCGACCACCTGTGCCGTCGGATTCGACGGATAGTTCAGCACCAGCGCCAGCGGCTTCGGCACGGCATGTTGCACGGCCCGCTCGAGTGCCGGCAGGAATTCCTGGATCGAGGTCGAACCCGGAACCGGAATGTGGCGCACCGCGCCGCCCGCGATGATGAATCCGTACGGGTGGATCGGATAGCTCGGGTTCGGCACCAGCACGGTGTCGCCCGGCGACGTGATCGCCTGCGCGAGGTTGGCGAGGCCTTCCTTGGAGCCCAGGGTGACGATGATCTCGGACTCGGGATCGAGCTCGACGTTGAAACGGCGCTGGTAGTATGCCGCCTGCGCCTTGCGCAGTCCCGGAATGCCCCGCGAGGCGGAGTAGCCATGGGCGCGAGGGTTGGCGGCGGCTTCGGCCAGCTTGGCCACGATGTGCGGCGCCGTCGGCAGGTCCGGATTGCCCATGCCGAGGTCGATCACGTCCTGCCCGGCGGCACGGGCGCGTGCCTTCATGGCATTCACTTCCGCGAAGACGTACGGCGGCAGGCGCTTCAGGCGATGGAATTCACTGTCGTCCATTTTTCTGTCCAAAATCAGAGGTCGAGGAAGATCTCGGCCCTGCGGTTGGCGGCGATGCCGCGGGCGGTGTTGGTGGCGTACTTCGGCTCGGAATCCGAGGCTGCTTCCGCGATGATCGCGCTGCGCGGAACGCCCAGCGCCATAAGCTGGTTGGCGATGTTGAGGGCGCGCCGGCGCGAGACGTCGTAGTTGCCCTGCTCGATCTGGCCGACCGACGAGCCGGTCACGTCCTGCTCGGCATGCGCCACGACACGCACCGTGCCGCCATTCTTTTTCTGGATCTGCGCGATCTTCTTCAGGATGTCGCCGTCGCGGCCGCCCAGGCCCGACGAGGCGCGCCCGAACTGGATTACGGCAACCTGCAACGGCCCACCGGGCGGCGCTTTGATCGTGCCGGGCGGCACGGCACCCGACTGGGCGTGGGCGATGTCGGCCTGCAAGTTCATCGGTGGCGCTGTCGGCGTCGCAGTCACCGTGATGGGTGCCGGAGCAGGCGCGGCGGGCGCCGCCATCGGCGTCTCCGTCACTGGCGCTGGCGGTGCGGCAACGTCGGCGGGCCGGGCAAAGCCCGGGCGATCGGCAGAGCTCGACGGCATGGCGCTCTCGCCGGCGCCCACGCGGGGCGCAGCCGAACGGACCTGCGTCACCGGCGTGGGTTCATACGCCGGAGGCTGCACAACCGGCGACGGCGGCGCCACGCTGGCAACCTGCGTCGTGACGACCGGTGCCGGTGCCGGCGGCGTCGACGTCGTCGGCAGCAAGGTGCTCGCCGTGGTCATCGTGGTCGCTCCGGTAGGGGGCGGCGCGGAAACCACTGCCGACGATGGCGCCGGCGCGGCGGTCGCGACAGGAGCGGCTTGCCCTGGCGGCGCCCATCCCGGTGGCGGCTCGAACGCCTTGTTCGGATCGACCCGGCGTGCCGGCTCAGACGCAGCCGCGACCACAACCGGTGCCGGAGCGGCGACCGTCGTTTCGGTCGGCGGCGGCAAGAGCGTCGTCGACGTCGCTACAGTCGACACAGGCGGCGGAGCCGCGACTGTTGCAGGCGGCGGCGCGGCCGAGACCGCAGTCGTGGTTGAAGCTGTCGCTATCGGCGCAGTCTGTCCCGGCGGGACCCAGCCGGGCGGTGGCTCGAAGGCCTTGTTCGGATCGGCCGGACGCGCTGGCGCCGCAGCAACGACGACGGGCTCGGGAGCCGGTGGCGTGGCGGTTTGTGCTGGCGCGGCGGGCGGCGTTGCCGCGGCAGTCTCGGTCGGTGGCGCAATCGGCGTCGCGGTCACAGGTGCCGGCGGTGGGGGCGCGGCTGCAGTGACGGATGCCGTCGCCGATGCGGTCGATGTGGCAGGCGGCGGTGCTCCCGCGGCCAGGGCATCCTCGGCCTTGCGCGCGGCAATCCGGCGCTCGTTCTCTTCACGCGCTTTGCGATCGCTGTCGCGTTGGGCCTTGGCCAACTCTTCCTGCTGCGCCTTCTGGCCGCCCTTGCCCGCGACGATGGAGCCGATCTGTGTGCCACCGCCGCGCGTCTCGTCGACCGCGGCAATGCCTGTATCGTACTGACGCCCGGTTCCAGCGGCCGGCAGGCTGTTGGATACCGCGACGGAACGCTCGGCGCCGGGACGAACCTGGCGGCTGCTGACCGGTGTATTGCCGTCGAACCAGTCGCAGCCCGCGAGCAGTGCCGCAGTCGAGACGCCGAGGAGCAGACTGGCCCGCAGGCCACCGATCATGTCCCGATATCCGCGCATCTTTGCCATCCGCTCGTTCATTCCATTGGCAGTTCGGCCATCGGTGCTTTTAGCCGACGGCTAGAGGAAGTTTGACCCATCCGTTGTCGCAGCCTACCTAAAGAGGGCGGTTGACGCTGCCCCGGCAACACCCACAAGCTGTAGTTACCGGTAGTCGAAAATACCGCAAGAAACGGCGCAAAGCCAATGATTCGTAAGGGGAAACGCATGTCCGAGAAGTCTGCGCCCGAAACCGCCATTCCCGGATTGACCGGTCTTTCGACGGCTGAAGCCGAAAAGATGCAGGCGACTTTCACGGATATCGCCGAGCGCAGCCAGAAGCTGCTGCAGGAGTTTTCGGCCCGCTACCAGGCCGATGGGCCGCAGCAACCCGACCCTCTTCGCCTGACCCAGACATTCATGGATTTTACAGCCAAGATGCTGGCCGATCCCAACAAGCTCGTGCAGGCACAGATGGAGCTGTGGCAGCAGTACGCGCAGCTCTGGCAGAACACCGCCCAGCGCCTGATGGGCCAAACCGTGCCGCCGGTCGTCGAACCCGCCAAGGGCGACAAGCGCTTCAACGATCCGGCCTGGAAGGACGAGGTCGTGTTCGACTACCTGAAGCAGTCCTATCTGCTGACCTCGCGTTGGCTTCAGGGCACTGTGAAGGACGTCGAAGGCGTCGACAGCAAGACCGTCCAAAAGGTCGAGTTCTATACGCGCCAATTCATCGACGCCTTGTCTCCTTCCAACTTCGCGATGACCAACCCGCAGGTCCTGAAGGCGACCGTCGAGACCAAGGGCGAGAATCTGGTCAAAGGCCTTCAGAACCTTCTGACCGATCTCGAGCGCGGCAAGGGCAAGCTCGCGATCCGCCAGACCGACATGAAAGCCTTCAAGGTCGGCGAGAACGTCGCCACCTCGCCCGGCAAGGTCGTCTTCCAGAACGAGTTGATGCAGCTCATCCAGTACGCGCCGCTGACCGAAGAAGTCCATGCGATGCCGCTGCTGATCGTGCCGCCGTGGATCAACAAGTTCTACATCCTCGATCTCAAGCCGCAAAACTCGTTCATCAGGTGGGCAACCGAAGCCGGCTACACGGTGTTCGTCATCTCCTGGGTCAATCCCGACGAGAAGCTCACGGCGCTGGTCTTCGAGGACTATATGAAGCTCGGGCCGCTGGCCGCCCTCGACGCGATCGAAAAGGCCACCGGCGAGAAGAAAGTCTCCGCGATCGGTTACTGCATCGGCGGCACGCTGATGGCGACGACGCTGGCCTACATGGCGGCCCGGGGCGACGACCGGATTGCAGCCTGCACGTTCTTCACCGCGCAGGTCGACTTCACCGAGCCTGGCGAGCTCGGCGTCTTCATCGACGAGGACCAGCTCACCGGCGTCCAGGAAGTCATGAGCAAGAAGGGCTATCTCGACGGCACCGAGATGGCCACGACCTTCAACATGCTGCGCGCCAACGACCTCATCTGGTCGTTCGTCGTGAACAACTACCTGATGGGCAAGGATCCCTTCCCCTTCGACCTGCTTTTCTGGAACGCCGATGCGACGCGCATGCCGGCTGCGATGCACATGTATTACCTGCGCAACATGTACCAGAAGAACCTGCTGGTGCAGCCCGGCGGCCTGGTCATCGACAATGTGCCGATCGACCTGCGCAAGATCTCGATCCCGACCTATATCCAGGCGGGCAAGGAGGATCACATCGCGCCCGCCAAATCCGTTTACAAGGCGACGCAGATATTCAGCGGCCCGGTGCGTTTCATGCTTGCCGGCTCGGGCCACATCGCGGGCGTGGTAAATCCGCCATCGGCGAAGAAATACCAGCACTGGCTGAACGAGACCGAGAAGAACCCGCCGACCCTGGCCGAATGGCAGGCAGGCGCGGTCGAACATCCGGGCTCGTGGTGGAACGATTGGGACAAATGGTTGTCAGCCAAGTCTGGCGGCAAGGTTCCCGCGCGCGTTCCGGGCGCCGGTGGACTACCCGCGATCGAGGATGCTCCCGGCAGTTACGTCAAAGTCCGGTTGATCGATTGATGCTGCGTACCTTCGTCATCGCCCTCGCCCTCATGATCGCCACTCACGCCTCCGCCGCCGACCTGCAGGTGATTGCCGGCGGCGGCATTGCGGGTCCGCTCAAAGTACTCGTTCCCGAATTCGAGAAGGCGAGCGGCCACAAGCTCACCATCCGCTTCGCCGCGACGCCCGAGTTGATCAAGATCGCTACCAGCGCCGAGCCTCTCGACGTGGCCGTCGTGCCGCGCGAGGTCTTCCTCGATGCCGCGGCGGGTCCGCGCTTCGTTCTTATAGCGAGCGCCGACGTTGCCCGTGTGGGTTTTGGTGTCGCCGTTCGCGCCGGCGCGCCCAAGCCCGACATCGAGACGACCGATAGCTTCAAGGACGCCCTGCTGAACGCCGGCTCGATCGCGACTTTGCCCGCGAGCGCTGCAGGAGCGCAGGTGCTGAAAACCTTCGAACGCCTCGAAATCGCCGACGCGATGAAGGAGAAGATCAGGCCGCAGCCCTCGCCCGGCGACATCCCGCAGGCGGTGATCGACGGCAAGGCCGAGCTCGGTATCTTCCTCCTGAATGTGCTCGCGGTTCCTGGCGTCGACATCGTCGGACCCTTTCCGCCGGATCTGCAGCAGGAATTCGTTTTCAGATCGGCAGTCGCGGCCACCACGCGCAATGCCTTCGCCGCCAAGGCCTTCGTCGATTTCCTGCGCAGCCCCGCCGCCCAGGCCATCATAACGTCGCAAGGCATGACGCCGGGCTAACATCGCGGCGCGCTATGCAGCGGCTTCAGCGGAAGCCGTGGTGCTTGTGGGTCTGGGTGCTGAGCTGCCACTGCGGATGGGCGAGACAGTAGGCGATCGCGCGTTTCGTGTTTTCGATCACGTCGGGACCGTCCATCGCCTGCAACGAGAAGCGCTGGAACTCGAGACCCGCGAAATCCTCGGGCCGCAGTTCCGACTGCGGATAGACGAGCTTGAGTTCGTGACCCTTGTTGATCTTGAGTGGATCGCGCGTCTTGGGACTCACACACAGCCAGTCGATCCCGCTCGGCGCCTCGACCGTGCCGTTGGTCTCAATCGCGATCTCGAAACTGCGGGCGTGAAGCGCGTCGATCAGTGCATTATCGACCTGCAGCAGCGGCTCACCACCGGTGATCACCACGAAACGGCGGCTCCGTGCGCCATCCCAGGTCGTGGCAATCGTATCCGCCAATACGTCGGCCGAGGCGTAACGCCCGCCCAGCGTGCCATCCATGCCGACGAAATCGGTGTCGCAAAACCTGCACTGTGCCCCGGCACGATCCTCTTCGCGGCCCGACCACAGATTGCATCCCGAGAAGCGGCAGAACACGGCGGTCCGTCCCGCCTGCGCTCCCTCACCCTGCAGGGTCTTGAAAATTTCCTTTACGGCGTAGCTCACTCGGCCGCCTTCTGCTCTTCATCGCGATAGGAATTCGCGAGGCGGACATACTGGGCGGCCACGCGCCGGAAGGTCTCGTAGTCCTTCTCCGTGAGGTCGCGCAGTTTCTGCGCCGGATTGCCGGCCCACAGTTCGCCCTTGCGCACGATCTTTCGCGGCGTGACGACGGCGCCCGCTGCCACCATCGCGCCGGTCTCGATCACGGCGCCGTCGAGCACGGTCGAGTGCATGCCGACGAACGAGTCGTCCTGCACCTCGCAGGCGTGCAGCAGCACCATGTGGCCCACGGTGACGTTGCGGCCGACCGTCGTCATGAGTCCGCGCGAGGCGATATGGACGACAGTGCCGTCCTGCAGATTGGAGTTCTCGCCGACGCGAATGCCGGGGCCGTCACCGCGCAGGATGCAGCCGAACCAGATGTTGGCGTTGGCGGCGATCTCGACGTCGCCGATAAGCGTCGCGTTGGGCGCGATGAAGGCCGACGCCGCGACCTTGGGCACGAAGCCCTTGAACGGAACGATGAGACCGGACATCGACCTGCTCCACAAAAGACGAAGGGCGCCA
>CAIMEE010000088.1 GCA_903839865.1 Enhydrobacter aerosaccus | reverse complement strand
GGACGAGCAGTCGTTGTCGCGGCTATTCACCATCTGGCTGAGCGGCAGCACGACGCTTTCGACGTGGGCCTGGCTCTCGATGCCGGGCGGGCCTTCCTTCAGGGTCACGCATTCGATGGCGGGGCCGCCCGGCAGGCGCAGCGGCTCCATGGCGCGGTCGATACCGTCGGTGACGGTCTGCGACGAATTGGGATTGATGACGAGGATGCGTTCCATGAGCGAAACATGGCCTCTAAATTGCTAATCAACAACCACTGTTCTAACGTCTGGACTTGGGAAAAAAGTGGGAGGTTCTTCGATGATCAACCGTTTTGCCGCTGTTGCTGCGGCTATTTTGCTGTGCGCGTCGCCGGTATTGGCCCAGGAAGGCAAGCCGCTCCGTACCGCCGTGGACGGCAGCTTCCCGCCGCACGCCTTTCCGAACCCGGCCGGCGGTACGCAGGGCTTCAACATCGATCTCTTCACCGAGGTCGCCAAGCGCATGAAGCGCCCGATCACGATCGACGCGGTGAGCTTCTCGACCATCATTCCGGGCATGGCCGCGGGCCGCTACGATTTCGTCGCCGCGCCGACCACCGTCACCAAGGAGCGTGCCGAGAACATGCTCTTCACCTCGGGCTATCTGTGGACCTACTTCCAGTTCGGCATCAAGAAGGGCAGCAAGCCGCTGACCGGCTGGGCCGATCTCAAGGGCAAGGTCGTCGCCGTCAACAAGGGCACGCCGTACGAGACGGTGTCCAAGGCCAAGGGCGCGGAGTTCGGCTTCGAGGTCCAAGCCTTCGACTACCAGACCGATGCGGTGCAGGCGGTGCTCTCGGGCCGCGCCTACGCGACCTTCGTCGGCAACACCTCGATCGCCTACATCGCCAAGCAGAATCCGATGTTCGTTCCGGACCTCGGACTGAAGGAGGGCAGGCTCCATTGGGCCGCTGCCTTCCCGAAGGACAATCCCAAGCTGCGCAACGAGATGCAGGACGTGCTTGATTGCATGAAGAAGGACGGCTCGCTGGTGAAGCTCTACGAGAAGTGGATCGGACCGTCGGAGCCGGACGGCCTCGAGCGCACGGTCACGCCGGGCTACGGCGTCCCCGACATGCCGGGCTACGACCCGACCCCGCACGAACTGAAGTGCGGCTGAGAAAGACAAAGGTAAGGAGCGTGCCACGCGCGTGGCACGCTCCCGTCCTGACAACATGGCCAAAGCAATCGTCAAAGCGTACGGCATCCACAAGCATTTCGGTCACCTCCACGTCCTGAAGGGCGTCGATCTCGAGGTGGCCGAACGGGAACTGGTGTTCGTGATCGGCCCGTCGGGCTCGGGCAAGTCGACCCTGCTGCGTTGCCTCAACCGGCTGGAGCAGCCGAGCTCGGGCAGCATCGAGGTCGCGGGCATCGACATGCTGAGCCCGCGCACCGACATCAACCATGCGCGTCAGCACATCGGCATGGTGTTCCAGTCGTTCAACCTCTATCCGCACATGACGGCGCTGGGCAACGTGATGCTGGCGCTGCGCAAGGTGGCGGGCAAGAGCAAGGCCGATGCCGAGGTGCTGGCCGGCGCCGCGCTCGAGCGCGTGGGCCTGGCCGATCGTGCCCATCACCGGCCGGCCGAGCTGTCGGGCGGCCAGCAGCAGCGTGTCGCCATCGCGCGTTCCATCGCGCTCGAGCCCAGGGTCATGCTGTTCGACGAGCCGACCTCGGCGCTCGATCCCGAACTCGTGGGCTCGGTGCTCGAGGTCATGCGCAACCTGCGCGAATCCGGCATGACCATGATCGTGGTCAGCCACGAGATGGGCTTCGCCAAGGCCGCCGCCGACCGCGTGATCTTCATGGATCACGGGCTGATCGTCGAGGAAGGCACGCCGGCCGCGATCTTCGATGCGCCCGCGCACGAGCGCACCCGGTCGTTCATCGGCCAGATCCGGCAGCACTGAAGATGCGCGCGGTCCTCGCGGCAGGCGGCTGGGACAAGTTTGCCGAGACCTTCTTCAACGCGAAGGTCATGGCGAAGTACCTGCCGGATATCCTATGGGGCACGCTGGTCACCATCGAACTGGCGGTCCTGATCGTGATCGCGGGCATCGGCAGCGGCCTGATCCTGGCGCTGGTCCGGGCTCTGGGCGTGCGGCCGCTCAACTGGCTGATCATCTTCGTGGTCGATCTCCTGCGCTCGCTGCCGCCGCTGGTCATCATCGTGCTGTTCTATTTCGGCGGACCGCCCGCAGGCTGGACTCCCTCGGGCTTCCTCGCGACCTGGCTGTCGCTCACACTGGTGCTGATGGCCTTCTCTGAGGAGATCTTCTGGGCGGGCATCACCTCGATCCACAAGGGCCAGTGGGAAGCCGCACGCTCGACCGGCCTCGGCTTCGTGCAGACCCTGATCAACGTCGTGCTGCCGCAGGCGCTCCGCCTCACGGTCGCGCCGCTCACCAACCGCACCATCGCCATCACCAAGGGCACTGCGTTGGGCACGGTGGTGGCGCTGCATGAGATCCTGGGCGCGGCGAGTTCGGCGATGTCGAACTCCTACAACCCGTCGCCGCTGATGATGGGGGCGGCGGCCTATCTCGTGCTCTTTATCCCTGTCGTGATCGTGGCGCGCCGGATCGAAACGAAGTTCGCATGGAAGAGGTGATCGACAACTTCTTCAACGTCGACATCGCGGCGGCCGCGTTCCCGTTCGTGATCGCGGGCCTGTGGAACACGGTCCTGCTGTCGCTGATGGTCATCCCGCTGGGCTTCGGCGCGGGCCTCGGCCTGGCAGTCGCGGCGCAGAACAAGCATCCGCTGGTGCGCTGGCCGCTGATGGCCTGGGTCGATTTTTTCCGTGCGTTTCCGCCGCTGGTGCTGCTGATCCTGCTGTTCACCGGCCTGCCGTTCATGGGGCTGGAGTTGGGCGGCTTCGCCTGCGTGGCGCTGGCCTTCATGCTGAACAACAGCGCCTATTACGGCGAAATCCTGCGCGCCGGCATCGACTCGGTGCCGCACGGCCAGGTCGAGGCCGCGCGCTCGACTGGCCTCTCCGGCGGGCAGGCGATGGTCTACATCGTGCTGCCCCAGGCGATCCGCAACGTGATGCCCGACCTGCTGTCCAACACGCTGGAAGTCGTGAAGCTCACTGCGCTCGGCAGCGTCGTCGCCGTCCCCGAGCTTCTTTATGCCGCCCGCCAGGCGCAGAGCACGACCTTCAACCCCACGCCGATCGTGATGGCGGCACTGATCTACTTCGCACTCCTGTGGCCGCTGGTGCGGTTGTTGAGCCGGCTGGAGAACCGGGCGCTGGCGAGCAGGGCCTGACGCTCGCCTGTGCGCTGAGGCGAGTCGTCCTACGCGGGAAGCCAGCAAAATAGAGCTTTAAGCTCCAGTAACGATCGTAATAGGGGCTTCGCGACGAGGCGTGTAGGTACGCGGGATGATCGATGCAGAGGCACCTAACGCACAGGCTGTCATCCCGAGCGAAGCGAGGGATC
>CAIMEE010000087.1 GCA_903839865.1 Enhydrobacter aerosaccus | reverse complement strand
TCGAGTGCATGACCTATCGCTGGCGCGATCATGTCGGCCCGACCGAAGACCGCGTCCACAAATACCGGCCCGATGCCGAACTCGATGCCAAGATCGAAGGGGACAACCTCAAGATCGTGGGCAAGCTGTTGCCCGACGCGCTGAGAAAGTCGATCGAAGCCACGGAAGAGAAGCGCATTGCCGACGCCATTGCGTTCGCGGAAGCCAGCACCTTCCCGGAAGACAGGGAGATCTACGATCATGTCTTCGCCAACTGAAGGCCGCACACTCACCTACGGCGAGGCCGTGTTCGAGGCCACGCAGGCCGAAATGCGTCGCGATCCCAAGGTTTTCGTCATGGGACAGGGCGTCGACGACGCTCGAGGCATGTTCGGCACGACGCTGGGGCTGCAGAAGGAATTCGGCGCCGAGCGTAATTTCGACGTGCCGCTCGCCGAGGACGCGATGACCGGCATCGGCATAGGTGCCGCGCTCATGGGCATGCGCCCGATCCAGGTCCACCAGCGGATGGACTTCGTGCTGTTGTGCATGAACCAGATCGTCAACATGGCCGCCAAAATGAGCTACATGTTCTCGGGCGCCCATCATGTGCCGATGGTGATTCGCGCGATCATCGGCCGGAGTTGGGGGCAGGGCGCACAGCACAGCCAGGCGTTCCATTCGTACTTCATGCACATCCCCGGCCTGCGGGTCGTGGCGCCGACCACACCTCATGACGCGAAGGGCTGTTTGATCACCGCGATCCGCGACAACAATCCAGTGATCATGATCGAGCACCGCATGCTCCATAATGTTAAGGGCGTGGTGCCGACGGAGAGCTACGAGATCCCGTATGGCAAGGCGCGGGTACTGAGCCCGGGCAAGGACATCACCATCGTCGGCATCAGCCACATGGCGCTGGAGTGCGTGCGCGCCAAACATCTGCTCGAGGCCGCGAACATCGATGCTGAAGTGATCGATCCGGTATCTCTGGCGCCGCTCGATGCCGAGACCATCGCCAAGTCCGTGGAGCGCACGGGCCGCCTGCTGGTCGTCGATACGGGCTGGCTGAGCTGCGGTGCCTCGTCGGAGATCCTGTCCGAGGTGTTCGAGCGCATCGGCGCGCGTCGGCCGTTCGTGGCCAAGCGGCTGGGCTACCTGCCGACGCCGTGCCCGACGACCAAGATCCTGGAGAACCTCTATTATCCGTCGCCGCAGTCGATTGCGGAGGCGGCATACCTGCTGACGCGGGGTGCCGATGCCCCCGCCTGGAAAGCGGGCAAGGTCGACAGCAACGAAGTCGCCGAGTTCCGCGGTCCTTTCTAAGCTCATTCAAGCACGCGATTAAACACCCGAGGGGTTGATGGCCAACAAAGACGCGCTTCGCGCCGCCGTGTTCAAGGCAGTCGAGAACTACTGTGCTGCCGATTTCGGTTATGCGTTCGACCAGAAGAACCCAGTCGTGCGTCTGCACGAGCCGACGTTCCAGGCCGACGAGATCAACGCCGCGCTCGAGTGCCTCCTGTCGACCTACGTGACGATGGGTCCGAAGGTGAAGAAGTTCGAGGAGATGTTCTGCACGGAATTCGGCTGGACCGAAGGCGTGATGAACAACTCCGGTTCCTCCGCCAACCTGCTGGCCGTGGCGGCGCTCGCCAATCCGGCGACCGAGGACGGACTGCGTCCGGGCGACGAGGTCATCGTGCCGGCACTCTCCTGGTCAACCACGGTTTGGCCCGTCATACAGTGCGGCCTGAAGCCGGTGATCGTCGACATCGATCCCGCGACGTTCAACATCGATCCGAACGAAATCGAGAAGGCGATCGGTCCGAAGACCCGCGCCGTCATGATCGTGCCGGTCTACGGCAATCCCTGCGCCATGGATGCGATCGTCGAGGTCTGCAAGCGACGCAACCTGATCCTGATCGAGGACTGCTGCGAGGCGCTGGGCGCCTATTACGACGGCAAGCCCGTCGGCAAGTTCGGACGTGTCGGCACGTTCAGCTTCTACTTCTCTCATCACATGACGACGCTCGAGGGCGGCATCACCGTCACTGACGACTTCGAACTAGCCGAGCTGATGCGCATCCTGCGTGCCCATGGGTGGGTGCGCGAGGTCAAGGATCGTGACCGCTGGCTGAAGAAGTACCCCGAGTTCGATCCGCGCTTCCTGTTCGTGAACGTGGGCTACAATCTGCGTCCGATGGAGCTCTC
>CAIMEE010000086.1 GCA_903839865.1 Enhydrobacter aerosaccus | reverse complement strand
GGCTGGCGTGGAACCTGTTGCGCGGCGCGCGCCTTCGCCAGCGGGGACAAGGTACTGCTCGTCGTCCGTCCCGAGGATGTCGTCCTGGGTGAGGCCGACACGACGGCGCCGGGCAAGCTCGCGTGGCCGGGAAAGGTGGTCGACGGAATTTTCCGCGGCCCCCGCCGCACCCTGATCGTCGAGGCGGCCGGCCTTCGCTTCAACGCCGAGTGCCCCGCGACACGCGCGGTTGCCGTCGGCGATGCGGTGACGGTTCTGTTCGACGCCGAGAGCACGTGGGCGGTCGAGCCGTCATGAAATTCAGGAGAGCATAGATGGCGCGATTGCGGGCAGCCGATGCCGAGCGACGCGCGGCCAGTGGCTTCGGGCCGGACTTTCTCGAAGCCTTCGCGCGCGGCCTGCGGGTGATCGGCGCCTTCAGCCAGCAGCGCAGCCAGATGACGCTCAGCGACGTGGCCCGCGCCACCGACCTGCCCAAGCCCAGCGTGCGGCGCGCGCTCTACACGCTCACCTGCCTCGGCCTCGCCGCCAGCGACGGCCGCACCTTCCGGCTCACGCCCAAGATCATGGAGCTCGCCTCGGCCTATCTCGGCTCCAACATGATCTCGACCGTGGTCCAGCCGGCGTGCGAGCGCCTGGCCGAGCGCACCGAGCAATCCTGCTTCGCCGCCGTCCTCGACGGCCACGACATCATGGTGATCGCCCATTCGATGCATGGCCGGCCCGACGTGCTGGCGCCGACCATCGGGCTGCGCCGTCCCGCCTTCAACACCGCGGCAGGCCGCGCCATCCTGAGCCAGATGCCTGACGCGGCGCTCGATACCTGGCTCGACGCCCTCCAGCCCAAGGGCGCCACCGACTTCACCGTCACCGACAAGCGCGCGCTGAGGGCGGAGATGACGAATGTCCGCCAGCAGGGCTTCGCCATCACCGCGCAGGAATGGCGGCGTGGCTATCACGCCGCGGCGGTACCGGTGCGCCGCTACGACGGGGTCACCATCGGAGCGCTCTGCGTCGCCGTGTGGGTCGAGGATTCGTCGGTCGGCTCGGCCGCCGAGCGACACGTCCCCGCCTTGCTGACGGAGGCTGCGCTGCTGCAGCCGCAGATTCTCTAGCGCTCAGCCCTTGGTGAAGGGATTGTTCTCGCCTTCCCAGTAGCGCTTCAGGAGCGGAATCTGGAAGAAGGCGAAGACCATCGTGAGCGGGAAGCTTACGAAGGCCTTGCTGGCGGCCCAGGTCGCGTCGGACAGGTTGCGCCAGGCGATCTCGTTGACGATGGCCAGCAGGAAGAAAAACAGCGCCCAGCGAACGGTGAGCTTGCGCCAGCCCTCGTCGGTGAGCTGGAAGGCGGCACCGAAGATCGGCTTCAGCAGCGGACGCTTCAGGATCAGCAGGCCGCCGCCCAGGATCAGCCCGAACAGGCAATTCACGATGGTGGGCTTCAGCTTGATGAAGATCGAGTTGTCGAGATAGATCGTGAGCCCGCCGAACACGAGCACGAAGAAGCCGCCGACCATCGGCATGATCGGCCACCGGCCCTCCATCCATCGGTAGCAGGGCACGGCGATGGCGGTCGCGATCATGAACACGATCGTACCGGTGCGGATCTCCCACTTCGCGGTGACCGCGAAGAAAAGAATGAGCGGCCCGATCTCAAGCAGGGTCGCATAGAGCTTGCGCATGCCGTGCTCGGGCTTGATGTCGTCGTCGCTCATGCCGGCAATCCCATCAATCCGCGGGCGAAGGACCGGGCCTCGAAGGGCCGCAGGTCGTCGATGCCTTCGCCGATACCGATGGCAACCACCGGCAGCTTGAACTTTTCTGCGAGCGCCACCAGCACGCCGCCCTTGGCGCTGCCGTCGAGCTTGGTGACGACCAGCGCATCGACGGGCGACAGGCTCAGGAACGTCTCGACCTGGGCATGGGCGTTCTGGCCGGTCGTGGCGTCGAGCACGAGCAGGCACGAATGCGGCGCCGCTTCATCGAGCTTGCGGATCACGCGCACCATCTTGGCCAGTTCTTCCATCAGGTTTGTCTTGTTGTGCAGGCGGCCCGCCGTGTCGATGAGCAGCACGTCGCACCCTTCGGCCGTGGCACGCTGCAGCGCCTCGAAGGCGAGTCCGGCCGCATCGGCGCCGGTTTCCCTGGCGACGACGGGCACGCCGGCGCGCTCGCCCCACACCTTGAGCTGCTCGACGGCGGCGGCACGGAAGGTGTCACCCGCCGCCAGCATCACCTTGCGCCCTTCGCCCTTCAGCAGGTGCGCGAGCTTGGCGATGGTGGTGGTCTTGCCGCTGCCGTTCACGCCCACGACCAGCACGACATGCGGCTTGCGCGCCGGATCGATCGCGAGCGGTCGCGCCACCGGCTGCAGGATCTCGGCGATGTCCTCGGCGAAGGCCGCACGCACGTCCTCGTCGGTGACTTCCTTGCCAAAGCGCTCCTTGCCCAGTTTCTGGACGAGACGGGCTGCAACGGCGACGCCGAGGTCGGCCTGGATCAGCGCGTCTTCCAGCTCACCCAGAGTGGCCTGGTCGAGCTTCTTCTTGGTGAAGATGCTGGTGATGCTCTCGGTGACCCGTTGGGTCGATTTCGAGAGACCTCCACGCAGCCGCGAAAGCCAGGAACGCTTTTCTTCGCTCATGCCGCCAACGTAGGCGGCAGTTCGCCCTTGTAGGCAAGCGAAATGCCGCCGGTCATCATCACATGACCGTCGCGCATCCATTCGATGGTGAGCGTGCCATGCTCGACGAACACCTCGACCGTGCGTCCGCTGAGGCCACGCCGGATGGCCGCGACGCCCGCCGCGCAGGCGCCGGAGCCGCAGGCCAAGGTGAGGCCTGCCCCGCGTTCCCAGACCTTCAGGCGCAGGCGGTCCTTGCCGATCATTTGCGCGACGCCGATGTTGGCGCGCTCGGGAAAGAAAGCGTGATGCTCGAGCTGCGGCCCCAGCTCGGCGATCGGAATCGAATCAAGATCGTCGACGAAGAAGGTCGCGTGCGGATTGCCCATGTTGGTGCCGACGGGATCCTGCAGCGGGCCGATGCCGACCGGCATGTGATTGGTGTCGCAGGCCCTGGCCACGGGAATCTCGCGCCAGTCAAGCCGCGCCGGGCCCATGTCGACGGCGATCACAGGCAGGCCGTTGGCGCCCATGCCGGTCTTCTGCGAGTCGAGCAGGCCCGAGATCGTCTGCACGATCGCGTGGTCGGACTTGCGCTCGTCCATCAGGAGCGAGGCGACGCAGCGCGTGGCGTTGCCGCAGGCCCCGGCCTCGCCGCCGTCGGGATTGTAGATGCGCATGAAGACGTCGGCCTCGCGCTCGGTCGGCTTCTCCAGCACGATCAGCTGGTCGCAGCCCACGCCCAGCTGGCGATGCGCGATGATGCTGATTCGCCGCGGCGACAGGCCGAGCGTGCCTGCCCGATCGTCGAGGATGACGAAATCGTTGCCCAGACCATGCATCTTGAGGAACGGGGTGCCGCTCATGCCGCGCTATATGGCGACTTGGCCGGGCCAGCGCAACGAGCGAGCACGCACCTGTCCCGCGTGCGTTCCGCCGATCTCGCGCACGTCCATCGTTGCCAGCCGCTTGGTGTAGATCGTCATGTGCAGGATGCCGAGCGGATCGTAGGGCATGGCGGGCTCGACGAAGAGGCCGCGCGCGGCTTCCCACGCGGGCGTGGCGTGGTGGATGGGCCAATTGCACCGGCTGGGCAGCGGCTCGCAGGCGAAACCGCGATCGTAGACCAGCACGTTGAGCGCAATCTGGTCGGTCATGTTGGCCGAACGTTGCAGGGCCTCGCCCAGCAGCTCCGCCCAGCCCGCCCAGTGCGGCGCGTCGGCCTTCAGCGCAAACACACCTGCATTGATCAACGGGTAGCGGATCAGCCGCTCGGCCGTCTCCTTGTCGAAGCATTCCGCGTAAGCGGCGCCGTTGATCGTCGAGAACTCCGTCCAGGCGTGACGGTAGTGGCGCATCGAGCGGTGAATTTCCGGCGCCACGGCCAGCGCGCCGGTGCGCGCTGCGGCGAGAAACAGCGAGAGCGCATCGCCCTGCTGAACCCAGCAATCGCCGTCGATCCAGAGGTAGAGATCGAAGCCCGGGAAATAGCGCGGCAGGAAGGGCCGTGCGGTGAGCGCCTTGTAGCCGTCCTTCAATTTCTCGCGCCCGGGAAATTCGAAGTCCCAGA
This sequence comes from Enhydrobacter aerosaccus, assembly GCA_903839865.1. Taxonomy (GTDB): domain Bacteria; phylum Pseudomonadota; class Alphaproteobacteria; order Reyranellales; family Reyranellaceae; genus Reyranella; species Reyranella aerosaccus_A. The sequence continues at coordinate 6,118 of CAIMEE010000086.1, read as the reverse complement.
CCGGCTCGACCAGAACGGCGCCCTGGTCGCGGCACCAGTCGCGCTGTTCAGCGGTAAGACCGCAGTCGAGAATACCCAACGCCAGCGCGCGGCCTTCCGCCGTTGCACGCAGCGAACCGATGCAGTCGCGCATCAAGTCGAAATAGGCGGCGTCGCCGCCGGTAATCGCGATGGCCTTTTCCGTCACCGGCTAAAGATGCCACACTCCGCCCCACGGAGGAATCAATGGCCAAGCACGTCGACTACTATCTCTCGCTCAACTCGCCCTGGGCGTTTCTCGCTTCCCGTCGCTTCGAGGCGATTGCAGCAAAGCACAAGGCCGACGTGACGATCTGGCCGGTCGATTTCGGCTCGGTATTCTCGGTATCGGGCGGCCTGCCGCTGCCCAAGCGTTCTCCGCAGCGTCAGGCCTATCGCATGATGGAGCTGAAGCGCTGGCGCGATCATCTCGGCATCAAGCTCACGCTCGAGCCCAAGTTTTTCCCGCACAATGAAGTGCCGGCGGCGCAGTGCGTGATCGCGCTTCGCGAACAAGGCCGCATGGCCGACGCGATCAAAGTTGCCCACGCCGTGCTCGCGGCCGTCTGGGTCGAGGAACGCAACCCCGCCGATCCCGCGACCTTGAAGGCGATCCTGACCGAATGCGGACTCGATGCCGATGCGGTCCTGAAGGCGAGCGAAGGCATGGCAGCCAAGCGCGAGGCCTACACCAAGCACGCCATCGAACAGAGCGTGTTCGGTGCGCCGTTCTTCGTGATCGACGGCGAGAGGTTCTGGGGCCAGGACCGGCTCGAGTTCGTCGAGCGCAAGCTCGCTTCGTAGCGAGGGAAAAAACGCGCGTCCTGATCAGTTGCTGAGGAAGGCCGCCGATAGAACGGCAAAGCCGTTGTTGACGATGTGCGAGACCATCGACGGCATCAGCGAATTGGTCCGCCGGCGCAGCCATCCGAACAGGAAGCCCAGCGGCAGCACCAGCAGGATGTGCGCAGGCTCAAAGTGCGCGGCCGCAAAGGCCAGCGAGCTCACGACCAATGCCACCTTCGAGCCCCAGCGACTCTCGATCCAGCCATAGAGCAGGCCACGGAAGATCAACTCCTCGACGACCGGCGCCATCACCGCAAAAGCAAAGAGGCTGGGCAGGAGCTTCCCGCGATCCTGGGCGAGTTCCATCACCTGCTTCATTCCCTCGGGCTCGGGCCCGATCCAGCTCACCGTCACCGACAGGACCAGCGTGCCCAGCGCGCCGAACACGGCATAGCGCCAGCCGGCCTTGCGCAGAGCCAGTGCCGGCGGAGCGTCGCGGCCCATCGGCAAGACGGCCAGCACCACCGCAAGGAGGCCCCCGGCATAGAACAGAGCGAGAATCCCGATCAGGCCGTGCGGGTGGCTCCGCAGAAACCACACCGCCCAGAGGCCGACGAGCAGCAGAACGGCCACGAAAAGCAGCAGCGTCCAGCCCGAGATCGGTCGAAAAGACTTATGAATCAACAAGTTATCGTCCGCCGACACGACTTTGACTCCCCGCCCCTCAAGGCTTATACCCCCCTCCGTTCAATCGGTCGTCCCGATTTCTAGGTTCCCCCGTGTGGGAGCTCCGCTGGTCCGCGAAGGTTCGCGCACCGGCGCACTAGTCGTTTGGGCGATTGGGTTGCTGGATGGAGTGACGATAGGTCGATGTTCGAAGGTCTGAGCAAACGTCTGGGCGACGTATTCGACAAGCTGCGGGGGCGTGGTGCGCTCTCCGAAGCCGATGTCGACGCAGCCCTGCGCGAGGTCCGGACCGCGCTGCTCGAAGCCGACGTCGCCCTCCCCGTTGTCCGCGACTTCATCGATGGCGTCCGTCCCAAGGCCATCGGCGCCGACGTCATCCGCTCGGTCACGCCGGGCCAGATGGTCATCAAGATCGTCAACGACCACCTGGTCGAGATGCTGGGTGGCGCCGTCGCCGACCTCGACCTCAACGCCATTCCGCCGGTCGTGATCCTGATGGTGGGCCTGCAGGGCTCCGGCAAGACCACTTCCTCCGCCAAGATCGGCTATCGCCTCAGCCAGGGCCCGCAGGGCATGGCGGCCGAGTTCGGCGGCAGCTTCTCGGTGAAGCGCAAGGTCATGATGGCGTCGCTCGACACGCGCCGCCCCGCCGCGCAGCAGCAGCTCAAGATCCTGGGCGAGCAGACCGGCGTGGCCACGCTTCCCATCGTGCCGCTCGAGATGCCGCTCGCGATCACCAAGCGCGCGATGGAGACGGCGCGGCGCGAAGGCTTCGACGTCCTGATCCTCGACACCGCGGGCCGCCTCTCGATCGACGAAGAGCTGATGACGGAGGTCAAGCAGATCTCCGACATCGCCAGGCCGAAGGAGACCCTGCTGGTCGCCGACGCGATGACCGGCCAGGACGCCGTGAACGTCGCGAAGGCATTCAACGAGCGGCTCGCCGTCACCGGCATCGTGCTGACCCGCGTCGACGGCGACAGCCGCGGCGGTGCCGCGCTCTCGATGCGCGCCGTCACCGGCCGTCCGGTCAAGCTGATCGGCGTCGGCGAGAAGTTCGACCAGCTCGAGCCGTTCCATCCCGACCGCATTGCCAGCCGCATCCTCGGCATGGGCGACATCGTCTCGCTGGTCGAGCGCGCCGCCGAGACGAGCGATAAGGAAGAGGCCGAGAAGCTCGCGGCCAAGGTCCGCAAGGGCCAGTTCGACATGGACGACCTGCTGAGCCAGCTGCGTCAGCTGCGCAAGATGGGCGGGCTGTCGGGCCTGATGGGCATGCTGCCGGGCGCCATGCAGGCCAAGGCCGCGATGTCGAAGGCCAAGATCGACGAGAACCAGCTCAAGCGCCAGGAAGCCGTCATCCTGTCGATGACCAAGAAGGAACGCCGCAACCCCGACGTGATCCACGCCTCGCGCAAGAAGCGCATCGCGGCAGGATCGGGCGTCCAGGTGCAGGACGTCAACAAGCTGCTCAAGCAGCACGCCGACATGCTGAAGATGATGAAGCGAGTGAACAAGCTCGGTGAAAAAGGATTCATGCGCAGCCTGGGAGGCATGCAGCCTCCGCCGGGTTTCCCGCGCTGAAAGAGTTTCGTGGACTTAACGACAATCTGACGAATCTATAGGAGATAGAATGCTAGCGATCCGCATGACCCGTCACGGCACCAAGAAGCGGCCGTTCTACCACATCGTCGTCGCCGACTCGCGCAGCCCGCGCGACGGCCGCTTCATCGAGAAGCTGGGCACGTACAATCCGCTGCTGCCGCGCGAGCACGAGCAGCGCCTGACCATGGAGAAGGAGCGCATCGCGCACTGGCTCAAGGTCGGCGCCCGCCCGTCGGACCGCGTTGCCAAGTTCCTGGCGAACGCCGAGCTGATGAAGCCGCGTGAGCGCCGCGAGCAGACGAAGAAGAGCCTGCCGCGCGCCAAGACGCAGGAGCGCATGAAGACGGAAGCTGCCGCGGCAGCCGCCGCTGCTGCCGCTCCGCCGGCCGCGCCGGCTGAGGCGGCTCCGGAGGCTGCAGCCACCTGATGAGTTCCGACCGCGTCCTGCTGGGCGTCGTCGCGGCGCCGCACGGCGTACGCGGTCTGGTACGCATCAAGAGCTTCACCGACGATCCGATGAAGCTGGCTGCATACGGCCCGCTCTCGGACGAGGCGGGGAAGAAAGTCTACCGGGTCGAGGCCCTCAGCGCCGCACGCGGCGCGGTCCTGGCCCGGATCGAAGGCGTAGCCGATCGCACGGCGGCCGAGGCAATACGCGGTTTGCGGCTCTACGTGGAGCGCAACCAGTTGCCCGACGCGGGCGAGCGGGAGTGGTACGAGGCGGACCTCATCGGTCTCGCCGCGGTCGGCCGGGACGGCAAGGATTGGGGGAAGGTGGTCGCCTTCCACGATTTCGGCGCCGGGTCGGTGATGGAAGTGTCGGGCGGGGCGATGTTGCCCTTCACCGACGAAGCGGTGCCCGAGATCGACGTCGAGGGCGGCAAGGTTGTGATCGATCCGCCGGCGGGTTTGCTGGCAGGTCGCGAGACGAAGGAGGCGTAAGGCAACGTGTGGCGCGCGACCGCGCTGACGCTTTTCCCGGAGATGTTTCCGGGCCCGCTGGGCGAGAGCCTGGCTGGCAAGGCTCTGAAGGAAGGCGTCTGGTCGCTGGAAGCGGTCGACATCAGGCGGTTCGCCAAGGACCGCCACGGCACGGTGGACGATGCTCCCTTCGGGGGCGGTGCCGGGATGGTGTTGAAGCCCGACATTCTGTCGGCGGCGATCGAAGCGGTCGCCCAACCGGGAGTGTCGAAGCTGCTGATGTCCCCGCGCGGTGCGCCGTTCAGTCAGGCGCGCGGGCGGGACCTGGCGGCGGGGCCGGGCGTATTGCTGGTGTGCGGACGGTTCGAGGGCGTGGACGAGAGGGTCATCGAGGCCCACGCGCTGGAAGAGGTTTCGGTCGGGGATTTCGTGCTTTCGGGCGGCGAGATCGCGGCCATGGCGGTGATGGATTGTTGCGTGAGGCTGCTGCCCGGTGTGATGGGCGCGGCCGAATCGGCGAGTGAGGAGAGTTTCGAGGACGGACTACTGGAGTACCCGCACTACACGCGGCCCGCGACCTGGGCCGGCCCGGATGGAACCGAACGGCGCGTGCCGGAGGTTCTGGTCTCGGGCCACCACGGCAGGGTCGCGGAATGGCGGAGGCAGCAGCGGGAAGAGATTACGCGGCGGCGGCGGCCCGATCTGTGGGATCGCCGGCGGACCGCGAAGACGAACGAAGATCAGTGATGAAAGGAAGACTGCGATGAACATTATCGACGCGATCGGCCAGCAGACGATCGACAAGGTGCAGGCCGAGCGGCCCGTGCCGCACTTCGAGTCGGGCGACACCCTCAAGGTGCACGTCAAGGTGCAGGAAGGCGCCCGCGAGCGTCTGCAGGTCTATGAAGGCCTGTGCATCGCGCGCAAGAACGACGGCGTGAACTCCTCGTTCACCGTGCGCAAGATCTCGTTCGGCGAAGGCGTGGAGCGCGTGTTCCCGCTCTATGGACCGAGCATCTGGGAAATCGAAGTCGTCCGTAAGGGCGTCGTGCGCCGCGCCAAGCTCTACTACCTGCGCGATCTGCGCGGCAAGGCGAGCCGCATCGCCGAGGACACCGACGCCCAGCGCGAGCTCATCGCCGTGCAGGCCGAGGAGGCTCTCAAGCGTCCGCGCCGCGAGAAGCTCAAGAAGGAAAAGCCCAAGGAAGAGAAGACCGTGCGCAACGCCAAGGGCGGCGGAAAGAAGTAGGCACACCATGGCGTTCCGCAAGAAGTCGGCCACTCCTCCGCCTCCGCCGCCTGTGCCGCGGACGCTGTTCGAGAAGATCTGGGACAACCATCTCGTCGACCGCCAGGCCGACGGGACTTGCGTGCTCTACATCGATCGTCACCTCGTGCACGAGGTGACGAGCCCGCAGGCCTTCGAAGGCCTGCGCATGGCGGGCCGGCAGCTGCGCCGTCCCGACGCCACCATCGCCGTCGCCGACCACAACACCCCGACCACGACCGGCCCGATGGACGAGGAATCGCGCATCCAGGTCGAGACGCTCGAGAAGAACGTCGCCGACTTCCATGTGCCCTACTTCGGCATGGACGATCCGCGCCGCGGCATCGTGCACGTGATCGGCCCCGAACAGGGCCTCACGCTCCCCGGCATGACGATCGTGTGCGGCGACAGCCACACGTCCACCCACGGCGCCATGGGGGCGCTGGCCTTCGGTATCGGCACCTCCGAGGTCGAGCAGGTGCTGGCCACCCAGACCCTGATCCAGCGGCCCGCGAAGAACATGCGCGTCGCCGTCGAGGGCACCCTGCCGCTCGGCATCACGGCGAAGGACATCATCCTCGCCATCATCGGCAAGCTCGGCACCGCCGGCGGCACCGGCTACGTGATCGAATATGCCGGCCGCGCCATCCGTGACCTCACGATGGAAGGCCGCATGACGGTCTGCAACATGTCGATCGAGGCGGGCGCGCGCGCCGGCCTGATCGCGCCGGACGAGACGACCTTCCAGTATCTCGAAGGCCGTCCCTTCGCCCCCAAGGGCGGCGCGTGGGACATCGCGCTCGGCCAGTGGCGCCGTCTGCCGTCCGACAAGGG
>CAIMEE010000085.1 GCA_903839865.1 Enhydrobacter aerosaccus | reverse complement strand
CTGGGCGCTGGCTTTCTTCACCGTCCTCTATCTCGTGGCACTCGTGCTTCAGAACGGACCACAGTATCTGGCGCAGCGCGAGCAGGTCTCGCTCACCATCGCCAACGAAGATCTCGCCAAGCGCCACCAGGCCGCCGAAGCCGACGCGCGTCTGGCGCGCGACACGCTGCGCGAGGCGATCGAGAACGTGCCGCACGGGGTTGTGCTGTGGGGCGCCGATGACAAGCTCGTGCTGTGCAACTCCAACTACGCCAAGAGTCTGCCCGGCCTGCCGGAGGCCACGACTCCGGACGTGAACTTCGCCGATGCGCTGGAAGCCGTAGCCTACAGGTCACCCGAATCGATGCGGCCGACCGGCGATCCGCTCGCGTTCATTGCGGGAACGACGCACGTCTATCGCCACGGCGGCATGGCCGAATATCCCGTAGGCGAGGGCCGCTGGCTCCGCGGCCAGGCCAGCCGCACCAGCAGCGGCGGCACCGTCACCACCATCATCGACATTACCGAACTGAAGCGCCGCGAGAAGGAGGCCACCGACTCGCGCGCGGTCCTGCAGTCGGTGTTCGACAATCTCAGCGACGGCGTGATGCTCTATGAGGCCGACGGGCGCTGGGTCTACCAGAACCCCGCGATGGGGCGCATCCACGAGATGTCGGACGCCCTGCTCAAGACCCTGCCGACCTTTGCCGACATCGTGCGCTACCGCGCCAGGCGCGGCGACTACGGTCGGCTCGAGGACCTGCCCGGCGGACTGGAAGGCTGGATCACCAGCCGCGTCAGCCACTTCGCCGATGCCGAGCAGCCGCCCGAGCGCCGTCGCGCCGTCTCTGGCCGCACGATCGAGTTTTCCTACCGGCGGCTCAGCGACGGCCGCGTGCTCACCATCCATCGCGACATCACCGAGATCGTCCAGCAGGAAGAGCGGCTGAAGGCGGCGCGCGCTGAATCCGAGAGTACGCGCACGACGCTGCAGACCGTGCTCGACAACATGATCGACGGCGTCATGTTGTTCGACGAGAATTTTTGCTCGCGCTTCATGAATCGCGGGCTCGTCGAGTTCCAGCGCTTCAGCGGCCACGTCGCCTTTCCGGGCGCCTCGGGTTACGACATCCTGCGCTCCCAGGCGCGGCGCGGCGACTTCGGGCCCGCGGCGGACGATGCCGAGATCGAGGCGCTCGTCCAGGATCGCGCCCGGCTCATGCTCGATCCGAAGGGCACGCGCTACGAGCGCCGTACCGCCTCGGGCCGCATCATCGAGTTCAACTTCAAGCCGCTCCCGACCGGCGGCACGCTGGCGATCTATCGCGATATCACCGAGCTCAAGGAGCAGCAGGCCGTGGCCGAAGAGGCGCGCGCCAAAGCCGAGGCGGCGCAGACACTGCTCGACGATGCGCTGGGCAGCATGACCAGTAGCGTCGCCATTTGGGGGCCGGACGAGCGGCTGATCCAGTGCAACGACGCCTACAAGACGGTGAACCGGAACATTCCCGCCATCGTGACCCCCGGCACGACCATCGAGGTGGCGGCGCGGGCGGCCATGCGGGCGCAGTACGAGTTGCTCGACCTGCCGGTGCCCGAAGCCGAGGTCGAACAGCTTGCCCAGCAGGTCATCAAGCAGCACCGGCTGGGCAAGGGAGCGATGGAATTCCCGATCGGCCCGCAGGCATGGACGCGGCTCACGGCGGCACGCACGAAGTCCGGTGGCTCGGTGTCGCTGTTCTCCGACATCACGGAGCTGCGTCACCGCCAGCGCGACCTGCGCCGCGAGCGCGACGCGGCGCAGAGTGCGCGCCATGAGGCCGAGGCCGCCAACCAGGCAAAGTCGACCTTCCTCGCCACCATGAGCCATGAGATCCGCACGCCGATGAACGGCGTCGTGGGCACCGCCGAGCTGTTGGAGCGCGAGCCTCTCAACGAGCGACAGAAGCGGATGGTGGGCACGATCCGCAGTTCGGCGGGCTCGCTGCTGCGCATCATCGACGACGTGCTCGACTTCTCGAAGATTGAAGCCGGCCGCATGGAGCTCGAGGAGGCGCCGTTCTCGCTGCGCTCCCTGATCGACGGCGCCACCGAGACGCTCTCGGGGCAGGTCGAGAAGAAGGGCCTGGAGATCAACGCCATCGTCGAGCCCGGCACGCCCGACGCAGTGCTGGGCGATGCCATTCGAATCCGGCAAATCCTGTTCAACCTGATCGGCAACGCCATTAAATTCACCGACCGCGGCACCATCACCGTGCGCGCCCGGGCGCTGGAGACGCAGCCTCAGCAGATGACCCTCTGTCTCGCGATCAGCGACACCGGCATCGGCATTGATGCCGCGCAGCAGGCCAAACTCTTCCAGCCTTTCTCGCAGGCCGACAGCTCGACCACCCGGCGCTACGGCGGCACGGGCCTCGGTCTTTCGATCGTGCGCCGGCTGGCCGAGCTGATGGAAGGCACCGTCGCCGTCGACAGCCCGCCCGGCAAAGGCTCCACCTTCACCGTCACCTTGAAGGTGAAGCGTGCCGCGGACGCCACCGTCGCGGCGGCCGCGCCCGAGCCGCAGCCGCTGCAGACAGCCGGCTTGCGCGTACTGGCGGTCGACGATTACGACATCAATCTCGAAGTGCTGGCGGGACAGTTCGAGATCCTGGGCGTCGCGCTCGACACCGCGATCAACGGCATAGAGGCGCTGACCCTGTGGCGCGAGCGGCCCTACGCGCTGGTGCTGACCGACATCCATATGCCCGACATGGACGGCTTCGAACTGACCCGCCAAATCCGCGCCGAAGAGGTCTTGCACGGTGACCGTGTCCGTACGCCGATCGCCGCGCTCACCGGCAACGCGCTGAAGGGCGAGGCGGAGCGTTGCCTGGGCGCCGGGATGGACGACTATCTCACCAAGCCGCTGACGCTCGACCGCCTGCGCGAGGCGGTGGCGCGCTGGACCACGCCCGCTGCGGCACCGCCCGCGCCCGGAGCGCCGAAGACGCCCTCGAGCGTCGCGGTCGACCGCTCGGTGCTGGCTCAAATGTTCGGCGACAGCCCCGCCTCGATCACCCGCGTGCTGGGGCGCTTCCGCGATGCCGGCGCCCGACTGCTGGGCGAGATCGAAGCCGCGAATGCCGACCCCAAGCAACTCCATGACCTGGCGCACAAGCTGAAGGGGGCGGCGCGCGCCGCCGGTGCCGTCCATCTCGGCGACCTCGCGGCAGCCCTCGAACTTTCCGGCCGGCCGGCGGACATCGCGCCGCTAAAGGCCGAGTGGCAGCGTGTCGTGGCGGAGCTTTCCGGAGATAGTGTCTCCAAATCCTGAGACACCTCCGAAGCCTATATCATAAGGGTTAAAGGCGATTCTGTCTCGGATTCCGCCACCCACTCCACGCAAGATTGTTGCTCGGAGGTAAGAAGGAAAGATCCCTCGGCTACTCTCTGGCTGACGGGGTGCATTGTCATCCCGAGAGTAGCTACGGATCTTTGACTTTACCGCCGCGTCAGCTTTTCCACGACGGAGTCGAGCTGATCGTAGTCGTTGATTTCGAGGGTGAGCATCGTCTTTTCGCCGCCTTCGATCGTGAGCGACGCCTTGAGGCCGAGCGCTTCCTCGATGCGCTTTTCGAGCGCGCGGGTGTCGCCGGTCTTTTCGCCGGAGAGCTCGGGCCTCTTGCCCTTGGTCTTGAGCACCGGCCGCGTCCTGGCCTTCTCGCCGGCGGCGAGCTTTTCGAGATCGCGGACGGAGAGTTTTTCCTTGATCGTCTGCTCCGCCATGGCGGCGGGATCGGGGAAGCCCAGCAGCGCACGGCCATGGCCCGCGGTGAGCCTGTCCTCGCGGATCAGCTCCTGCACCTCTTCCGGCAGGTCGAGCAGGCGGAGCGTGTTGGCGACGTAAGGCCGGCTCTTGCCCACGGTCCTGGCCACTTCTTCCTGCGTCTGGTTGAAGTCGCTGATCAGGCGGCGCAAGCCCGCGGCCTCGTCGATCGGCGAGAGGTCGGCGCGCTGCAGGTTCTCGACCAGGCCGAGCTGGAGCGCCTCGAGATCGTCGAGACTGCGCAGCACCACCGGCACGTCGTGCAGCTGCGCCTTTTGCGCGGCCCGCCACCGCCGCTCGCCGGCGATGATCTCGTAGGCCTCGGGCTCGTCGCGGATCGGCCGCACCAGGATCGGCTGCAGCAGGCCGAACTGCTTGACCGAGTCGATCAGCACATCGAGGCCGTCGAAGGTCGTGCGCGGCTGATACTTGCCGGGACGCAACTGCGCGATCGGCAAGGTGATCGGCGTACGCGCCGCGGCAGGCCGCGAGGGGGCTGTTGTCGGGGAAGGCGTCGGCGCGACGGGCGCCACAGCCGCGGCCACATCGTCGTCGCCGAGAAGGGCGGAAAGTCCGCGGCCGAGGCCGCGCGGTTTGGGAGGTTGGCTCATGTTGATGGGCTCATGACGCACCCTGTTGAGCAGTGTTACGCCGGCGGCGGATGAACTCGCTCGCCAGCAGGATGTAAGCCTGCGATCCGGCGCAGGCGTTGTCGTAGATCAGCACCGGCAGTCCGTGCGACGGCGCCTCGGCAATGCGCACGTTGCGCGGGATCGTCGTGCCGAATACCAGCTCGCCGAAATGCTGCCGCGCGTCGGCCTCGACCTGCTGGCTGAGCATGTTGCGGCGATCCACCATCGTCAGGACGACGCCGGCGATATGCAACTTTGGGTTGAGTCTTTTTTTAACTCTCTCCACTGTGTTGATCAGCGCGCCGATACCCTCGAGCGCCAGGAATTCCGCCTGCAGCGGCACCAGCACCGCGTCGACCGCGACCAGCGCGTTCAGCGTCACGAGTCCCAGCGACGGCGGGCAGTCGATCAGGATCGTCGTCCACCTGGTACGCGCCGATTGCCCCTCGATCGACTCTGCCGCTGCAAGCGCATCGAACAAACGATGCTCGCGCCGCTCCATGTCGATCAATTCGATCTCCGCGCCTGCGAGCGACACCGACGCCGGCATCACCGAGAGGCCGGGGATCTGCGAGGTGCGGATGCACTCGGCCATCGGCGAGAGGCCGAGGATGAACTCGTAAGCGCCGGGCGCGCGATCGTTACGGCCGATGCCGAGACCGGTCGAGGCGTTGCCCTGGGGATCGAGGTCGATCAGCAGCACCTTTTCGCCGACCGCCGCGAGCGCCGTGGCGAGGTTGATCGCCGTCGTGGTCTTACCGACGCCGCCCTTTTGATTGGCGATCGCGAATATCTGCGGCCCCGGGATCGTCACGGGGGCGGTAGTCTCCAATTCGGAGGAGGACAGCATCACGGTCGGTGGCACTCGG
>CAIMEE010000084.1 GCA_903839865.1 Enhydrobacter aerosaccus | reverse complement strand
CCCAATTCTAATTAAATCGCGATGCACCAGCGTAGCATCTCGCCGTGCGCAGTCTCTACATGATGAAGCTGCCGCGCGACGAACGGCGCAGCCTGCTCAAGCACTACAACCATGACGCCCCGGATAATGGGCGCTAAGGCGCTGATCCTCCAATATATTGGAAGGCAGTCGGCGATATCTTTTCGATATGGCCTCCCGGCCTCGATCAGGGCGACCGCTTGCGCGCGTTTGCGTTGGCTGGCACGCCACGCAGGCTCTGGTGCAGGGCGTTGCGCAGCCCGACCGGGCGATGGTGCTTCTTCAGCAGGTCTGCGAAAGCTTCGTCGGCGAGATCCTGGAAGCTCTTGCGCTCGTCGGCGCCGAGCAACTCCATGGCCTCAAGGACAAGGGTGTCGAGATGAATGCGCTTGCCGGGCATGGGGTCAGCGCTTGCGCTTGGCGGTTTTGCGCTTGGGCACCTTCTTGCCCTTCGCACGGGCTTCGGACAGGCCGATGGCGATGGCCTGCTTGCGGCTCTTCACCGTGCCGCCTTTGCCACCCTTGCCGCTCTTCAGCTTGCCGGTCTTGCGCCGTTTCATGGCGCGCTCGACGTCCTTGGTGGCGCTCTTCGAATATCTAGCCATGGGCAGACCTCCTGACAGAGCCCTTGGCGCTAACGCCGGGCTAGAGGCGGCGTTCCCGCAGCTGGCGCACGATCTCCGCTGCGATCTCAGATGGGGCGCCGCCGACGTCGGCCACGATCGGGCGTTCGTTCGCCGTTGGCTCCTCGAGCGTGGCGAACTGGCTGTCGAGCAGTGCCACGGGCATGAAATGCTCATGCCGCGCCGCCATGCGCTGCTGGATCAGGTCGCGTGACCCTTTGAGGTAGGCGAGCGTCACGTCGGCGCGGGCACCGATCAGGATATCGCGGTAGGCACGCTTCAGGGCCGAGCAGGTGACGACGCCTGACTGCCCGCGGCTGCGCCATGCATCGATCTCCTCGGCGATGCGGCCGAGCCAGGGCAGCCGGTCGGCGTCGGTGAGGGGTGTGCCGCTGCTCATCTTCGCCACATTGGCCGCCGGATGCAGGCTGTCGCCCTCGAGGAACGGACATCCGAGCGCGTCGGCCAGCAACTTCGCGACGGTCGTCTTACCCGAGCCCGATACACCCATCACGACGACGATCGGCACGGATCAGTGGTCCTGGCCGAAATAGGCGCGTTCGAGGCGCGCCGGAAGATCGGCTTCCTTGGTCGAAGCCTCGAGCACGATCGAGCCGCGCGCCAGGGCGTAGACGCGGTCGGCGAGCGCCAGGGCCTTCTCGATCAACTGCTCGACCAGCAGCACGGCAGTGCCGGCGTCGCGCAGTCGAGCTGCTGCCGAGAGAACGCGGTCGACCAGCACCGGCGACAGGCCGGCCGAAGGCTCGTCGAGCATCAGCAGGCGCGGCCGGCGCACGAGGCCCTGCGCCACCGCCAGCATCTGCTGCTGGCCGCCCGACAGCGAGCCCGCTTTGTCGGCACGCTTGGCCGCGATTTCCGGGAAGAAGGCCAGCGCCTCGTCGACCTGGATCGCGAGAGCGTTGCGGTCGAGGCCGTAGCCCGCGAGGAGAAGATTGTCGAACACCGTGAGACTGGTGAAGACGCGATGGCCTTCGACGACGTGGACGAGACCGGCATTCACCGTCTCGCGCGGAGAGGCCGTCGAGATATCGCGTCCGCCGAACCGGACCTTGCCGGTGCGTGGCAGCAGGCCCGATACCGCTTTCAGGAGCGTGGTCTTGCCGGCGCCGTTGGGGCCGAGCAGCGCCACGATCTCGCCCGCGCCGATCGTGAGATCGACGCCTTCGAGAACGATGATCTTGCCGTAGCCGGCCGCGAGGCCGCTCACCTGCAGAAGAGGTTCAGGCGCCGAGATAGGCACTGACCACCTCCCGATGCGAGCGGATTTCGGCCGGCGTGCCGGCTGCGAGGATCTTGCCGAGATTGAGCACGGTCACGCGGTCGCAGATGTCGAAAATCAGGTCCGCATGGTGCTCGACCAGCAATACGCCGACGCCCTCGCGGCTGATCGCCTTGATCAGGGCGCCCAGCCGCTTGATCTCCTCGCCGGAGAGGCCTGCCGCCGGCTCGTCCAGCATCAGAAAGGCCGGGCGCAGCATCAAGGCCCGCGCGATCTCCATGAAGCGCAGCTCGCCGTGCTGCAGCCGGTCGGCGCGCACGGCCGCCAGCTGCTCCAGCCCGACGATCGCGAGCCCTTGCAGGGCGCGCTGCTTCAGCTCGGCTTCGTCGCGGCGATGGCGCGGCAGGGTGAGGAGGGACTCGGCGAAGGTGCCGTGGCCGTCGATCGTGCCGCCGATCATCACGTTCTCCAGCACTGACGCGCCTCCGATCAGGCGCGGCGTCTGGAAGGTGCGGGCGATGCGGAAGCCCGCGCGCAGGTGTGGCGCACTGAACGGCAGGTCCACGCCGTTGAAGCGGGCATGGCCGGCGCTCGGGCGGTAGTAGCCAGAGATCACGTTGAGCGTCGTGGTCTTGCCGCTGCCGTTTGGGCCGATCAGCCCGTGCACTTCGCCGGCGCGGATGTCGAGGTCGAGCCCGTCGATGGCACGCACGCCGCCGAAAGCCAGGGCAATGCCGGAGAGTTCAAGCGTGCCCTTGGACGCAGTGCGGTCGAGCAGGCCGGCAAGCAGTGCCGGCTTCGGCACGATCGCGCGATGCTGTTGCAGTGGCCGGCGATTGCGGTAGTCCAGCACCTCTGCGATGCCGCCCGGGATCAGCAGCACGATCAGGAGCAGCAGCGCGGCGTAGAGAAACGTCGACCAGGCCACCAGCGGCGCGGCGAACTCCGGCAATGCTGTCAGCAGGATGGTGCCGAGCAGGGGGCCCAGGATCGAGCCGCGGCCGCCGATCAGGATGGCGATGAAGAACAGCACCGACAGGTCGAAGGTGAAGGCGTCAGGCGTAATGTAGGACTGCAGCGACGCGAACAGGCCGCCGGCCACGCCGGCCAGCGCGCCGCTGAAGACGAACACCGTCAGCAAGAGGGCAGGCTTGGCGACGCCGCAGGCTTCTGCCGCCACTTCAGCATCGCGGATCGCGACCAGCGAGCGGCCGAACCGGCTGGCGGCGATGTTCGCCGTCATCCAGGTGCAAAGCGCCGCCAGGCCGAGGCAGAAATAATAGAAGCCCCAGCCCGGCGCGAACGGCCAGGGAAACACGGGGCCGGCCACGCCGATGCCGCCGCCGGTCACGTCTTTCCAGGCAAGCGCGATCTGGGTGACGATGGTGGCGAAACCCAGCGTCGTCATCGCGAAGTAGAAGGTGCGCAACCGCAGAGCCGGCAATCCCACCACCACGCCGAACACCCCGCCGATCGCGGCCGAGGCGACGAGGGCCAGGTAAGGCGATAGCTCCGGCATCACCGTGCCCGCGGTCGTGACGGCCGTGGTGTAGGCGCCCAGGGTCAGCAGGGCCACCCAGCCGATCGCGATCTGGCCCGCGTAGCCCACCACGAGGTTGAGGCCCGCGATCAGGATCCAGTAGATGCAGGCGCGCGTGACGATCACGCCCATGTAGGAGTCGTCGAGCAACGGCAGGCCGATGCCGGCGATCGCCAGCAGCAGGAATGTCGCTTTGCCTTCGAGCCAGCGGAGTTGCATCAGACCCGACGCGCTCCCGATACACCGGCGAAGCCCTCGGGTCGCAGCAGCAGCACGATGATGAAGACCACGAACACCGCGACGGACGCGAAGATGCCGCCAACCAGGAAGTTCGCCGCCTGCTGGAAAAGGCCGAGCAGCAGGCCGCCCACCAGCGCGCCGCGGTTGTTGCCCATGCCGCCCAACGCCACCGGCACGAAGCCGTAGAAATTCAGGATCGACTGATTTCCGAAGAACGCGAGCAGCATCTCGCCACCGGCGAAGCCCGCCAGCGCGCCGATCACGCCTGCCAGCGCAAAGCTCGCCATGCGCAACCGCTGCTCGGGCAGGCCGAGCGCGCGCGCGGCGTAGCTGTCCTCGGCGATGGCCAGGAACGCGCGGCCGATCAGGGTCCGGCGATAAAGGAACTCCAGTCCGATCACCGTTGCGGCGCAGGCCAGCAGCGGCAGCCAGAATTTCTGGTCGAACCAGCCTTCGCCGATCGGGATCACGCGTGGGAAGGGCTGGGCGTCGGTGCCCCACTGGATCGCGGTGAACTGCGCGATCAGGAGCGCGAAGGCCAGGGTCGAGAGCACGTAAAGGTGCTGCTCGATGCTCTTGAGCACCGGGCGCACCGCCACGATCTCGGTGATCACGCCCATGACGGCGCCGCACGCCAGCACCGCCAGGAAGCCCACGATGACGGGCATGCCGAGCTTGTCGATGAAGAAGGCGCCCAACACACCGCCCAGCATGCCCAGCATGCCAGCGGTGAAGCTGAAGGCACGGGACGCCGCGAACATCACGTTGTACGTGATGCCGATCAGTGCGTAGACCGCCCCTACTGCCAGGCCGTAGGAGACGATCGATGCCAGCATCGCCTAGGCGCCGTAGCCGGGAGCCAGGTTGAACGCCCCTTCCTTGAGCGAGTTGGACTGGCACATCACGACCTCGTTGTCCGGCACGCCGTTGTGCTGGTCGGGCGTGAAATTCATCGTGGCGTAGATTCCGGGCCAGGCCTTGAGCTTGTTCCAATAACCCGTGATTGCCGCCGGCGAGGAGTCTCCTGTCGCCTTCAGCGTCTCGGCGATCAGCTTGGGCGCGTCGTAGCCGCAGGCGATCCACCACAGAAGCGTGTCTGCCATGTCGATCTTTTCCTTGGCGAGGCGTGCGCGGAAGTCCGCCGCGGCGGCCGGCAGCTTGCCGTCGCCGGCGTAGCAGACTTTCTTGAAGTTGTTAGAATAGACCTTTTCCCAATACTCGGGCTTCTCGATCAGCGCCTGCGTCTGGCCCGAGCCCAGCGTGGTCTGGCCGACGATCGGTACGTCCCACTTCATCTGGCCACGCGCGTTGCAGATTCGCGCGAGGAAGCCCGCGTTCACGCTCCACGGCATGATCGCCTCGGCGCCGGCCTCGCGCATGCGCAGCAGCTCGGGCTTGAGGTCGGGATTGGCCGAGTCGACGTTGCCCTGGTAGGCGATCGTGGCGCCTTTCTCCTTCAGCAACGGCACGTAAGCCGCGACCGTGGCGGTGGCATAGCCCTGGTTGTCGCCGATCACCGCGACCTTCTTGGCCTTCAGCACGTCCATCACGTAATGGTTGGCCGCGACGCCGATCTGCATGTTGGTCGGCGCGTTGCGGAACGACATCGGGTACTTCTTGACGTCGATCAGCGTGTCGACCCAGCAGGGATGGATCATCGGGATGCCGTCACGCGCGCAGAGCGGGGTCGCGGCGAGGGTTTCGCCCGAGTTGAGCGGGCCCCAGACGACATGGACCTTCTGGCGATGCGTCAGCTCGGCGATGGCGTTCACCGCCTTGGTCGCGTCGCTCTGCGTGTCGCGGACGATCAGCTCGATCTTGCGGCCGCTGATGCCGCCGGCATCGTTGATCTCCTTGACCGCCAATTCCGTGCCGCGATTCATGCCGACGCCGGTCGACGAGCTGGGACCCGTGAGTGCCGGCAGAAAGCCGATCTTGATCGGCTCGTTGGCAGCGATGGCCGGGCTGGCAAGACCCGAAGCAAGGGAGGCCGCACCCGCGGCTGATCCCGCCAAAACCTGGCGACGTGTAACCGACATTATGTTTCCTCCAATAGACTTCTTTTCCGACATTCCCCGGATGAACCCTTGGAACGGCGCAAAACCTATCATTCTGCCGGGTCGCGGGGAAGCCATGGTCGGCCGGCACCGTTTTCCCGGCGCTCCTGCTGCGTTCACCGCCCAAAACGACGCCTG
>CAIMEE010000083.1 GCA_903839865.1 Enhydrobacter aerosaccus | reverse complement strand
GCTCGCCAGCACGGAGAGATTGTCGCCCACGCCGTAGCCGCCATGGGTGATAAAGGGCCGCAGGGTCTTCCCCTGCAGGTCGTGCGCCGTCAGGAACGAGCGGATCGGTGGAGGTGCCGTCTCGCCCCATATTGGAAAGCCGAGGAAGATCTCGTCGTAACCAGATATGGTCTCGACCTTCGCGGCCAGCGGCGGCACGAAGCCGCCGTCGCGCTCGCGCGTCGCCTGGGCGACATGCTGCTCGTAGTCCTCGGGATAGGGGCGCGCGGGCCTGATCTCGAACAGGTCGGCGTTCAACGCGCGATGCAGGGTGTCGGCAATCACCCGCGTGTTGCCCGAGCGAGTGAGATAGGCGACCAGGGTCTTGGAGCCCTTCATCCGACTTGTCCCTCCCTCCTGCGCATCGGCGGCGGTGCTGGCGAAGGTCAGTACGGCTTGTGCGACCAGCAGCCCCCGTCGCGAGACGCCGCCTTCCCATCTCATAACGGCTTCAGCGGGGCTTCGACGCCGGAGAAGGCCTGCACGGCCGGCGGCAGCCACTCGCCCTTCACCGTGATCGCGGCGGCCGCTAGACCGCCTGCCCCGCCGAGCAGGCCACGGCGGCTCATTTCACCCTTAGTTTGATCGGTCATGGCGCGCCAGTATCCTCTCACTTGCGAGGCTTCAGCTCAAAGCTTTCGGGTTCCGAGCCGCTTCACCATCGCCGGGTCGCGATGGTCGAAGAAGCTGCTGGCCTTCTGGTCGAGCGTCGCGATCGTGGCGAGGTCCGCGTCATCGAGCTGAAAATCGAAGATCGCGAAGTTCTCGGCCATGCGCTCCTTGCGCACCGACTTGGGGATGGCGACGATGCCGCGCTGGTGCAGCCAGCGCAGGACGACCTGGGCGATGCTCTTTCCGTGCTTCTTGGCGACCGCCTGCAGCACCGGGTTGGAGAAGAGCCCGTTCTTGCCCTCGGCGAACGGACCCCACGCTTCGGGCTGGACCTTGTATTCCGCGAGGATCGTCTGCGCGTCGGCCTGCTGGTGGAAGGGGTGGATCTCGATCTGGTTCACCGCCGGGCAGGTCTCGTTGTGGAGTACGAAATCCACCAGGCGGTCGGGGTAGAAGTTGCTGACGCCGATCGCCCGGATGCGCCCCGCGCGCTGCAGTTCCTCCATCGCCCGCCATGCGCCGTAGACGTCGCCATAGGGTTGGTGGATCAGCCACAGATCGAGATAGTCGAGCTGCAGCTTGTTGATCGAGCGCTCGAACGCCGCCTTCGCACCCGCATAGCTCGCGTCCTCGATCCAGAGCTTGGTCGTGACGAAGAGCGCGCTGCGATCGATGCCGTGGCTTTTGATCGCGGCGCCGACGGCCGCTTCGTTGCCGTACGACGCCGCCGTATCGAGAAGTCGGTAACCGACGTCGATGGCGTCTCGGACGCTGCGCTCGCACTCCGCCGGGTCAGGCACCTGAAAGACGCCAAAGCCCAGGCTTGGCATCTGCACGCCGTTATTCAGGGTCACTGTGGGAACAGGGCTGGTCATGATGTCTGCACTCCTGGCTGGGTCATCATGGCCGTTCTACTTGCACGCATAGGTGAGCGGACATCCGATCGGACCCGTGGCTATGAACGTAGGACGGTGGCGCGCTTGGGATTGGACGGTATAATCCGCATGCTTCAATAATTTGAGCTAATAAATGCAGACTGAGAACTTCAATGTCCTCGCCGCTTTCGTGGTCGTGGCCAAGGAACTGAGCTTCACCCGCGCCGCGGCCAAGCTCGGC
>CAIMEE010000082.1 GCA_903839865.1 Enhydrobacter aerosaccus | reverse complement strand
CGCCGCGCCGACTATCCCGACGCCGGGGGCTACGGCATGGCCGACGGCCCGATGCCTCTGTGGGTGGTCCGGCCGCTCGACAAGAAGCCCGCGACCGCGGGCAACGGCATCACCATCGGGCTCGAGGCCGACAGCAGGGCCGCGGTCGATGCCGCCTACAAGGCGGCGATGGCCGCCGGCGGCCGCGACGAAGGTCCGCCCGGCGTTCGCGAAAACTACAGCCCGAATTACTACGGCGCCTACGTGCGCGATCCCGACGGCACCAAGATCTGCATCGTCTGTCACAAGGCACCTTGAGCATGGCAAGTCGTTTCGGTGCCCACCATGAGTGGGGCAAACTGCGCGAGGTCGTGATCGGCATTTCGCCGGCCGAGGACTTCGTCATCTTCCACGAAGAGTCGATGCGCTGGCAGACGCCCGAGGAGGCGGAGTTCAGCCGCAAATATGCCGGCCGCCGGCTGATCGAACTCGATCCCGACTGGGCACGGAAGATCGAGCAGCAGGTCGATGCACTTGCCGAGCGGGTGGCGCGCGAAGGCGTGACGGTGCACCGGCCGGAGCGGCTGAAGGGGCGCGAGCGCACCTTTCTCGCGCCCAACGGCGAAGGCGCGCAGCTCTATGCGCGGGACGGGATGATCGTCGTGGGCAACCACGCGATCGAGGCGTCCCTGCGGCTGCAGTGCCGCCAGCGCGAGCGCTTCGGCTTGCGGCCGCATCTCGAGAAAGCCGCGCACGAGCGCGGCGCGCTCTGGTCGAGCGTGCCGATGGGCCGGCTCAACGCCGTCGACGGGCCGTTCCTCGAGGGCGGCGACACGCTGCTGAACGGCCGCGAGATCTACGTCGGCATGTCGGGCTGTGCCTCCGACATGGCGGGCATCGACTGGCTGCAGGCGCTGCTGGGCGAACGCTATCGCGTGATCCCGGTCGCGCTGAAATCCGACGTGCTGCACCTCGACTGCGCCATGGCGCTGATCAAGCCCGGCCTCCTGGTCTGGTGCCCCGAGAAACTGATCGACGGGCTGCCGATGTCGCTGCGCGGTTGGGATGCCATCGCCGTCTCGAAGGCGGAGGCAACGCTGCTGGCGACCAACGGGCTCATTCTCGAAGAAGGGCGCATGATCCTCGACAGCGACAACGCCCGCGTGATCGAGGAGCTGCGCAAGCGGCGCATGGATGTCATTCCGATCCCGTTCGACGGGCCGATTCGCATCGGCGGCAGCCTGCGGTGCGCGCATCATCCCTTGTTGCGCGAGAGCGTCCTGGAGTAAGCTCGCGACCTGTCTGGAGTAGCGCCATGAGCGAACCGTTCAAGGTCTTCTGGCAGCCTGGTTGAACCAGCTGTCTGAGACTCAAAGAGTTTCTATCGGTCCGTGGGATCGACTTCATCTCGGTTAATGTTCTTGAAGAAGGCGGGATGGCCCAGCTGCAGAAGCTCGGCCTGCGCACCGTTCCCGTCCTGTCGCGCGGCGACAAGTACATCTTCGGCCAGAACACCCAGCAGATCATCGACTTCGTCGGCCTGAACGAGGACGGCGGCCCGCAGCTCTCGGTCGAGCAGCTCCACGCCCGCGTCGACAAGTTCATGAGTGCCGCGATCGAGCTCTTCCCGCTGATGCCCTACGACCGGCTCGGCACCCACGTGCCCGGCCGCCCGCGCAGCTACCGCACGCTCGCCTTCCACCTGTTCCGCGTCGTCGACGCCTTCATCGGCACCAATGAGGGCATCACCCTGGTGAAGGAGATGTTCGCCGAGGAGCCCGCCGCCGACGCCGACACCGCTACGCTGGTGGCCTATGGCAAGAAGGTCCAGAAGCGTTATCGCGACTGGTGGGCGAAGAACGACCACGCCGCGTCCAAGACGCTCGAGACCTACTACGGGCCACAGACCCTGCACGAGCTGCTCGAGCGGACGACGTGGCATTCCGGCCAGCATGTGCGCCAATACATGATGCTTCTGGAGAAGGAAGGCGTGAGCCACCATCGGCCGCTGGTCGATGCCGACTTCGCCAAGCTGCCGATGCCCCAAAACGTCTGGGACGGCTGAAACCTTTCTCCCTTCAAGACGTTGATTGCGCAGAGATTCACTCCCAACAGCCCGGAGAACGATCATGCGCGCCAACGGCATTGCCCCGCGAACCCAACGCAGCACCAAGGACCTCGTCAAGGAAGTCACCGTACTGAAGTCGCAGCTGCGCAAGCTCTCGGCGGCGATGGAAGCGGATGCCAAGGAGGGCGTGAACGGCGCCGTGTCGGCCATTGAACTGAAGAGCCGGGCCGTGCTCGACGAGGCGCTGGAAGCCGCCCAGAATTTCATCGACGAGCAGAGCGAGAATGCCCGCGACCTCACGGATGCTACCCTCGACAAGGCTGCCAAGATGCGCGACTCCGCCGCCGACTCGCTGATCGAGACGGTGCAGGCGCGGCCGTTGGCCACCCTCGCCGCCGTGGTCGGTATCGGCTTCGTCGCGGGGCTTCTTTGTCGCCGGTCGTAAGCCGGTGACGCGACAGAAGTCCGACGGGTTGAGTTCGATGATCGGCCCGCTGGTGCGTCTTGCGGCCGCCAGCGCGGCCGGCCGCGCGATCAAGAGCGCGGCCGCCGAAGTCTCCCATCGCGCGCTGTTGACGATGGGCGCCGGGTTCGCCGGCGCCGTCGGGATTTTCTGTTTCAGCACGGCCGCGCTGACGCTGATGCAACAGCACATGGATCCGGCGGCGGCCTGGGCCGCGATCGGCTGTTTCTATGGCCTGCTGGGCTGCGGCTTCTATTTCGCGGCCGCCCGGCGCCGCTGAGACTTTCGCGGGCGCCGACCGAAGAAGCAGATCGCCTTTTTGATCCTCCTGTCGGGGCGATCGGCTATAAAGCCGCGCCAGTGCACAGGAGCCGTTCATGCCGATGTTCAAGCGTGCCGATGCCGAGATCCATTACGAGGTCCATGGCAAGGGCTTCCCGATTCTTCTCTACGCGCCGGGCGGCCTGAAGTCGGAAATGAACATGTGGGGCGGCTACTCGCCCAACTATCCCAACGGCTTTCCCTGGATGGATCCGCGCACCGCGCTCGCCGACAAGTACACAGTGGTCGCGATGGACCAGCGCAACGCCGGCAAGTCGATCGCCGATGTGAAGCCCGACCATGGCTGGCACACGTTCGCGGGCGACCACTTCGCGCTGATGGATCACCTGGGCTTCGGCAAGTTCCACGTCATGGGCGGCTGCATCGGCGGCAGCTATTGCTTCGAGGCGATCGAACAGCACCCCGACCGCATTGCCTCCGCCGTGCTGCAGAACCCGATCGGCCTGTGGGAAAACCGCGACACCTGGGACGCAGCCGTCGCGGGCTACGAGGACACCGTGCGGGGGCGTGATCCGTCGATCACCAGGGAAACCATCCAGTCCTTCGGCCGGAACATGTTTGGCCCCGACTTCGTGTTCTCCGTCACGCGCGACTTCGTGAAGGCCTGCAAGACGCCGCTGCTCCTGCAGCCCGGCACGGACAAGCCGCACCCGGCCCATACCAGCGACGAGATCATCGCGCTCGCGCCCAACCTCGAGGTCCAGAAGGAGTGGAGGGCGCCGGCGCATTTGCACGAATCGATCAAGCGGGTGCACGCGTTCCTGGCCAAGCATACTCCGTGAATTTTCCGCCGTTTGTTTGAAATTGCGTCTTGAACGCAATTTCTTGGTCGGGTATATGCACGGACCAAGAGTTGCTGATTCGGGCAAACAGCGTTCGGGGGAATGACTGTGTTGGGACGCCCGGCAGTGGCCGGTGTTGCGGGTGTGGGACCCGCAACACCGGTCTCACTTCCTACTTGCCGTCATCAGGTCTCTTCGCGAGCACTTCGCCCACGGGATGGCGCATGACCCAGGCCCGCGCATCGTGAATGGTCCGGAAGACCTCGACCGGCCGCTCCGCCGACGTCAACACCTTGAATTCGTGAGCGCCCTCGCCGCCATCGCGCTTTCCAACGATCGCGACCGGTCCGCGCCGGGTCTTGTTGTATTCACGCAGCCGGGCGTCGAAAGCCAGCAGGACCTGCGGATTGAGGGCCGAGGAGTCGGTGCGGGTTACGTCGATGATCTTGCGGTAGTGGATCAGCCCCTGCTGGATCAGGTCGCCGATGAACTTGCCGTATTCCGGCAGCGTGACGTCACCGCTACCGATGGCGACCACCAGCCGATCGAAATGGAATACGTCGACTTGTATCGGCACCGGGCAAAACCGCCTTCTTGTTTCCTAGCCGCACAGTGTATGCATTCGGCTCGCGGATGCAATTCCGGCCCGTTATGCTTAAGCTTCACGGGGGCGCACCGCCCCGAGGCATCGATGTGACAACCGACATTGTATCAGCAAGAGCGCCGGTCGAAATTCCCAAGCGGAACATGGTTCTGGTCGCGATCATCGCGATCCTGCTCGCGGCTGCCGCGGGCCTGGTGCTGACCATCCAGCTCGAGAGCGTGCCGCTGTCGCCTCTCGAACAAGTGATCGTGAACCTGCGCGCGACACCGCTGATCGGCCAGGCGATCAAGGATAACCCCCAGGCCGAGAAGGAGATCCGCGAGGCCATGCTGGAAGACCAGCGCGAGCCGGTGGCGCCGGGCGTGCCGGCGCGGGCCTTCTACGCCGTGGGCGCCGTCAGCCGCGACTACATTCGCCCAATGCTGGCCGCCGCCGACGACAAGTCGGCGATCGCCGTGATGGCGGCGCGCTTTGCCCTCGCGACACAACTGCGCAAGGACGACCCGCAATCCTGCCGCGATTTCGCGATGAACGGCGTCCAGCCGGTCAGCCAGCTCACGCCGGAAGCCCGCGCGCTGTTCAACGACTTCCTGGCCAAAATGGAAGCCGCCTATCGCAACGGCCGCTCCAACGGCGGCAAGCCGCAGCCGATGGCGACGCCACCCGAAATGATCCAGATGCTGACGGAGAGCGGCTTCAGCAACGACGATCTCGAGGCGCTGAACCGGTTTGCGTCGCTGCCCTCGCTGCGCGCCTGCGACATCGATCTCATGATCGACGGCGCGCCGCCCAAGCTGCCGCCCGAGAAGCAAGGGGCTTTTTCCCGGTTCGTGCTCACCCATTAGGGTAGTAGCCCTGAGGCGCACTCACCTATAAGTTGGGCCGACGACTGGCAATCGGGGGGAGCGCCATGACCGATACTTCAAGCGGGAAGCCGGTAGTTTCGCGCGAACAATCCGTCGTCGACGCGTTGATCGAGGAATACGCCGTGATTCACGGCGTGGGCGAGGAAGGCCGGCCCTCGGATATCGGCCAGCTCCATCGCCGGATACACAGCCTCGCCGAACCACGCACGGCCCTCTGTCTTTCCGGCGGCGGCATCCGCAGCGCGTCCTTCGGCCTCGGCATCCTTCAGGCGCTTGCGGAGAAGGATATCCTCGGCAAGTTCCACTACCTGTCGACCGTGTCGGGCGGCGGCTACATCGGCGCGTGGCTGACGGCGTGGCGCGCCGCCGTGTACGAAGACCCGACGATCCCGGCCGACGCCAAGGAGGCGATCGTTCAGGAGAGTCTCTGGAAGCGCCCCGCGCCCGGCTATCGCGAGCCTTTCGAGCTGACCGGGATCCGGGCCAACAGCAACTACCTCACGCCCAAGTTGGGGGCGCTCTCGGCCGACACCTGGACGCTGGTCGCGCTCTATATCCGCAACCTGATCCTGAACTGGCTGATCTACCTGCCGCTCTTCTTCGCCCTGTTCCTCATCCCGATTGGCGCCGTGGCGGTCCTGCAGACGGCGCCGGACTGGGTCGACTGGTCGAAGTATCTCCTGATCATCGGCGGCTCGCTCGCGACCCTACTGGCGCTCATCACGTCGGTGAAAGGCCGTCTCGGCGGCACGCAGGACAAGCGCATCACGCAAAACGCCTATATCTGGTGCGCGCTTTTCCCCACCTATGTCGCGGCGATGTTGCTTTCCATCTATGTCGCCAACGGCAACAAACCGGTCTTCGGCATCGAAATCGGCCCGGTCTCGGGCGCTGGCTTCGGCGCCGCATTCTATGCCGCCTCGTGGCTGATCGCGTTCCTGGCCTTCGGCAGCCGCGAACGCTTCGCCCCCGAGGGCGAGGCCGCGACGAGAAACGTGAAGGAGAAAGTCGAGGCCTGGCGCACAGATCTCCTGTGGTCGCTCAAGACGGAAGGCGACTACTGGCTCCTCATCGCCTGGGTCATTTGCGGCAGCCTCGCGGGATTGATGCTGGGATGGGGTTGCGCGTTTGCCGCCGAGACCATCGCCGACTTCCGCCTGCTCGCGATCTTCGGGGTAGGCTGGATGGCGGTCTCGCTGTTCGCCGCCGATTCCATCTACCTCGGGCTGACGAGCCGATCGATACGCGGTGACGACGAACGCGAATGGCTGGCCCGCTCGTCGGGCTGGTTCCTGGCGCTCACCGTCGTCTGGGCGGCGTTCGCCGCACTCGTGCTCTATGCGCCGGAAATCCACAGCTTCTTCGACCGGACAATCTCGAGCGCCGTCGCCGCGGCGAGCGGCATCGGCCTCGGCGCCCTCGCGGCGAAGATCGGCGCCAGCGCAAAGACGCTGGCCCAGTCGACAACGACGAAACCAGCCGTGAGCCTGCCCATGACCAAGGTGCTCGCACTGGCGAGCGTGGTGTTCCTGGTGACGATCGCCATCGTCCTGTCGAGCTGGCTGGCCGATCTGATCGCCTTGCTGGAATCGACGGATCAGGCGGCGACCTGGTTCGGCGAGGCCGACGAGCGCCGGCATCTCATCACGGTCGTCGGAGCGTCCGTGGCTTTCGCCGCGTTCTTCGGCGGCTTTGCCTGGTTCGTGAACGTGAACCGGTTTTCCACGCATGCGCTCTACCGCAACAGGCTGATCCGGGCCTTCCACGGCTCGGCCCGTGGCGCCGGCGGCCAGGCGAGCGAAAGCCGCGATCCGTTTACCGGGTTCGATTCACAGGACAACCTCAGGTGCCACAGGCTGATGTTTCCGCCGACGTCGAGGGATCCGGCGGCGCCGCGGCCGCGGCTGTTCCACGTCGTCAACATGGCGCTCAACGTCGTCTCGGGAACGAACAACGCCTGGCAGGAGCGCAAGGCCGAGTCCTTCGCCGCCACGCCGCTCACGGTCGGCAACGAGTATGTCGGCATGCATCCCACGAGCACCTACGCCAGCAAGGCGGGCGGCCTGACGCTCGGCACCGCCATGGCGATCTCCGGCGCCGCCGCCAGCCCCAACCAGGGCTACCATTCCTCGCCGCTGGTCGGCCTGGTGATGACGCTCTTCAACGTCCGCCTGGGCTGGTGGCTCGGCAATCCGTCGATGGACACGGCCAGACTAGAGGGACCGCGCTGGGGCGTCCGGCAGCTGTTCCAGGAACTGTTCGGCCTCACCACCGACGCCAGCGACTACATCTACCTGTCCGATGGCGGCCACTTCGAGAATCTCGGCCTCTACGAGATGATCCGCCGGCGCTGCCGCATGATCGTCGTCAGCGACGCTGGCTGCGATCCCGACTGCACGTTCGAGGACCTCGGCAACGCGGTACGGAAGATCTGGATCGACTTCGGCGTCCGCATCGCCTTCAAGAAGATCGAGATCGGCAAGCGTGGCGTCGAGTCGAAGGCCAAGTTCTATTACGCGCTGGGCAAGATCACCTATCCGGAGAGCCCCTCGACCCAGGCCTACGTGCTCTATGTCAAACCAGGTTTCATGAACAACGGCGAGGAACCTGCAGACGTCGCCGCCTACGCGCTGGCCAATCTCACCTTCCCGCACGAGACGACGGCCGACCAGTTCTTCACCGAGTCGCAGATGGAGAGCTACCGGTCGCTCGGCTACTACACGATGACGAAGATCCTGGGCGAGCCAGCCACGACGGCGGAGACCGGCGCGCCGATGGAAGCGCTCCGCAATTACTGGGGGAACATCCAGGCCGGCCAGGCCTAGTTACTCTTCAGTATCTTCGCAGCCGCATCGGCGAAGACCTGGCAGCCCAGCACGATGTCGGCGTCTTCGGTGTTCTCCGTGAAGTGATGCGAGATGCCGCCGATCGACGGCACGAACATCATCGCCGCCGGCACTTTCAGGCCGATCACCTGCGCATCGTGGCCCGCGCCGGACGGCATGCGCACGTGCTTGCCCGTGGCATGAACCTCGGCCGACTCGTCGAGCGCCTCGAGGAAGCGCTCGTCCATCACCGTCGGCATGGTCTTCGAGGTGTTCACGCACTCGACCGTGCATGGACCCTTCTTGTTGTGCGCCGCCACGATCTCGAGCACCGCGGCCTCGAAGCGGTCGAGGATGGCTTTGTCGGCGTCGCGGAACTGCAGGATCATCTCGGCCCTGCCCGGGATGATCGCGGGCGCGCCCGGCTCGACCGACATCTTGCCGACCGTCCACACGCTGCGCGGACCGGAGATCGTCGGGAACTTCTCCATCACGTCGTTGTAGAGCTTCATCATCGCCACGCCCGCGTCCTTGCGGATCGGCATCGGCGTCGTGCCGGCATGGTTCTGGATGCCCTTGAAGGTGAGGCGGTAGACGTAGATGCCGACGATCGCCGTCACCACGCCGATGCGCTTGTCGCCGGCCTCCAGGAGGCCGCCCTGCTCGATATGCGCCTCGAGGTAGCCGCGATAGCGCCCTTCTTCCAGATGCGCGCGCGGCACCCCCTCGAGTCCGGCCGCCTTCAGCGCCTCGCGCATCGGCGTGCCTTCGTCGCGGTGGCGCGACTTGTCGATGTCTTCTTCCGAGAGCATGCCCATGAACGAACGGCTGCCGGTCATCTGGCCCCAGTGGCCCTCCTCGTCGGCCCAGGAGGCGACGTCGACGGCGAGATGTGCCGTGTCGGGATCCTCTGCCAGCGCACGCGCGACCTCGAGCCCGTAGATCACGCCCATCACGCCATCGAGCCAGCCGCCGCGCGGCTGGGTGTCGGAGTGGGAGCCCATCAGCAGGCGCGGCCCGGTCTTGGGGCTGCGGCCGATCACTGTGCCGACGCCTTCGATCTCGGGCACCAGCCCCGCCTCCTTCATGCGTCCCATCAGCCAGTGACGGCTCTCGACGTCCTGCTTGGACAGATGCGGGCGATGCACGCCGGTCTCGTAGCGGCCGAAGTCGGCGATGCGCCGCAGGTCGGCCAGGAGCCGTTCACCGTTGATCTTGGGCATGTTGCTTCTCCCTTCGGAAACACATTGACCTCATCCTGAGGAGCGACCCGCAGGGTCGCGTCTCGAAGGATGGGCCTCAGACGAGGTGCGGATTGCGCACCCTTCGAAACGGCGTTGCGCGCCTCCTCAGGGTGAGGACTTTGCGTAATCTCATGACAATCGCGCCGCCACCCAGGCGGCGATGGAAAGAAGCCGGTCGTCGTCGTGACGCAAGCCGACCAGCTGCACGCCGAGCGGCAGGCCCTTCGGTCCTTTGCCCGCCGGCAAAGTTACGCAGGGGTTGCCCGAGAGCGTCCAGATCGAGTTGAAGCGCGGATCGCCGGTCCCGGCCAGACCTTCCGGCGCTTCACCCGGCGCGGAGGGCGTCAGCAGCACGTCGACATGGTCGAACATCGCATCGATATGCGCCTTGAAGGCCACGGTCTTGCGTTGCGCCGCGACGTAGCGGTCGAGAGTCACGGCGCCGCCGCGCTTCAGCACGGCGGTGATCTCGGGGCTGAGCTTGCCGGGATTGCGCAGCCGCTCGTCGGCATAGTTGCGGAAGCTTTCGAAGCCGGTGATGGCCGCGTGATCGTCGAGGATGTCGTTGAAAGCCGGGCCGAACTCGATGTCGACCACGCTGGCGCCCCTGGCCTCGAGATCGCGCGCGGTCTTTTCGAGCAGGGCCTGCGTGTCGGGCGAGGCGGTCTTCCAGATCGGCGTGCCGCAGAGACCGATGCGTGGCGCCAGCAGGTCCTGGTTGATCGGCACTGGCGGCAGCTTGAGCACGGCGCCACGGAACAGCGCGATGTCTTCCATCGTGCGCGCCATGAGGCCCAGCGTATCGACCGAGTGGCACTGCATCTTGATGCCGACCCGGCTGAAATCGCCGTAAGTCGGCTTGTAGCCGATCACGCCGCAGTAGGCCGCGGGCCGGATCACCGAGCCGCCGGTCTGCGTGCCGAACGCCAGAGGTACATGCCCGTCGGCCACGGCCGCGGCAGAGCCCGACGACGAACCGCCCGGCGTGTGCGCGGGATTGTACGGATTGGTGGTGGGACCGGGATGGCGGTTGGCGAATTCGGTCGTCACCGTCTTGCCCATGATCACCGCGTTCGCGACACGGCACAGCGCCACGCAGGCGGCGTCGCCGAACGGCGTCTTGCCCTCGAAGATCGGCGAGTTGTGGCCGGTCGGCATGTCGTAGGTGTCGATGATGTCCTTCACGCCCACCGGCACGCCGCGCAGCAGGCCACCCCTGGCCGCGTCGGCCGCCTTGGCCTGCTTCACCGCCATCTCGGGATGGAGATAGACCCACGCCTTCACGACCGGATCGCGCTCAGCGATGCGTTCGAGCGACGCGCGAATGAGTTTCTCCGAGGTGAGCGTGCCCGCTTCGATCGCGGCGACGGCTTCGGTGGCGCTGATCGGCTTCATGTCAGTGCCGCCCTCGCCCAGGCCGCCATATTGAGCAAACGCTCGTCGTCATGCTGGCGGCCGACGAGCTGGATGCCGACCGGCAGGCCCTTGGGCCCGCGCGCATACGGCAGCGTTACACAAGGCATCCAGAGGAAGGTCCACAACAGATTGAACGTGGCGTCACCGGTGCGTTCGAGCCCGAGCGGCGCCTCGCCCTTGGCGGGCGCCGTCAGGATGACGTCGATGTCGCTGAACATCGAGTCGACGGCGGCACGGCCACGCTCGCCCAGCAGGCGTGCCGCGACCCAGGTCGCGTAGTCGATCGTGGCGCCCTTCGCCAATTTGTCCTCGCGGATGCTCTGGCTCAGCAGATCGTAGGAGCGGCGTGCGTCATCGGCATGGGCGCGCGGCCCGTCGAAGGCAGAGAGCGTGTGCTGGCCCGCGCGCATCGTGTTCACCGGCGTCGGCAGGTCCATCTCGCGCACCTGGGCGCCGGCTTTGCGGAAGGCAACGGCTGCGTTCTCGATCGCCGTCACGGCTTCGGCCTGCAGCTCGTCCCGATGCGGCGTGTAACAGATCGCGATGCGCGGCGGAGAGTCGAGCTTCTCGATCGGCCGGAACGGGATCGCCATCAGCGCCGCGCGGAAGAGCGCGATGTCCTCGACCGAGCGCGCGTAGGCGCCGATCGTGTCGAGCCATTCGGTGTTGGCCTTCATGCCCGCGATCGGGAAGTGCCCGTAGGTCGGCTTGTAGGCAACCACGCCGCAGAAAGCGCCCGGGCGAATCACCGAGCCGCCGGTCTGCGTGCCGGTGGCCAGCGTCACCTGGAAATCCGCGACTGC
Source organism: Enhydrobacter aerosaccus (assembly GCA_903839865.1). Taxonomy (GTDB): domain Bacteria; phylum Pseudomonadota; class Alphaproteobacteria; order Reyranellales; family Reyranellaceae; genus Reyranella; species Reyranella aerosaccus_A. The sequence continues at coordinate 3,806 of CAIMEE010000082.1, read as the reverse complement.
CGCAGCCGAGCCCGACGAGGAGCCGCCCGGCGTGTGCGCGGGATTGTGCGGGTTGCGCGTCGGGCCGGGATGGCGATTGGCGAACTCGGTGGTCACCGTCTTGCCGAGCAGGATGGCCCCGGCATCCTTGGCCAGCGCCACGGTCGCGGCATCGGCCAGCGGCTGGTGCTTGGCATAGATCGGCGAGCCGTAGCCGGTCGGCTGGTCGACGCTGTCGATGATGTCCTTCACGCCCATCGGCACGCCGTGCAGCAGCCCCTTGCGTGGCCCGCGATCGAGCACTTTGGCGCATTCGAGAGCAGCCTCGCGCGCGAAGTGCGTCCAGGCGAGCACGTCCTTGTCTCGCAGGTCGATGCGATCGAGATGGGCCCGCACGACGGCCTCGGCCGTGAGCGCCCCGGAGTCGATCTGTCGCGCGATATCGGTAGCGGTGAGCGTATTGGGCGCGGCCATGATCGGCAGCAAAGCAGCAATTATTGTGCCGCGTCTACAAGCCTGATGCCCCCTGTCAGCGTAAGACGCTGACACCTCCCCCGAACACGGGGGAGGCAAAGGAGAAATCATCACCCTCCTCCGTCTTCGGGGGAGTCGTGATTTGGCTGCGCGCGGCCAAATCACCAGGCACTGTCCTACGGCGACGGAGGGGGTCATGGCGCACTTCATGCTTCGTCCGGCGGAACCCCGGAGGTTTCCATGCTCACGCGCCGTTCCGCCCTTCTTGCCAGTGCCGCCCTTCCCGCTGCTCTCGCCCTCGGCAAGGACGCTGCCGCGCAGGCCCCCTCCACGCTCCGCATTGCCATGACCCTGGCCGACATCCCGGTGACCGACGGCGCGCCCGATCAGGGCACCGAGGGCATCCGCTTCATGGGCTACACGCTCTACGACCCGCTGGTGATGTGGGACCTCTCCTCGGCGACGGAGCCGGCCAAGCTGGTGCCCGGCCTCGCCACCAAGTGGGCGCAGGACCCGGCCGATCCCTCGAAGTGGATCTTTGAGCTGCGCCAGGGCGTGAAGTTCCACCATGGCGCCACCTTCACGGCTGACGACGTGATCTTCAGCCTCGAACGTACACTCAACGACAAGTCGCCAGCCTTCGATCGGCTGGGCCGCAGCGTGCTGATCGCCGCCGTGTGGCCGCTGATTTCCTACAGGAAGATCGACGACTACAAAGTCGAGCTGCAGACCAACGGCACCGACACGATCATGCCGTCGCTGCTCAATCGCTTCCCGATCGCCTCGGCCGACAACTTCAACAAGGTCGGCAAGGACTGGCAGGCCTATCGCAAGTCTCCGTCGGGCACCGGCCCGTGGAAGATGAAGGCGTGGACGCCTCGCGAGCGCGCCGAACTCGAGCGCAACACCGACTACTGGAACAAGGACCGCATCCCCAAGACCGAGCGCATGGTGCTGCTCCCGATCCCCGACGTCTCGACGCGCACGGCCGCGCTGCTGTCGGGCCAGGTCGACTGGATCGAATCGCCCGCGCCGGATTCACTGACACGCCTGCGATCCGCCGGCTGCAAGATCGAGACGAACGCGATCCCGCACATGTGGCCCTACACGCTCTCGATGCTGCCGGGTGCCGCAACGGCCGACATCCGCGTGCGCAAGGCGATGAACCTCGCGATCGACCGCGACGCCATCGTGAAGGTGCTGGGCGGGCTGGCGGCCCCCGCCGTCGGCTGCGTGCCCACCGATCATCCGTGGTTCGGCACGCCCAGCTTCAAGATCAAGTACGATCCGGACGAGGCCAAGAAGCTGCTGGCCGAGGCGGGCTATGGCCCGAAGAAGCCGGTGAAGATCAAGATCGCGATCTCGACCTCGGGCTCAGGCCAGATGTATCCGCTGATCATGAACGAGGCGATCCAGCAGCAGTGGAAGGACGTGGGCATCGAAGCCGAGTTCCAGGTGATGGACTGGAACGCGCTCTTGAACTTCATGCGGCTGGGCGCCAAGGCGCCGGAGGCCAAGGACTTCGGCGCGATCAACGTGAGCTGGAACACGATGGATCCGCACAACGCCTTCATGCGCTTCATCGACAGCCAGCAGATCCCGCCCAAGGGCTCGAACTGGGGCTACATCCAGGAGCCGGAATTCGACGCGCTGGCCAAGCAAGCGCGCTCGACCTCGGACCCGAAGGAACTCGACAAGGTCCTGGCGAAAATCAACACGCGCATGGTCGACGAGGCGGTGTTCGTGTGGGTCGTGCACGACGTCTGGCCGAACGCGATCTCGTCCAAGGTGAAGGGCTACGTCCATCCCAAGAGCTGGTACGTCGATTTTTCTCCGGTAACCGTCGGATAGCCACGCAACCCTTTCTTCGATCCCGCGTTTGCTGTCTTCGGGGGAGAAGATGCCAAGTCCAAACGCCAGCGATAAAAGGCCGTCCGATCTGCCTTTTCTGGCGGCGCCGGGCGAGATGGCACAGCGCATCTCGGCCTTCGACTGGTCGAAATCGCTGGGTCCGCCCGCGGACTGGCCCCAGAGCCTCAAGACAGCCGTCGGTATCCTGGTTCATTCGCCGGTGCCGATCGTCCTGCTGTGGGGCGAAGACGGCTACATGCTCCACAACGACGCCTACTCGGTCTTCGTGGGCGGCCGTCATCCCGGCCTGCTCGGCAGCAAGGTGCGCGAGATGCTGGAGACGTAGATCGCAGGCTCGACCTGTGCCAGCTCAAGTCTTCCGCGTCTGCGACCAGCCGATGTAGAGGCCGCCGGCCACGATGGTGGCAGCGCCAATCCAGCCCAGGAAATCGGGGAAGTCGCCGAAGAAGAGATAGCCGATCGCCACCGAGCCCAGCAGCTGGAAATACTGGAACGGCGCCACGATGTTGGCGGGCGCATAGGCCAGCGCCTTGGCCACGAAGTAATGGCCGGTGCCGCCGATCACGCCCAGGCTGCAGAAATAGAAGATGTCGCGCGCCGTTTCCGGCGTCTTCCAGACGAACGGCAGGACGGCGAACATGCCGATGCCGCCCACGATCGAACTGTAGAAGCCGGAGGTCTCGGGCGAGTCGATGGTCGAGATCAGGCGCGTCACGACCTGATAGACCGCATAACAGAGACCGCTCAGCAATGAGAGCAGCGAAGCCCACTGGAACAGCTCAGTCCCGGGCCGGATCACCAGCAGCACGCCCGCGAAGCCCACCGCCATCGCCAGCAGACGGCCGCGCGTCGTGCGCTCGCCCAGCCACAGCCAGGCGATCGGCAGCACGAAGAACGGCGCCATCATGGTGATCGAGGCCGCCTTCGCCAGCGGAATGAAGGTGATCGCGGCAAAGCTCGACAGGTTCGAGATGAACAGCATCAGCGAGCGGAAGACCTGCGTGCCGAAGCGCCGCGTGCGCAGCATTTGCGTCCCGAACCGTGGCACGAAGACCAGCAGCATGTAGACGATGTGGCCGAAAGCGCGCGCCCAGGAGATCTGCAGCGAATCGTAGCCGTCCTCGCCCAGGAACTTTGCGAAGCCGCTCATCACCGGGAACAGAAGTCCCCCGCCACACATGAACAGGATGCCGGCGATGATGCGTTGCCGCGCCGCAGCGGGTGTGGGCGCGGGCGTCTCGCTCAAGCGGCTGCCTGACGCAGCGCCTGCCAGATCCGCTCCGGTGTCGCCGGCATGTCGAGCGCCTCGACGCCGGCGGGACGCAGGGCATCGAGGACGGCCGCCATGATCGTCTGGGGCGCCGAGATGCAGCCGGCCTGTCCCGAGCCCTTGACGCCCAGCCGGTTGGACGGCGTCGGCATCGTCGCATCGAGGCCGCCGGCGAAACTCGGCAGGTCGAGGGCGCGCGGCAGGGCATAGT
>CAIMEE010000081.1 GCA_903839865.1 Enhydrobacter aerosaccus | reverse complement strand
GGTCAGCCAGATCGACGTGGTGTCGGGCGCACGCAAGGTCGTTGTCGATGGTCTGGCGGGCCCCGAGGGCATCGATGTCGGCGCCGACGGCAAGATTTTCGTGGCCGAGGTCGGCCAGAAGCGCGTGGTCATGATCGATCCGGCCAACGGCGCCAAGACGGTGATCGCGTCGAACCTCGATATCGGCCTGTCGCCCTTTGCCGGAGGCCCGCCTGCGCTGGTGCCCACCGGCGTTGCGGTCGCCAAGTCGGGTGCGGTCTATGTCAGTTCCGACATCCGCAATGCGCTCTACAAGCTGACGCCTCCCACCCCGTAGAGGGTTTCATGCCCGGCATTCCGTTCATCAGGGACTTCAAGTTCGACTACGGCACGGCGATGGAAGTGACGCCGCTGATCCGCCGCGTCGTCGCGAACAACCCGAGTCCCTTCACCTTCAAGGGCACCGGCACCTATCTCATTGGCCACGGCAAGGTGGCGATCGTCGATCCCGGTCCCGATCAGCAGGATCATATCGACGCCGTGCTGAATGCCGTGCGTGGCGAGACAGTTACGCACATCTTCGTCACGCACACGCACATCGACCACGTGCCCGCCACGCCGGCGATCGCCAAGGCGACCGGCGCCAAGGTCTACAGCTACGGCCCGCATCCTAAGCCGCCCGCCGGTGTCGCGACCGAGCAGGAAGGCTTTCTCGACTTCGCACCCGACATCAAGCTGAACGACGGCGACGTGGTCCGGGGCGACGGCTGGAATGTCGAGGCGGTCTACACGCCGGGCCATATCTCGAACCACCTCTGCTTCGCAGTGAAGGAAGACAACGCGCTGCTGTCCGGCGATCATGTCATGGGCTGGTCGACGGCGGTGATCTCGCCGCCCGACGGCAACATGGCCGATTACTTCTCGAGTCTGCGCAAGCTCCTGCCGCGCAAGGAAGCGCTCTACATCCCGACGCATGGCGCGGAGATCCGCGAGCCTGTGCCGTTCGTGAACGCCTACATCGAGCATCGCCTGGGCCGCGAGACACAGATCATGTCGCGCCTCAAGGAAGGGCCGCAGACCATTCCGCAGATGGTGGCCAAGAACTACGCCGACACGCCGCTCCACCTGCATGCCGCCGCCGGTCGCTCGATGCTGGCCCATCTCGTTCAGATGGTGAAGGACGGCCGCGTGAAGACCGAGGACGGCCAGGCCACCATCGCTTCGACGTATCGCCTCTAGGAGTCTGTTCTCATGGACATGAAGCTTTCCGGCAAGACCGTGCTGATCACCGGCGGCAGCAAGGGCATCGGCTTTGCCTGCGCCATGGGCTTCGCGGCCGAAGGCTGTGCCGTACACATCGCATCGCGTTCGAAAGAGGCGCTCGAGGCGGCGCGCGACAAGATCCGCGCCCGCCACAACGTGCCGGTCGAGATTCATCCTGCGGATTTCTCCAAAGGCGACACGGTGCGGTCCGTTGTCGAGGCCGTTGGCCATGCCGACATCCTGGTGAACAATGCCGGCGCCATCCCGCGCGGCGACATCTTCGGCATGACCGAGCCCAAATGGCGCGAGGCATGGGAGTTGAAGGTGTTCGGCTATATCAACGCCACGCGCGCCATGCTGGAGAAGATGTACGCGCGCAAGAAGGGCGTTGTCGTGAACGTGATCGGCCTTGCCGGCGAGAGCTTCAATTACGACTACGTCGCAGGGACGATGGGCAACGCCAGTCTGATGGCCTTCTCGCGCGCCGTTGGCTCGCGCTCGGTCGAGCATGGGGTGAGAGTCGTGGCGATCAATCCGCCGGCGACCCGCACCGATCGCATGGAGACCTTGCTGCGCAGCACGGCGCAGCAGAAGTGGGGCGATGCCGAACGCTGGAAGGAACTCACGCAGCACATGCCTTTCGGCCGCGCCGCCGAGCCCGACGAGGTGGCTAACCTTGCAGTGTTCCTGGCGTCGGATCGTGCGAGCTACATCAGTGGCGTAGTGATGACATTGGACGGCGGCCAGGCGGCCAAGCACTAATCAGAAGCGGAACTGACGGCCGTCATCTTCCCGCTGCCGACCATGACATCGGATTTATGGCTGACGGCAAGGATCGCGACGAGAACCAGCAGTAGGCCCGCCGATGTGCTCGGCGCGAGGCCGAACCGTCGGCTGTAAGGCCAGCAGGGAAAGCTGGCGATGGCGACCAGCGCCAGAATCAGGGCACTTCCCAGGATCAGCACCGTATGTCCCCAAAGTCGTTCATTGATTTGAACGCCTTCGGGAGCACACGGTTCCGCCACAGTTTCGCCTCTAGAAGTGATAGTTCAATCCGACGCGGACGACGTTGCCAATGGAGCGCTCGTCGATCGACGTGGAGGCCGGCGACGACAGCGCCGTATCGGGTGTGCCGATCCAGAGATATTCGAGCTTCATCGTCCAGGCCTGGGCGATGCGGCCTTCCATGCCGACGCCCACGGCGTAGGTCCAGAAGTTGTTCGATGCGCTGAAATTGCCGACCGCCGAGTCGAAGCCCGACAGCGTCTGATGGCCCCAGACGGCGCCGCCGGTGATGTAGGGCATCACCGAGCCGACGGGATAGCCGACGCGGGCGCGAAACGTGCTGAACCACGGGATGGCCGAGGTGGCGGCGATCTGCGAGTTGCCTGCGCCGCCGAACAGGTTCGTGGTCTCGGTCGAGCCTTGGAAGTCGACCTCGCCACCCAGCATCACGGGGCCCACCATCCAGTTGTATCCGGCCTGCGCGCCGCCCATGAAGCCGCTGCCGCTGCCGCTCAGGCCGCCGACGGTGTTGTTCTCGCCGATGGTGGCGGACGTCGAGCTGAAGAGACCGCCGGCATTGATACCGGCGTAGGGGCCTTGCCAGGGGCTGTCGCTCTGCGCGTGAGCCGCCAGCGGCAAGGCGAGGATTGCGGCTGCCAGGGACGCGATACGGATCGATTTCATGTTCAAGCTCCACGACTGATTGCGAGAGGGTCTCGGTGGGTAACGCGGAGTTAGCCGCCGGAAAGCGGCAGCGAGGCGGCATTCGCTTGGAAGAGAAAGGGCACCGTTCTGCTGTGACAACGCGGCATCAGTTACACGCGTGGTACTTCGTCCCCTTCGCAGTCACCGCGTGATATCGTCGGGTCAAATCAATGTCCGACCTCCTCGATTCCGCACGCGCCCTGCTGCATTCCGTCTTCGGCTTCAATGGCTTTCGTCCCGGGCAGGAAGAAATCGTGCGCGCCGTGCTCGACGGAGAGAATGTGCTGACGGTGATGCCGACCGGCAGCGGCAAGTCGTTGTGCTACCAGTTGCCCGCGATCGCGCGGCCGGGCCTCACGCTGGTGATCTCGCCGCTGATCGCGCTGATGCGCGACCAGGTCCGCGCACTCACGGCAGCGGGCGTCGCGGCCGGCAGCCTCAATTCAAGCAATGAGCCTGCCGAGAACGCGCGGGTGATGGGCCTGCTGCGCTCCGAAGAGCTCAAGCTTCTCTATGTGGCGCCGGAGCGGCTGTCGCGGCCCGACATGGTCGAGATGCTGGCTGATTCCAACGTCGTGATGATGGCGATAGACGAGGCGCACTGCGTCTCGCAATGGGGCCACGATTTCCGGCCCGAGTATCTGACCCTGGGCAACCTGGCACGCCAGATCGGCGGGCGGCTGCAGACCATGGCGCTCACCGCGACCGCCGACGGGCCGACGCGCGGCGATATCGTCGACAAGCTCTTTTCGGAATCTCCACGCACCTTTGTGCGCAGCTTCGACCGGCCGAATCTGCGGCTGGCCTTCAAGCCCAAGGAACGTTCGTCGAAGCAGGTGCTGGCCTATGTACGCGAACATGCGGGCGAGAGCGGCATCGTCTACTGCTCCTCGCGCCGCAAGGTCGAGGAGCTGGCCGAGGTGCTGAAGAAGGACGGCGTCAACGCGCTGCCCTATCACGCCGGCCTCGACAAATCGGTGCGCGACCGCAACCAGGACCGCTTTCAGCAGGAGGACGGCGTGGTGATGACCGCGACCGTCGCCTTCGGCATGGGCATCGACAAGCCCGACGTGCGCTTCGTCTGCCATGCCGACCTGCCGGGCAACGTCGAGGCCTACTACCAGGAGATCGGCCGCGCCGGGCGCGACGGGCTGCCCGCGGACACGCTCACTCTCTACGGCATGGGCGACATGCAGCTGCGGCGCATGCAGATCGAACAGGGCGATTCGTCGGACGAGCGCAAGCGAATCGAACGCCAGCGGCTGAATGCACTGCTGGCTCTGGCCGAAGCGCCACGCTGTCGACGGCAGACCTTGCTGGCCTATTTCGGCGAGGCATCGGAGACCTGCGGCAACTGCGACCTCTGCCTGGAGGGTGTCGAGCGCTACGACGCCACCGTCGAGGCGCAGAAGGCGATGTCGGCGATCGTGCGCACGGGCGAGCGCTTCGGCCTCGAGCATCTGATCGCCATCGTGACCGGCGATGCCACCGAGAACGTGAAGAAGTTCAATCACGACAAGTTGCCGACCTTCGGCGTCGGCAAGGATCGCAAGCCCGCCGAGTGGCGCTCGATCTTCCGCCAGATCTCGGCCATCGGCCTGATCGCGCAGGACATGATGGAGCACGGCCGCTGGTGGGTGACGGACGAAGGCTGGAAGATCCTGAAGGGCGAGGGCCGCATCGAGCTGCGCAAGGACCTCGCCACGTCCAGCGCCAAGGGCTCGCGCCGCGACCGCAAGGCGGCCGTGGCCTCGGCGATCGCCAGCGAGGCCGACGGCGCGCTTCTCGATGCGCTGAAGGCGCTGCGCTCCAAGTTGGCCAAGGCGCAGAACGTGCCGGCCTATGTCGTGTTCTCCGACCGCACGCTGGTCGAATTGGCGACGCACCGGCCGGCGAGCTCGGCAGCGATGCGCGAAATCCACGGCATCGGCGATGCCAAGCTCGAACGCTACGGGACCGCGTTCCTGGACGTGGTGCGCAGCCACAGAACGTGAGGGAACCGGCGCCTTATTTGCCGCGCGGGGTGCCTGCCTTCAAAACGCGATAGCGGCCCTCGCGGATTTCGGCGCCGGCGACGATGCCGGTAAGGGCGCTGCCGGCATCGAGGCACAGCCGGTCGTGCAGGAGCACGAGCGTGTCGTCCATCAGCGACAGCGGCCGGTGCTTGTTGGGCGGCGTATGGCCATGCACGACGAGGGTGCCGCCGAAACCGCCCTGCCAGTCGAGGAATCCCTTGGTGATCCAGGCCCAGCGCGCGTGCATGCCGGCGGTCCAGGGCGACGACAGGAAAGCCTCGTTGTCCGTGCCGCCTTCGAGTCCGCCGTGCACGAACACCGCGTTGCCCACCCGGACATGCGAGCGCTGGCCGAGCATCAGGCGCATCACGTTCTCGCCCAGGGCTTCGGCCGCCAGCGCATAGGTGGGCGGCGCATTGGGATCGCGCACGGCCGCACGCATCTCGGCCATCACCTTGGCGCCGCCGGTGCGGTCGGCCAGCCACATGGTGGTGGCCTTGTCCGCCTGCGCCTCGCCGCGCAGCGCCAGCAGCATCAGGATCTCGTGGTTGCCGATCACGCGGTCGATCCGGTCGACACCGCGGACGTCCTCGTGCTCGGCCCACTTCTGCAGCACGCCGATGGTGCTGGGGCCGCGATCGATCATGTCGCCGAGATAGACCAGCCGGCGCGGGCCCGTGCTTTCGGCCGCCAGTTCCCTGATCGTATCGAGCAGCACCGTCATCTCGTCGAGGCAGCCGTGCACGTCGCCCACGGCGAACGCCGTCTCGCCGTCGAGCGCGAACGGCGCCGGCATCCAGGGTGAAATCTCGACGGGAAGGGTCATGAACGCGGCGCGAATTTGTAACGGAAGGTGCAGGACGGTGCGCCCTTCATCAGCGTCTGGTCGCGCGTGAATCTCACGTCGTCGCCGCCGGCTGCCGCGATATCGATATCGGTGGCGCAGACCAACAGCGCGCCCAGCTCAGGCTCGTTCAGCGAACGGAAGAAGTCGGCGAAGCGGCAGCTCGTGACGTCGAACTCGACGGCCTCCCTGTCGCGGCGGTGCATGTCGACGGAGACTTCCTTAAGGGTCACTTCCGCCAGCGCGTTGTCCATCTTGGCGAACCTGCGCCCCGGCGGGCCGTCGATGCCGTCGCTGATCGCGGCAAAAACCTGGCTCGACCAGTCGCGCAGGGCCTTGGTCACGAGCGCATCGGCCTTGTCGCGGCCGAGCTCGGCCCGCAGCGCGCGCATCACCGGCACCAGGACCTGGGCCTGGATACGGGTCTTGTCCAACAGCGAGATGTCGGGATTGACCAGATAATCGTCGAGAACACCCATCGTCCTGTCCTTCGCGTTTCCCCGCGAAGTATATCACGACGGCGGGAGCAGGCGGATAGATCAGGCCGCGTCGTTGGCGCGGATGAAATCGCGGACGCGGGGCATGATCTGCTCGCGCCACTTGCGGCCGTTGAAGATGCCGTAGTGGCCGACCCGCGGCTGTTCCCAGTGGACGTGGCGGGCGCCCGGGATATTGGGCGTCAGTTCGTGTGCGGCCTTGGTCTGGCCGACGCCGGAGATGTCGTCGAGCTCGCCCTCGACCGTCATCAGCGCGGTCTCGATGAACGAGGGATCGATCTTGCGGCCGCGGCTTACCCAGGCGCCGCGCGGCAGCTGGTGTTCCTTGAACACGACCTGGATGGTCTGCAGGTAATAGTCGGCGCTGAGGTCCATCACCGCGAGATATTCATCGTAGAAGGCGCGGTGGCCGTCGGCGCCTTCGTCGTCGCCTCTGATCAGGTGCTCGAACTGGCGCATGTGCGCGTTCACATGCCGGTCGAGGTTCATCGAGATGAAGCTGGTGAGCTGCAGGAAGCCCGGATAGACGCGGCGCAGAGCGCCCGGATAATTGAACGGCACCGTCGAGATCACGTTCTGGCGGAACCACATCATCGAATTGCGCATCGCCAGGTCGTTCGGCGCGGTCGGGCTGAGGCGCGTGTCGATCGGGCCGCCCATCAGGGTGATCGACTTGGGCTGGCGCGGGTCCTTGGCCTCGGCCATCAGCGAGGCGGCGGCCATCACCGGCACCGACGGCTGGCAGACCGCGATCACGTGCACGTCGGGTCCGAGGTAGCGGCAGAAGTCGATGACGTAGTCGATATAGTCGTCGAGGTCGAAGTTGCCGTCCGACAGTGGCACTTCCTTTGCGTCTGTCCAGTCGGTGATGTGGACGTCGTGCTCGGGCAGCAGCGCCTCCACCGTGCCGCGCAGCAAGGTGGCGTAGTGGCCGCTCATCGGCGCGACCAGCAGGACCTTGGGGTCCTTGCGCGCGGTGTCGCGGCGGAAGCGCAGCAGCTGGCAGAACGGCTTGCGGACCAGGATCTCTTCGTTGACCGCGACCTGCTCGTTGCCGATCTGCGTGGTCGCGAGGCCGAAGGCGGGCTTTGCGTAGTTCTGGGCGAGGCGCGCCACGATCTCCGAACCCGCCGCCATCGACTTGCCGAACCAGGTGTCGGTCAGCGGATTGTACGGGCTCGAGTAAATCTGCTCGACGGCGTTCGCCCAGAAGCGGACGGGCTGGGCGAGCTGGCGCTGAAGTTCGTACGCGTAATAAAGCATTGGGGGGCGAATTCTACGCTTCAGCGGGGGCTTGTCACGGCTTTATTGCGCCGCACAAATCATTATGAATCAACGACTTAGGCGTAAGCGGGGTCTGCCGTCCGGGTTGGGGATGAAGACGGGGCCGCCCACTCGGCCTGGGCTCCGCGGTGACTGACGGTCACGTGCAGGCCGAGCCCGAGGACAATCCCGAGGGTGACGTACAGGAGGGCGTGATGGAGGCGCATTTCCGGAAAACGCGGCGCCATCGGCCCGGTTGCACCCGCTCTTCAGGAATTGTCGGCGCGCAGGACCAGGACGCAGCCGGACATCACGATGAGGCCGCCCGCGATCTGCGCCACCGACAGCGGTTCGTCGAGAAGAAGGGCGCCGATGAGGACCGCCACGAGGGTCACGGGAAATTCGACGCTGAGGGTGCGCGTGGCGCCGATATCGAAGATGAGTCGATAGTAGATCACATAGCAGAGGGCGCTCATCACGCAGCCCGAGATCGCGAGGCAAAGATAGTCGAGCGGCGCCGGGACGGTGGGGACCGGCAGCATGAACAGAAAAGGCAGCAGCACGATGCCGCCGAACAGGAACGAGCCCAGGGTTACTTCCCACGATCCGACGCCGGCAAAGGCACGGCTGGCATAGGTGCCGCCGTATCCCGCCGCGCAGGAAGCGACGAGCGTGCTCGCGCACCCCAGGACGAAAGACGGTGTCACTTGCGTGACCGGGAAGCCGACCAGCAGCACGACGCCGGCGAACCCCAGCAGGAGTCCCAGCAGGCCCTGCACTGACGAACGCTCGCTGCCGAAGAGGCGGCCGAACACCATCGAGAACAACGGCGTCGTGCCGATCAGGATGGCCGTCATGGCCGTGCCGATCAGCGGCGTCGCAAAAGACATGCAGGCGAGCTGGATCGCCACGGTGGTCGCGCCGACAACCGCGAACGGAACCCATCGCGTGCCGAAGGACAGGCGGCGGCCGTTGAGGCAGGCCAGCGCAAACAGCGTGGCTGCGGCGATCAGCGAGCGGAAGGCCGCGGCGCCCAGCCAGCCGAAGCCCCGCACGGCCTGCAGCAGGATGACGAAGGACGTGCCCCACACGAGGGCGAGGAAAACGTAGGCGGCGACGTCCCGGAGTTTCATCGGCGCGCGGACACTCCCACCCGCGGCGCGGGCTTCCAACGGACATTTTCTCGGGTTCGCGATAGGCTGCCGGGGCTTGCCCGAGTGAGTCCGCCCAGGAGATTCCGATGTTGCTCAACGCCCTTTTCCCGACGCGCGATATAGGCACCGACCCGGCGAAGATCCGGGATTGGGCGCAGGCCGCGGAGGACCTGGGCTACAACTGCATCGAGGTCGCCGATCATGTCTTTGGCGCCGCGCCGCGCGGCGACTGGAAGCCGACCTACAGCGAGCACGATCCGTTTCACGAGACGTTCACGACCATGGCGTTCCTCGCTGCGTGCACGAAGAAGATCAAGCTGTGCAGCGGCGTGCTGATCCTGCCGCAGCGCCAGACCGGGGTCGTCGCCAAGCAGGCGGCCGAGGTCGATATCCTGAGCGGCGGCCGGCTGCGCCTGGGCGTCGGCGTGGGCTGGAACCATGTCGAGTACGAGGCGCTGGGCATGGACTGGAAGACGCGCGGCGCGCACCAGGCCGAGCAGATCGAGGTGATGCGCAAGCTCTGGACCGAGGATTTGGTCACCTTCTCCGGCAAGTTCCACACCCTGAACGCCGTCAACCTGCTGCCCGTGCCGGTCCAGCGCCCGATCCCGATCTGGTTCGGTGGATCGTCCGACGCCGTGATCAAGCGCGCCGCCCGCATCGGCGACGGCTGGATGCCGATCATGGCGCCCGACGTGGCCGAGCCCAAGCTCGCGATGCTGCGCGAGCATCTCAAGTCCTTCGGCCGCGATCCCAGGAGCTTCGGGCTCGAGGGCTGGCTGCGCATGGACACGCCCGACGAAGACCTCTGGGCCCGGGCAGCCCGGGGCTGGAAGCGCCACGGCGCAGAGATGGTGATGCTCTATCCGATGTACCGGATGCCCGAGCTCGGCGCGCAGATCGAGACCCTGCGCCGCTTCAAGGCTGTGGCGGCCGGGCTTTAGGGGGCTCCGGGAACGTAGATCCACCTCACCCTGAGGAGCATCGCGTAGCGATGCTCCTCAGGGTGAGGTGACTCTTGCTCCGGCTACTTCTTGACCGAGACCAGCTCGTAGACCTTGAGCTTGGTGTTGTCCTGCCAGTCGGGGAAGCTTTCCTTGATCGACATGCCGAGCGCGGGCGCCCACCAGTGCGTGCGTGGCTTCGAGTCGCCCGCCTTGTTCTCCTCCACGCGGAAGGTGTCGAACGTGCCGGCCGGCACTGTGATCTTTTCGTAGGCCGCGACGGTGATGGTGACGTTGGTGGAATAGGGCTGGCCGTTGTAGCCGACGCCATTCACGGTCTGGACCGTCTTGTTGCCGACCTTGAGCGGCCACAGCGACTTGAGGTCTAGGCCCTTCACGAAGGACTCGCCCGCCGCGTCGACCGAGCCGACCAGGCCCCAGTACATGCGCACCACCGTCTCCTTGTCGCCGGTCCCGCGCTTCGTGATGCAGACGCCGTCCTCCTGGCCGGTGGCCACGCTCCTGGCGTCGACGCCGCCGCTGCGGAAGGTGAATTCGGTGCCGGTCGCCGGGCACTTGAACTCGGCGGTCTGGGCCCCGGCAACGGCCGAATACGACAGGGTCGCGGCGAAGGCCGTTGCGATGAAGAGCTTCATTTTTTGGAATTTCCTTGGGTGGGATGCCGAGACTAGCCGAAAGTGGCGAACACTTCCTCGATGGCCTTCATCTGGTTGCCCGCCGCCGAGGAGGGCACGAGGATCGGCGTGTGCACGCCGGCCGCGCGCCAGGCGGCGACGCCGTCGCGCACCTTCGCCGCCGGCCCGAACAGCGTGGTGTCGCTCAGCCACTTGTCGGTGAGAAATTTCGGCACATCGTCGCGGCGGCCCTCGGCGATCGCCTTTTCGATCGCGTCCATCTCCTCGACGTAGCCCGCCTCCTTCCAGTAGTTCCGGTAGTTCGGCAGGAAGGCGTAGTTGGTGAGCGTGCGCCGGTTCACCGCCTTGGCGGCCT
>CAIMEE010000080.1 GCA_903839865.1 Enhydrobacter aerosaccus | reverse complement strand
TTGAGGACGATGGGCGCGTACAGCACACCCAGCAAAGACGCGTGGCGCTCCTTGGCCGTTGCGGGCTGCGCGCCGTGAGCGTAGATCGGCACAAATAGCAGCACGCCGGACGTCTTGTGCGCATCTTGCACCAGCGTGATGCCATGGGTCATGGTTGGCTTGCCAGTGGCTATGGCCTGCTCTATGGCTGCCCGGCGCCGCGACTCGGAGCCGATGTCCAGACCTGGCGCCCCGGTGTTGTATACGGCCGGCTCGATCAGCTTGACCACATAGAGGTCTTCGTGCTCGCGCTCAACGAGTTGACGCAGGGCGAACAGGGGCGCGCCGTCGGCCCGCTCGGCAGCCAGAAAGGCGCTCAGATCCGGGCGCATGACGTGTGCAATAAAACCCAACCCCCTGATGCCATGGAATTCATGGGCTAGATCGTGCGATGCGACGAAGTGCTGAAAATCGGCGCGCGTCACGCTTGGCTTGGTGGCGTACAGGCCCCTGAGGCCATTCAAGCCGGAGATCGGGTGGGCGAAGCGCTCGATGACATCGGCGGAAACGCTTTCGACGCCCAGTTTATAGAGGGCCTCGGCTTCTCGGCGGTCTTCGTTACGCTCCCACAGACCACCGATGACGGCCAGGCACAGCCCGAGAACAAATATTGCCAGCGGCAGGTGCTGCCCATAGCGCAGGAATTGTTTGCTCATGATGGTGCTAGCGGCGACTGTGGCCGCTCCTGGTTCGTTATTCGAGAGGCCGGGGGGTGGGGTACCGGTAAGCAAGGGCTGCGCCTGGCTCGTCTCGTGTAAGCGCTCGTCGTTAGCGGTCATGCGTAGCCTCTTGAAGGTTCGAATCGTTGGTGCCTCAAGAGGCTCGTCTATCTATATATAAAGGTTAACAGATGCCTATGCTACTTTGGTGTTTTTGGTGTTTGTCAGTTAAAAACTTATTTCGTCTGTTACACAGCCACCTCAACATTGGGGTACTCTACAGTCAAGGACGCACTGAATACGGCGGAAATCATGAGCGACAACAGTGGTAGCGAAGAAGATGAACAGGTCGTGGTATTTCAACTGGTTGACGCTGAGCTTGACGTGCCGGTGGAAATGACTCCTGTGCCGAAGGCGAGTTAAGTCGTGCCCATCGTCAAGCTTGTTCAAGCCAAAACCGTCGAGAGCGACAAGCGCAGCCATCCGCGCGACCTGGCCGGTCTCATGGCCAGCCTGGACGCACCCGACGCGACGGCCCGGCGTTGGGCGGCACGCGATCTAGCCCCGTTTACCGAGGCTGTTCCGGCCTTGGTCAAACGTCTGAGGATAGAGACGGACACTACGGTGCGCGAGGCCATTTTCATGACGCTCACCGAGCTCGGCGATGCCAACATCGTACAGAGCCTGATCAAGTGCCTACACAGCGAGGAGGTGGAGCGGAGGAACGCGGCGATAGAGGTGATGAAGCACCTGCCCGATGCGGTGGCCCCGTTCATACCCGGCCTTCTGGTCGACCCGGCGCCCAACGTGCGCATCCTCGCCGTCAGCGTACTCGAATCGCTACGTCACCCTGACGTGGAGAAGTGGCTGATCGAGGTCATCAGCGAAGACAGCCAGGTCAATGTCTGCGCCACGGCGGTCGATCTCTTGGGCGAAGTGGGAACCGAGGCGGCCATCGGCCAACTCGAAGCGCTGAAGCGACGCTTTGCGGACGAACCCTACATCCTGTTCGCCGCCGATCTGGCGCTACGGCGCATAGGCGAGGCCTAGACCGTGGAAGAGACTCACATCACGACCGAGGACTTCATGAAATTCCGGGAGTTCTTCTACCGTAAGACCGGCATCCAGTTCGAGGACAGCAAGCGCTACTTCGTGGACAAGCGTCTGGTCGAGCGCATAGAGGCCACCAACAGCGGGAATTTTCGTACCTATTTCACCCTACTGCGTTTTCAGAGCGGCGGCGAAGAGTTGCAGGCGCTGACCAATACCATGACGGTGAATGAGACCTACTTCTTCCGCGAGGAGTATCAGTTCAAGTGCCTGGTCAATTCCCTCTTGCCGGAGATCGTCAAGAAGAAGCCAGTAGATTCGACCTTGCGCATCTGGTCCATCCCCTCCTCCTCGGGAGAAGAACCCT
>CAIMEE010000079.1 GCA_903839865.1 Enhydrobacter aerosaccus | reverse complement strand
GGCCGCGCCGCAGAATTAGCCGGGAGCCCAGGGACCGCAGCGAGGCGTCGAGGGACTGCAAACTGTGGTGCAGCCACCAGCGTGACGCCGCGCCCATCGGCCGAATGCCCGGGGTTTCCTCGTCGAAGATATAGAGAGGCACGACCGGCCGGCCGGATCCAAGGCCCGCGATGAGCGCGGGATTGTCCGCCAGGCGCAAATCGTTGCGGAACCAGACCAAGGAAGCTGACACGGACCTATCCAAAAACGCTTTTGAGTAGATACGCAACCGCGGCGGCTATGGATGTTGCCTTCCGAAATGGCCCGAAACGGCCTCGGCGCCCTTGTTTTAGGAGCGAGGGCAGAGCGGAGCGGTGCCCATTTTCAGTTCCTGCAGGTCGGCGGTGACCTGGACCAGGCCGGTGTCGACGGTCAGGCGGTCGAGCACGCCGTTGGCGAAAACCACCAGCTTCACCGAGAAGAGCGGCTTCTGGTCCTGCTTTCGGGCAGGGGTGAAGGTCATGAACACGGGCCAGGCCTTGCTCTTCGGCAGGACAACCGCCTGCTGCGACGGCGGCGAGGGCCGGATGTCGCCATCGTTCAGTTCAGTGACGTCGACCAGGAACGCGTCGTTGATGACCTCGGCGTCGTAGGTCACGGCCGGAAAAGCCGCCGCGCGCGCCTGCAGGCGGTCGATCATGTGGGTGATCGCGGCCACAGGCAGGAGCGTTGGCCCCGGCAGCAGGAGCTGGGACGGACCCGCCGGCCATACGACCTCCGCCCGCGTTTCCTTGCCCGAGCGTTGAACCTTTCCGCGGGTCTCGCGCTCGACGCCGTTCTGAACTTGCACGGTGCGATAGCGAAGCGCGTTGCCGCCCAGCGACTCCTCGGCGTCGAGCTTGGAGGCAACCGCGATCTTCCAGGCCGAGGTGAGGGCTATTTCCGTTGTGATGTCGCGCTTGAGGTGCCAGCCCGCGCAATCGAGCGTCAGGTCCTGCACCGCGGTTCCGATGCGCGGCGCATTGACGGCTGCGCCGAGGCGCAGGCCGTAGACCGCGCGGTGCGGCTGCATCTGGGCGGCGGCCAACTGAGGCAACAGCAAGGCAAGGAGAGCGAAGGCGAAACTCACAGGTCCGCGCATGGCGCCACCTTGCGCATGGAGCCCCGCTCGGTCAATCGTGCGCGCCATGCGATTGATGAGCCCAATAGCCGCGCCTCGAGCTCGATGAGTCCGTTCGATTTCATCTGCGCGGGCGAAACGCTGCAGGCGCTGCCGGCCGGGGCTCTGTATTGGCCGGCGCGGCGTCTGCTCGCCGTCGCCGATCTCCATTTCGAGAAGGGTTCGTCCTACGCGGTGAACGCGCTGAAGCTGCTGCCGCGTCACGACACGCGTCAGACGCTATCGGTTCTGGCGTCGCTGATCGAGACGTTGCGGCCGGAGCGGGTCGTGTGCCTGGGCGATTCGTTCCACGACCGCGGCGCGATCGAGCGGCTTCCGGCCGTCGAGCGTGCCGAGATCGAACGACTGACGCGGCTTGCGACGTTCGTCTGGATCGCGGGCAACCACGATCCGGCGCCGCCCCCCCACGGATGGGGCGAGGTGGCGGAAGAGATCGATGAAGGGCCGCTGCTCTTTCGTCACGAGGCGCAGTTCGGCTTCGGCCGGGGCGAGGTCTCGGGACATTATCATCCTGTCGCGGCGCTTACGGTGCGCGGCCGGGGTCTGCGGCGGCGATGCTTCCTGACCAACGGACAACGGCTGATCCTGCCCGCGTTCGGCGCTTACACCGGCGGCCTCAACGCGCTCGATCCGGCGATCGCGCAGCTTTTCCCCGACGACTACGACGCGCTGCTGGTGGGACGCGACGCGGTGCGCCGGCTGTCGTGGAAGCAATTGCGGCCGGATCCGTCGTTCGCGCAGATGGCCTGGGTGCGGGAAGCCAGGTAATTTTGTTTCGCGGAGGGGATGGCGGAATCCGGTACAAATCGCCAGAAACCCTTATCCCAACGGCATCGGAGGTGTCCCAGGATTTCGGTGCACACCGCGTCATTCTTTTTGGGGAAATGCCCCCCCTCTTAGGCCGGGAGCTCGTACTTGAGGGTCACCTCGCCCAGGCCGGCGATCTTGCCGGTCGCGGTGCTGCCGGGCGGCACGAACTGGCAGGCGACCATGCTGCCGCTCGACACGAACATGCCCTTCTTGAGCGTCTTGCCGTGATCGCCGAGCTTGTTGGCGAGCCAGGCGAGCGCGTTGTAGCAGTGGCCCAGCACGTCGCCCGAGTGGCCTTCGCGCACGATCTTGCCATCGAAGGAGATCGAGCCTTCGAGATTGCCGAGGTCGAGGTTGCGCCAGTTCTTGTTCGGCTTGGCCAGCAGCGAGCCGCCGTTCCAGCCCGCGTCCATGATCAGCGGATTGACGGCGAGGCGGCTGTAGTCGGCGCCGCGATCCTCGATCAGTTCGAAGCCGGCACGCGCTTCGCCGACATATTGCGCGATCGAGTCCTTGTCGTAGGGCTTGCCTTTTGGCTTCGGCACATCGGCGTTCAGGAAGAGGATGATCTCGAGCTCGACACCGAGGCGCGTCCACGTGCCGGCCTTCACGGTCGCCTTGTGTTCGAAGACGCGCTTCTTGCGGACGGGGCCGTAGGCGGGCCCCTTGAGGCCGGTCTGCGCCAGGATCTGCGGCGACGTCAGGGCGATCTTGTAGCCGACCAGCGGGCCCTGCTTCACGACCTGCTTCTTGAGGAAGGCGTCCTGGACCTTGTAGGCCAGACGCTCGTCGTCGGTGGCGAATTCGGCGGGCCACCAGCCCACCGCGGCGCGGGCCCGGTCGACCTTGTGCAGCCAGTTCGCGACCCGGGCGATATTGAGCGCCATTGATTCCTCCCCTTGTTTGTCCCTCAGCGCTTCGCATAGTGCGGCCATGGTGGTCAACGGAATCGACGCTTCAGGACCTGTTCGCGCGGCCGCTCTGGTCGGCGTGGTGCTGGCGGGCGGCGAGGGGCGCCGCATGGGTGCGGGCGTGCCCAAGCCGCTGCGCACGCTGGGCGGCAAGACGATGGTGGCGCATGTCGCCGAAAGGCTGCGGCCGCAGGTCATGGATCTGGTCGTGGTGACGAACGACCTGGCCGCGCCGGGCTATCGCGCGCTCATGGTGCCGCTGATCCCCGATCCACGCGACATCAGCGCGGCGGCCAAGCGCGAAGGACGGCGTCTGGGGCCGCTCGCCGGAATCCTGGCCGGCATGGAGTGGGCGCTGAAGCATCACCCGCACGCCGGATGGATCCTGACGGCGCCGGCCGATGTTCCGTTCCTGCCGCTCGATCTCACGGTGCGCCTGGGCGGCCACATGCACGTGGACGAGGCCGACGTGCTGACGGTGCGCCGCGAACATGCCGTCGGCGTCTGGTCGGTGAAGCTGGTCGACGATCTGCGTCGCGCGATCCTGAAAGAGGGCGTGCGACGGGTCGAGGAATTTGCAGGGCGCCATCATCACGCCGAATTGAGATGGCCGGGTGGCACGGCACCGTTCGCCAACATAAATACACCCGACGAACTCAGGGCCGCGGAGGGGCGTCTCGTTCAAGCTCGATCACGGTCCCGTCAATCAGCAGCTTTCCCGCGTTCTCGAAATTGACGGTGATGCGCGAACCGATCATCGATTGGATCTGGCCGAGGCCCCAGTCGGGGCAAGCCGGATGGCGCACGAAGTCGCCGGGCTGGAGCAGGGTGTTGCCGGGCCTTGTTTCAGCCATGGGGCCGGCCCAATGAAATATCGTATAAGAACGACACAGACATATCGGAGCATTGCATGACCCCCACGCGCATTGCCATCGCGGCCGCCCTCGCCAGTGCTCTGGCGCTTCCAGCGGCGGCGCAGGCCCAGGGCAGGATGCCTGTCGAGAAGTGCTTCGGCGTGTCCAGGGCTGGGCAGAACGACTGCCAGACCGACACCTCGTCCTGCGCAGGCACCTCGAAGAAGGACAACCAGCCCGACGCCTGGATCGCGGTGCCCAAGGGCACGTGCCAGAAGATCGTGGGCGGCGTGGTGAAGGGCTGAGCCCATGAACGCGCCGGCGGGCATCGGCCTGCGCGCAGCGCATCTTGCCGAAATCGATCGCGAACGGCCGGCGCTGGGCCTGCTGGAAATTCATGCCGAAAATTATCTTCTGCCGTCGCCGTCGTTCGCGGCGATGGAACGGGTGCGGGCGGACTACCGCTTCTCGGTTCACGCGGTCGGCCTGTCGCTGGGCGCGGTCGACGGGCTCGATGCCGCGCATCTTGCACGCGTGGCCGCTCTCGTGAAGCGCCTACAGCCCGATCATGTGTCCGATCACCTGTCGTGGAGCACGCACGGGGGGCGCTATTTCAACGACCTCCTGCCGCTACCGTATACGGAGGAGGCGCTCGACGTGGTCGTGCGCAACGTTGACCGTCTGCAGGAGGCGCTCGGCCGGCAGGTCTCGATCGAGAATCCATCCTGCTATCTCGCAATCGCGCACTCGACGATGAGCGAGCCGGAGTTCCTGTCCGAACTGGTGAAGCAAAGTGGCTGCGGCCTGCTGCTCGATGCCAACAACATCCATGTCACCGCGCACAATCTCTCTATCGACCCGGCGCGCTGGCTCGACGGTCTGCCGGCGGCTGCGATCACCGAGTATCACCTCGCGGGTCACGCCGTGAACGAGGTCGAGGGCGGCACGATCCTGATCGACGATCATGGCAGCCGCGTTGACGATCCCGTGTGGCGCCTGTTTGCCCGGTGCGTGGAACGCTTCGGGGCGCGGCCGACGGTGATCGAATGGGACACGGACATTCCCGCGCTGCCGGTGCTGCTCGAGGAAGCGCGGCGGGCGTCGGTGTTGCTCGCAGCAGGAGGCAGCCATGACGCCCGTGCTGCGTGAGTGGCAGGCGACCTTCGTGGCCGACATCGCGAGCGGCGGCGGGGAGGCGCGTCTCGCCATTCATCGCCACCATATCCAGCGATCGCTCGCCAAGGCATTGGCGACGACCTTTCCCACGGTTCAGGCGCTGGTCGGTGCGGACTTCTTCCGCCAGATCGCCGGGGTATTCGCGTTGCAGCACCTGCCGACGCAGCCGGTGCTGGCCGAGTACGGTTCGGACTTCGCCGGCTTCCTGGCGGCCGAGGAAGCGATGCATGGCTTGCCCTACCTGGCCGATGTGGCGCGCCTCGACTGGGCGCTTAACGTGGCGTTCCACAGCCCGCGTGCTGCGGAAGCCGGCCTTGTGGGCCTCTCGCCCGAGGCGCTTCTTTCCAGGGTGTTGACCCTCGCACCCGGCGCCGCGCTGGTCCGCTCGCGCTATCCGATCGATCGCATCTGGACCGCCTCGCAGCCGGGCGCGCCGGACGGCCAGGTCGATCTCGCCCAGGGCCCGACCTGTCTGCTGGTGCTGCCGGCCGGGTTCGTTCGTCTCGATGAGGGGGAGGCCGCCTTCGTTGCTTCGGTTGCCGAGGGCAAGACGCTCGAAGCCGCCGCCGTTGCGGGTTTTACAGCCGCGAATGGCTTCGATCTGTCGGCCTGCTTTGCACGGCTCTTGATCTGTGAAGCATTTGCTGCAACGCAGCAATAAAGCGTAACAGACTCAACATAATTGGGTCTGGGATCTTGCTGCAGCGCACTACAAGAGTCCCGCCGAGACGTTCAATCATCTTGCGGGACAGTCGACCATCCCTATACTCCGCGCGCCTTTGAAGTCAGTACTCGTGGAGTTGCCGACGATGTCGATTACGTTGCCGCAGAACTACCGGCCGACGGACCGCGAACCCTTCATGAATGCGATGCAGCAGGAGTATTTTCGCCAGAAGCTGCTCAAGTGGAAGAACGAGCTGATCGAGGAGTCCAACCAGACCCTGCAGAACATGCAGGAGGAGAGCCTGGCCCAACCGGATCTCGCCGATCGCGCCACGGCCGAGACGGATCGTTCGCTCGAGCTGCGCACCCGCGATCGTTTTCGCAAGCTGATCTCCAAGATCGACCAGGCGCTGAAGACGATCGAGGACGGCACCTACGGCTATTGCGAGGAGACCGGCGAGCCGATCGCGCTGAAGCGCCTCGAGGCCCGTCCGATCGCCACTTTGTCGGTCGAGGCGCAGGAGCGCCACGAACGTGCCGAGCGCACGCGCCGCGACGAGAGCTGAGCGAAGACGAAGGGTGTCAGCCCTTCGCTTCCGCTTGCATCTGCTGAAGGTTGAGCGGGCGGCCCGCGCGGCCGCCACCTTCGCGGCCGTCACGCCACGCGATGGCGCCGTTGCAGATCACGGTATCGATGCCCTTGGCCGGAGCGATCGGCTTGTCGAACGTCGCAGTGTCGATGACCGTCGCCGGATCGAACACGCAAATATCGGCGTAGTAGCCGGCCTTCACTTCGCCGCGCTTGGCAAGGTGGAAGCGCTGAGCCGAATAGGACGTCATGCGGCGCACGGCGTCCTCCAGCGGAAAGAGCTTGAGGTCGCGTGAGTAGTGGCCCAGCACGCGCGGGAAGGTGCCCCACAGGCGCGGATGCGGATGGGCGTCGAAGGGAATGCCGTCGGAGCCGATCATTGCCCCTGGGTGGCTCATCGCCGCCTGCACGTCCTTCTCGTCCATCATGAAGTAGATCGCGCCCGCGGGCTGGATGCGGTCGGCGGCTTCCGACATCGAGCAGCCCATTTCAGCCGCGATCTCCTTGAGGTCGCGTCCGCTCAGGCCCGGTACCTTGTCGGACCAGGTGATCAGCACCTTGTCGGCGCGATCGAGCATGTCGGAGCGCAGGATCGTCGAGCCGGCGACGTATGGATAGACGTCGAAGGCGATCTGCTGTTTCTTCATCGCCTCGGTGAATTTCGGCAGCGTCTCGACCATGCGGCCGAAGTTGGTGCGGCCCGAGCACTTGTGGTGCGAGACGATGATTTCGGCGCCGACGCGGCGGCCGATCTCGAAGGTTTCGTCCATCGACTTGATGATGTGGTCGCCCTCGTCGCGCATGTGGGCGGTGTAGACGCCTTTCCATTTACCGAGCGGCTTGGCGACGTCGACGACTTCGTCGGTCGATGCGTGGCTCGACACGGCATAGAAGAGCCCGCTCGACATGCCGATCGCGCCCTGGCCCAGGCTCTGGTCGAGCAACTCGTTCATCTGCTTGATCTCGGCGGGCGTGGCTACGCGATTGAGATCGTCGCCCATGGTGGTGAGGCGAAGCGTGCCGTGGCCGATCAGGAACGCGCCGTTGATCGCGGGCTTTGCCGCCTCGACCCTGGCGGCAAAGGATGTGAAATCCTTGCAGATATTCTCGCGCTTCTTGACGATCAGCGACATCCAGTGTCCTACGTCGGGCCGCGTATAGGGCGCGGCCGAGACACCGCAGTTTCCGCAGACCACTGTGGTGACGCCCTGGCTCGCCTTCATGGCCATCGTCGGATTGTCGATCAAGGCGGTGTCGTCGTGGGTGTGCACGTCGATGAAGCCCGGCGCCACGACCTTGCCCGTGGCGTCTATCTCGTTGTCGCCGCGCAGACTGCCGGGCGAGCCGATCGAGGCGATACGTTCACCCTTGATCGCAACATCGGCGGAGAACAGCTTCTTGCCGGTGCCGTCGGCCACCTGGCCGTTGCGGATGACGATGTCGTACGCAGCCATGATTGCAAGACTCCTAAACTTCGTTGCGGCCGAGCCGCATGTCCATGTCGAACGGATAGAGCGGGCGCTTGATTTTCTCGTACTTGAACAGCTTGAGATCGGATGCCGTGCAGCCGTCGCCGTCGCACATCACGATGTGCTTGGCGATCGGCTCGAAGCCGGCGCGGAAATGCTGGCGCGATTTGATCAGCACGTACTTCTTGCGCCTCGGATCGATGCCGCAGTGGGTGAAGACGCCGAGGTCGTACGGTTCGCTGCGCTTCTCGGAGACCACGATCTGCATCTTGCCGGTGTCGAGCACGGCCGTGCGGCCCATGCGGATCGTCGTGCCGGTGGCCATCGGGCCGCTCACCACGAACTGGCCGTCGGTGATCGCCTTGACCCGGCCGGTGACCTTGAGCGGCTTGCCCTTGAGGCCCATCGCCGGCATGTCGATCTTGCCGCCGAGCTCGAGGGTGATCTCCGCGCCGACGCCAGCCTTGATCATCTGTTCGACGCAGGCCGGATCGCAGATCGGCCCCGCGACCGCGTCTTCGAGGCCCTGCTTCATCGCCTCTTCGATCACGCTCATCACGTCCTGCGTGCCGCCCGAGGCGGTGTTGTCGCCGTGATCGGCCATGACGACAGGGCCGCCGTCGTAGCCTTTGGCGCGTGCGACCTGGACGGACAGCGGTTCGGGATGGAACAGGAAGCCTTCGCGCTTCTCCCACGCAGTATCGAGGATCTTGTTCAGCAGGATCTCGCCTTCCGCCGTGCGCTTGTCGCAGACGATGACGGAGGAGAGCGCGAGGTGAGGGATGTCGGCTTGCGGGAAACCGCCGAACACCGAGGCGTTCAACACCTGCCCCGTGTCCTCGGCCTGGTTGGCCATGCCCATCAACGTCTTCATCGGCTCGCGCGACGGCGTGTGAACGAGCGAACTGCTCATGATCGGGCGATTGCCCCACACCATCTTCGGCTCGACCTCGCCCGCCAGCATGCGGAGCAAGGTGCGTCCGGCGCGGCGCGCGGTATCGGCCATGTCGATATGAGGATAGGTCCGGTATCCGGTGATGATGTTGGCGCCGTTGATCATGGCGTCCGTCATCTGGGTGTGGAAATCGAGGGCGACCGCGATCGGCACGTTGGGCGCGATCTTGCGAATGCGGTTCAGCAGTTCGCCCTCGCCATCATCGTATTCCTCCGCGACCATGGCGCCGTGCAGCGCGAGCAGGACCGCATCGCAGCCCTTCCTGATCTCCTCGACGATTGCCGTGGTCATCTGTTCGTACGCGGCTTTTGTGACCAGGCCGGACGGGTTGGCCGAAGCGGCCATCGGCACGGTGAACTCGGCACCCGCCTTGCGCGCGATTTCGATAAAGCCGCCCAACGAGGTGTTGGTCCCCTCGGACGCCGCGATCGCCTTTGGGCCCGTCAGATCGCCGGAGCGGGCGAAGGAATCGATGGGCGTGGGTAAGGGCGAGAACGTGTTCGTCTCGTGCATCATCATTGCGACTACGAACTTCTTCGCCATGGTATCATCCCCCAAACCACTAAACCCTTGAACTGACTATAACTTTGCCCTGACGCCAGCGTCATAGCTTTGCGTGCAACGCAGACCTGAATCGCGCAAATATGGTGCGTTGCAAAAAAGACACACCCAGCCTGGGTCTGACCCGGAGCCTAAATCGGTGAATTCAGGGCCTTTTTTACCGCTTGCATTCCCTTCGCAGGTGCACCATTCTTTGTGGGCAGCAAACGTCACCTCGGTGACCTCTTTGTTTGCTGTATGCCCGTCTTGGGCGTTTCCTCCCTAAACTCGGGCCGTGCCAGTCACGGCCCCTTTTTTTGCGCGTTTTCTAGGCCTGCCTATTCGGCAGCCAAAGGTCTCTGCAAGAGCGTTTCCAAGGCATAGCGGGCGATCTCTTCCATCAGCCCGGTCATCGTGCGCTCCATGACGCCGAAGGTCGCGAGCTTCTCGTGCCGCGCCTCGTCCATGTAGAGCGACCGGTTGATCTCGATCTGCAACGCATGCCGGCCGAGCGCGGGCCGCCCGTAGCGCTGGGTGGT
>CAIMEE010000078.1 GCA_903839865.1 Enhydrobacter aerosaccus | reverse complement strand
GGATTCCAAGCCATTCGTCCTGAGGGATTCCGCGATCGCGGGTGCCGAGCCGCTCACGTGCTTTGCCGCCGCCGGCGTCGAGCTGCCGCCCGACATCGACGTCCAGCTTCAGCAGGCAGACGGACAGTCGAAGCTGCTGCATTTCACTCTGTCGCGGGAGTGGCTGCCCGACATCGGCGAATGTGTTGTCATGGTTGGCAGCGACGAGACCCTGAGGCGGCGCGCCGAACAGGCGATCGCGGAATCCACGGAGCTTGCCGCGGCGCGCGACGCCGCCGAAGCGGCCAATCGAGCCAAGTCACAGGTCCTCGCCAACATGAGCCACGAGCTTCGCACGCCGCTTAACGGCATTCTGGGAATGCTGGGCCTTGCCCGCCAGAATGCGCTCGATGAACAAACACGGCAGTTCGTCGACACAGCTGAGCATTCGGCCAATCATCTCCTGGCGATCGTGAACGATATTCTCGACCTGTCGAAGCTCGAGGCGGATCGGCTCACCATCGAGAAGTCTGAACTTTGCGTCCGGTCGCTGGTAGAGAGCACCAAGAACATCATGACCGCAGATGCCAGCAAACGCGGTAACACGCTGGCCGTTGCAGTGTCCGCCACTGTGCCTGCCAATGTCGAGGGCGACGAAGGCCGTATCCGCCAGGTGCTGCTCAATCTGCTGAGCAATGCGGTGAAATTCACCCAGAACGGCTCGATCTCGGTCGCAGTCGATGCAGTCGATCGGGGAGACGGTGAGCACTTTCTCTGCTTCAAAGTAGTGGATACAGGGATTGGTATCTCCCATTCAGACCAGGCCGGC
Organism: Enhydrobacter aerosaccus; assembly: GCA_903839865.1. Lineage (GTDB taxonomy): Bacteria > Pseudomonadota > Alphaproteobacteria > Reyranellales > Reyranellaceae > Reyranella > Reyranella aerosaccus_A. The sequence continues at coordinate 20,116 of CAIMEE010000078.1, read as the reverse complement.
CTCTTTCAGCAGTTCTCGCAGGCCGATTCTTCCATCCGACGGAGGTTCGGCGGCGCTGGCCTCGGACTGGCGATCTCGCGGCGGTTGGTGACTCTGATGGGTGGCTCGATCGAGGTTGAATCGCAGCCCGGCCGGGGTTCGACGTTCCGCTTCGACGTTCCCTGTCGCGCGCTTGCCGTCAGAGCCAAGCCGTCGTCCCCGAGCGCTCCGGCCGCCCTGCCGCGGCTGCGCGTCCTGGCGGTAGAAGATGTGCCGACCAACCAGCTCCTTCTGCAGCATCTGCTTGCACGCGATGGGCATGACTACGATATCGCCAACAACGGAATAGAGGCGCTCGAAGCCGGGCGCACGCGCCGGTACGACGTCATTCTGATGGACGTCCAGATGCCGGACATGGACGGCGTGGAAGCCACACGCCGGATTCGCGAATTGCCGGCACCGCACGGCACGGTGCCCATCATCATGATCACGGCCAATGCCATGGCAGGCGATCAGGAACGCTATCTCGCCGCCGGTGCCACGGCATACATCTCCAAGCCCATAAAGCTGTCGGCCCTGCGCGAAGCGCTGGCGCGCGCAACCCAGGCCGCAGCTCATTCTCAAACCGGAAAGTTGGAACAATGAAGTCTTCGATCGCCGTCGTAGTGCTGGCCGCTGGAGCCGGCACTCGCATGAAGTCTTCCATGCCGAAAGTCCTGCATGAACTCGCCGGTTGGCCGATGGTTCGCCACGTGCTGGAGAATGTCGGTCGGCTGGGCCCGTCACGCGTTGTCGGCGTGGTGGCGCCAGGCGCCGACAACGTTGCGGCGGCCTTCCGGCCGCATCCAACCGTGGTGCAGAGCGAACCGCTGGGCACCGGCCATGCGGCAAAGGCTGCTCTTGGACTTCTGACCGATCATTGCGGGCCTGTTCTGGTGGTGTTTGGCGATGCGCCGCTGATTACGACGACGAGCCTGCGTAGGCTCCTCGACGCTTTTACCGAGCGCAAGGCGGTCGTCGGCGTGCTGGGGTTCAGGGCCAGCGATCCGTCGCCATATGGGCGCCTGATCGTTCGCGACGGCGAACTCGAACGGATCGTCGAGAGCAAGGAAGCCGACGCAGCGGAGCGCGCGGTGGATTTCTGCAATTCGGGCGTGATGTGCATCGACGGAGAAAAAATAAGCCATTTGCTGGCGGCTCTCCGCAACGACAATTCGAAAGGCGAGTATTACTTGACCGACGCCGTCGCCATTGCGCGCGCGCGCGGTGATTTGACGATCGCCATCGAAGGCGACGAAGAGGAATTCCAGGGTATCAACTCGCGCGTCGAACTTGCGGCCGGCGAAGCGGCGCTCCAGAGGCGGTTGCGCAAGACGGCGCTGGAAGCGGGCGTCACGATGATCGATCCATCGACGGTGTGGCTCGCGGCAGATACGGAACTCGGCGAGGACGTCACCATCGGTCCCAACGTGCGCTTCGGTCTCGGCGTAACCGTGGCGTCGAACGTCGAGATTGCAGCTTTCTGTGACATCTCGGGCTGTCGCATCGGCAAAGGCGCCAGGATCGGTCCGTTTGCGCGCATTCGACCGGGGTCGGACGTGGCAGAAGATGCTCATATCGGCAACTTCGTCGAACTCAGGGCGACGAAGATGGGCCGCGGAGCCAAAGCGAATCATCTGGCCTATCTTGGCGATGCGGATATTGGCGCGGGCAGCAACATCGGTGCTGGCACCATCGCTGTGAATTACGATGGCTATTGCAAGCATCGCACGGTGGTAGAGGCCCATGCATTCATCGGCTCCAACAGCTCGCTCATCGCGCCGGTGAAGGTCGGCATGGGCGCCAACATCGCGGCGGGGAGCGTTATTTCGGAAGATGTGCCGGCCGGGGCACTGGCCTTTGGGCGAGCTCGTCAGGTTATAAAGAAGGAGCGGGCGGCCCCGCTTCGAGCGAAGCTGGGCGCCCTTGCTGCGGCCGTCAGACAGGCTCGACATTATTAGTTCCGATTGTGATCTCCCAGGGCGATAGCCGATCTCAATCCGTCTACCGTCCTGCGAATACCTTCGCCCAGAGCTTTAATGTTTCCGACAATTCGTCTCGGGACACCAATGCGCTGCCGCTAGGTCTCGCGCTTGCGATGGGGATCGTGCTTCGAGAGCACATCCTTCAGGTAGTCCCGGCTCTTCCACTCCGGCGGCGGCGGCTCATAGCCGGGCCGCGGAACGAAGGGATTTGGCAGGACGGTCGCGGAGGCACCCATCAGGTCGGGCACGTAGCGCGGGCAATTCGGGAAGATCTCGCATTTGATGCGCACGACGACTTTCGCGCCATGATGCCAGCCGAGCGTTTCGGCGTCGTCGTGGATCGTGGCCTTGCCCCGAATACGCGAGCGAAACGTTTTGCCGTCGAAGCGCACGAACAGCAGCCCGACGTTCGGGTTGCGGTGAATGTTGCCCAGCGTGCGGTACATGTTGTTGCCGTCGTACTCGGGGTATTCGAGCATGTTGGGGCCGGTGATCCTGACGAAGCCGGAATCCCCCGAGCGCATGGAGCAATCGACATTGTCGCGGTAGCTCGTGGCGATGAAGAAGAACCGGGCCTCTTCGATGAGCTTGCGGTCCTGCTCCCAGAATTCGAAATGAAGGCGATGCTTCTCCAGGCCGTCGGCGACGCGGCGGCCGTCAAAGCGGTCCTGCAGCTCGCGCATGCCGTCGTGGTAAAAGGGCGTGCGGTCGTTCTGATCAGTCATCGGGAGCCTCGCAGCGTTCTGAGGTGGGGCCTCGAAGCTAACTTCCACTTTCAGGTTTCGGAGGGCGCGCGGTCATCGAGGGAATCCGTTTGATTTTCTCGATGAGGGAATCCTTGATCGCCGCTTCAGCACGCGCCCTCGCGGCCGGATCGCCAAGCCTTGTGAGGGGCACACGGAACATGTCTTCTTCTGAAACCTGCCGGAGAAGATCCAGTGTCATGTCGTAACCGGTCGGCGCGCTGAAAAAGATCCCGACGTGAAGCGACAGTTCGGGACCGTTGTCGCATTGATGCCAATTGCCCGCCGGCAGGAAGAGAAAATCACCGGGACGCAGAACTTCGTCGAATACCGGTGGCGTGCCGTCTGGTCGCACAGCTCGTGGCGTCTCTGAAACCGGATTTGTTACCGGCGATCCAAAGATCCGCCAGCGCTTGCTCCCCTCGATCTGAATGATGATGAGGTCGTTCTCGTCGTAGTGCAATTTGAGGGCGCCGTCGGTGCCGGTCGAAACGATCGCGCCGATCTTGATTTCCTCGCCGGTGCTCGTCCGGATGTCCGCGCAAAGCTCGTTCAGGGCCGGGAAATGCGGTTGCAATGGCACCGCGATCACGCTCGCGCCGCTCTCCAGGAGCTTGGCGAGCTTCGATGCGCTGATCTTGCCATCCTCGATATAGAACAACTCGGGCACAGGCTCTGCCCGGACATGGACACGCAAACTAGATAGCGGAATTGCGCCGAGGTCGATCATCTTGCGAAGCGCAGTCCAATCGAGCACGCCTTTGAAGGGCGCGCTCCCCGAGGAACGCCGAAACGTCATGCTGCGCGTGCGCAAGTGGTCCAGGAATTCGGCCTGCTCAAGCGGCGCGACGACCTTTTGCAATGACAACGGCATCGATGGGTCCTGTATGCCTGAGCAGCATAGTCGAGCTCGACCCACCTTTCCACGTACGCCGCAAACGGAGCTGGACTTGCCGCCTGTTGCATCCGAGTGCGATGGCCTAGGGTTAGGGTCGGCAAAACCATCAAAGGCCGCGCTTTTGGTCGAAGATTCGTCGATGTCTACCTGTTTGTCAGAACAAGCGGACTGCGAGAGCGACGGGGAGGCCAATCGCTGTCCCCAAACGGCATGCGCGCGGACGTGCCGTGCATCGGTCCTGCGCATGCAAGCAGCTTCACGAGCTATCGCTTGAACATCCTGCGATCTTCGGCCGGCAAGGCCTGTGCCTTCCTTCAGCGACAGCCTCTTGCCTGGGCATTGCCGTTACAGGCAATCCTGCTGTTCGCGAATCTCGAGCTGCTCGACCCGTGGACCGACGAAGAATTCGCCCTGTCGACCGCCGCGCTGCCGGCCGGCGAAATCGTTGCGACAGTGTCCCGCAACATCCATCCGCCGCTGTACTATCTGCTGCTCCACTGGTGGAACGCGCTTCCCTGGAAAATAGGACTGCTGGAAAGCAGCCGCGCGATGTCGTCGACATGGGCGATGCTGGCAACGCTGGTGGTCTACGTCTGCTGGCTGAAGGACCGGGAGCCTCTGTCCTTCCAGATGCGATTCCTGGCGTTGTGGGTGCTGTCGCCATGTCTGTTGCTGCACGCCCGCATGGCGCGCTCCTACAGCATGCAAATGGCGCTCGCAGCGTTCGTTGTCTGGGCGGCGCTTCGCTGGGCCGATCGTCCCACGGATCGGCGGCGCTGGGCGATGTATGTCCTCGCAAACGCCGCGCTCCTCTATACGCATTATCTGCCGGGAGCAGGCCTGGCCGCCGGCCTGTTCCTGATGCTTCTTGCGCGGCGAAGATACCGGCTGGCGGCGGTGCAATCGGCGTCGCTGACGGTGTTGTATCTGCCGTGGCTGCCAACTCTCCTGGGGGCGTTGGCTGTGTGGGCATCGGGCGATGCCGCGCCCGAAACGGCCTCTCTCCTTGTCGACCAGCTCGTCCGCCTTGCCTATCTCTTCGTTGCCTTCGCCTTCGGAGAGACCTTTCCGACGATCGGCATCGTCCTCGCGATATTGCTTGCGCCGGTCATGATTTACACGCTCTGGAAGTCGGCCTTTCCGCCGCGACCGGCGTGGCTCCCCATGGTCCTGATCGCCTGCGGGGCCGCCTGGGTCGGCGTCAGCAGGATCGAGCAGTTCGTCTTCATGCCATCGGGGCTGTTCTTCGCCCTGCCGTTCTTCCTGTTACTGATCGCGCGAAGGCTAAACGGCGGCGCTTTCGCGGCGCTGCTGGCGCTCTACGCCTGCGCCGACTACGCCTATTTTGATCGCAACGGATATCTGGTGAAGCCTTATGCGGCCCCCAACCGCGAGATGGCCGAAGTGATTCGCGCCGGCTCGGCCGGCCGTGAAGCAATCCTCGCGATCGAACCCTTCGGTTCCTATTCGCCGCCACTGGTCGCGCGGCTGGAGGGGAGCGTGCGTGTCGTGGAGCTGGAAAACGAGGAGGTCGCTGCCGATTTGCTGTCGGCGGTTCGAGCCGACAAGGAACGCCGCACGATGGTTTGGGTCTGGCGGCACACGAGCGACATTTCTCCCAATGCGTTCGTCACCCGCTTCGAGCATGAGTTGAGCCTGGGGCGCGACGTGCGGTTGCATGAATTCGTGCCCTACAGCCTGCCGGAGCGCTGGGCGCGGCGGCTGTTGCGTGGGCCCGGGCAGGCGGACTTTTATTATCGCCTGTACGAGGTGCGGTAGACGCCGCCGGATCCGCCGCTCAGCCCGGCTTCTTGTGGCCAGTTCGTGCCTGCTCCTGCAAGGCGAGGGCAGCCTGCGCCCATGCCCGCGCTTTGGCCGGCAGCATGTCCCGATCGAATCCGAGGCAAGGACGGCCGTCGTAGAGCCGATCGGAATAAATGTCGTTCTTGTCGACGAAATGGAGGAAGACCTGGATCTGCTGCTGGCCGCGATACGGCTCGCGCCAATGCTCTACCTCCATGCCCTTGTAGCAGACCATGTCGCCGGGCTCGAGGATCAGCTCATTGCCATCCATGAAGATCGGCCACGGGTCAGGCGCCGCGTCGACGCAAAGGGTGGCGCTGTACTGACAGCTCTCGCGGTCCTTGTGTTTCTCGAGGATGGCGCCTTTCCAATAGATGCGGCCGTAGCTGTAGGTCGGGAGCAGCGATTTTCCCGTCACGCGTTCGAGCATGGGCCCCAGACCAACCAGCAGGGCCTCGCACACCGGATGACCGTAGGAAACAAAACTGTCCGGGCACTGCGGGTCGCCGAACCGCTTGGTGTCCTCGAACGGCACTCCTTCAAGGTGGTAGGCAGCGTCCTTGGAGATGACCAGCGAGTCCTTCACCAGCTTCAAGGTTTCCGCCCCGACGGCACCCTGGATGATCTCGTAGCGATCCATCCTGTCTTCCCGCCTTTCCTGTTCGTCGCCCGCCAGCGTCACAGGCCTAGCCACGGAGCCAGATGTTCACCGAGAACCGGCCATCGATGAAGCTGCCTCCCGGGCAAGAGATCGGTTCGACCTCGTGCGGAAGGAACGAGGGAAATGCCAGCAGGGTGTCGTGCTCTGGCTCGATGGCAGTGGCGTGCACGCTACCGGGGGCAAACAGGCGCAGGTTCCCGCCTGTGAATCGGCGCGGGCGGTTGTGCAGATAGTAGACGAGACTGAGTCGCCGGTTCGCAACATGCGTGACGCCATCGCCGGTGAAGGTGTCGATGTGCGGGCGATAAAAGCCACCGTCGCCATGTGTCACCAGTTCAATTTCGGCCTCATTCTCTGACGTGTGTCCCATGCCGAAAGCGGTCTCGAGTTCGCGCTGCAACAGCAGGGCCCGATCGCACAGCAGACAGCTGAACGGCCCCAAATCCCGCAGCCGGAGCGACCTTCGGAACGACTGGTTGCTTTGGCCGCCTTCACCGCGATCTGTGCTGCCGATTCCTGTGACTTCGAAGCGGGCTTCGGCGCCGGCGGCGTAAGACAGGATCCCGGCAGCATGCTCACCGCCCAGCCAAGACGGGAATAGGCGATGCGGCGTGGGGTTGGCGGGAGCGGCGGACATTTTCATCATTGTCGGCAATCCATCGCCGTGCCGCAATGCCGAGGCTGCAGGATAGAGGCCCGAACGGTTAGCCGGCGGTGGTCGCGCGATCGGCCGGTGCGTTGGGCAGAATCATCAGGGCGGCGAAGACCGGCAGGCAGGTGAGAAAATACAGGGCTTCTTTCTGAAGGTCGATCTCAAGAGGTACCTTGCCGCGTACGGCGGCGAGCGGCGTGGCCTCTTCGATCGCAATTGCACGCGACACGAATGCTGCCCATTCGTTCGGAGTGTTCGCTCCATTACGCACGGCCCAAAGGAAAATACGCTGGATGCGAGGGACGGGCACGCCGCCGCCGGTCACGGGAGACGCAAGCACGCCAATGTCGTCGTCGGTCAGGGACCGCCGCAGAAATTCGTCGTTGAGGCGCCGGCAGGCCTCGACCTTCTCGGGAGCCACAGAGGTCGCCTGGGCGGGATGTGCAATGCCGGCATCGATCAAGATCATCAATGCGCGGAAGATGGCCCTTTCCTCGTAGTCTTTCGGAGCAAGGGCATCGATCATCTCCCCCAGCGTCTTCGGCCGATAGTCGCGGCTGCCCAGGAGATCGAGGATCTCGCTGAAAGCGGGGCCATTGAGCGCGATTTCGCCGGCTGGTGTTTTCGTCATCATGGATTTTGCATGAAATAGCGGAACGACAAGCACGAACGACAGCCCGCGATCTAGTGCGGCAGGTTTCACGCCCGGAACATACGCGTTGCTCTTCACAAACAAGTCGCATCGGATTTTCCTGGGCCTCAGGAATTCCTTTGCCGTCTCGCGAAGCCAGAAATCGTCGATCTTGGAAAGTGTTTGAAGGCCATTCGATGGGAAGTTGAGGTCGTCGTACTGATCGAGTAGAGACATGCTGCCGACAAACTGCAGCGACGCCTCGCGCAATTTGGCGGCCGTGTCGGCAAGCAGCTCCGGGCGCCAATTCTCTTGCATGTATTCGTGAATGACGTTCTGTGGGGAAGCCTGCCCGACCATTTCCAATACTTCGGAGAAGGCGGCGTTGTCGAAATACGCACTTCCCGCGTCGCGCAGAGACGTCGCAAGGCGAATGCCCGACTGCAGGGCGTCCACGGAACTCCGTGTTCCGCTGCCGATTTTCGCATGCAATCGCAACAGTCGTTGCAAGGGAACCACTCCGGCATTTTTAGGTAATGCCAGCGAGTTCAGACAGAAGAGCCCTCCATCCACGAGGCACTTGCGCAGCAGTTCGACGATCGCCTTACGGTTGGACTCCGATACCCAGGACCAGACACCCAGAGCCACGATGACGTCAAATTGCGGAAGATCCGGAAAGGTAAGGAGTTCCTCGAACGTCACGCCGAGCACGTTCAGGCCGGAATGCGAGCATTCGGCCAGGCGCTCGGCGCCGGCAACGTGCACCGGATTTGCGTCGGTTCCCCAATACGCGCCCGGGCTCGCGGCAGCATGGACATTCAGGGAAATGCCGCCGCCATATCCCAGTTCGAGGTAGCGCAGGCGCCCCGAGGACGGGAAGGGAAGCGCGCGGGAATTCGCGGCGAGCCTAAGAAACGCCGGAGAGATCTCTGGATAGTAGGCGAAGTTGTACGGCACCTCCGTCACGTAGCCGTCGATCTCCCGATGCATGGGCCTCTTCTCCGCCTCGGCACTTGATGCGACTGTCAAAGTCCAAAGTCCAGTTATCGCTTGGCTGAACGCAAATCCCATTCCATCGTAAGGCGCTGGGGTCGATCGATCAAAGGGGGCTGCGTTGGGCAAAGAAAGCGAGCCGATTGTGAGCGTCCGTCAGCTCGATGGGCGTTCCATATTCGTCGTCGATGGACTGGTCCAGCCTGACGTTGTCGAAGTGATCTATCGCAGTTTGCGGTCGCTGAGTTTCGATCTCGCCGACTACGACACCGAATCCACCGCAGAGGTGCAACACTGGCTGCACGAGTTCGAGCCGTCGCTGTTCAAGGCAAACCCGATTTTCGGTACCTGGTTCGACCTCATCGTGACCAAGACGCAGGAGCTCTTTCCGGCGAACCGGCTTTCGTTGTGCCGCGTCCATTGCAACAGCCATCTTTATGGCGATCTTCAGCATGCGCATCGTGACGTCACGCCGGGCGTGACGGCGCTCTATTTCGGCAACGCCAAGTGGATCGACGACTGGCAGGGTGAAGTTTTGTTCTACGATCTCGCCGGGGAGCCCCACCAGGCGGTCGCGCCCAAGCCCGGCCGGGTCGTCCTTTTTCCCGGAGATATCCTCCATCGGGGCGGGGTGCCTTCGCGCAAGTGCTTCGAGCCCAGGCTGTCCGTCGCGTTCAAGTTCGCGGCCGATGAATGAGCGCGGGTGGCGTCCCGTGAAGCGCTAGATCTTCTTCGTCCAGGGATTGATGCTGATGGAGAAGCGTGTTCCCACGAAGGGCGACACTCCGTGCGGAATGCCGGGAGAAAAAAGCAATAGACGGTTCGTGCGCGGAAAACATCGCATCGTATCGGTATAGAACTCGCCGCCGACCATGTTCTCGACCGACGCATAGTAGACCGCGCTGCATTGCGGCAGTTCGAGTTTGCCCTGTTCGCGATACAGCGTCTCGTTCTTGTCGATGTGGCGGTCCGGGTTCGAGCGATTTTGCCACATCTCGTAGCCGACGACCCGATCCAGGTCGAAGTAACCCCGGCAGATCTCGAGTATCCTCTCGTGAAGCGGGCTCACGCCCATGTCGTACCAGCGCTCCGCTTCGCTGTAGTCGAATGCGGTGAACGCCCTGATCGTTGCCGCGTCGAAGACATCGTCCAGGATGATCAGCTTGTCCATCAGCCCGTCTTCTCTGCCTCGGAGCTCGGCGCAATCCTCAGCATTTGCGAGAAAAGCGGCCTGGTGTCGTCGGTCAGGCTCTCGACAAAGCCGGCACCGAATATCAGCCGGCGCTGCCCCTCTTTCCAGAAATTGACCGGGTCGCGAAACCAGGGCCGCGCGTAGGTCATATAGATCATCGGTCGAGCCTGGTTCGAGCGGTTCGGCGTGCCGCTGTGATAGGTCCTGAAATCCCACATCATGCCCGATCCAACAGGGATCGTTGGCACCTCCGAGGGGACGTCTTCCTTGTGCTTTGCCCAGCGCTGGCTGCCAGCCCAGATTGCCGTGCTGCCATGCGTTTCGTTCATCTCGATCAAAGGAAGGGCGAATGTCAGCGCATGCGAAGGCAGGAGGGACGAGATCTCTGAATTGAACAACGCCGGCCCGTCGGCGTGGACATGCTGCGGTGCCGATCCAGGCAGGGAAACGACAGCCCCGAACGCCTCGAGGATCGCATCCGCGCCCAGTACCTTGCGCACGAGGGCAAGAACGTAGGGATTTGCGTAGACCATGGAATCGCCGAAGCCGTCGCAAAGGCGGATATGCATCAGAAAGCGGCTCTTGCCCACTTCGACGCTGTCGTCTCTTTCCACGTCATCGAGGTAGTCGCGATAGAGCTTCTGGAACTCGACGTGGAGGGCAGCGATCTTCGCCTCCGGCAGAATATTGTCGAGGATCGCATAGCCGTTCTTAATGTAGCACTCGGAGGCGACACGGATCTGCTCGGAGTCAGCCAAGCCTTCGGTCGAAACGCCGCGACAGTCGACCCTCATCATGATTGCAACCCCGGTTCGCGCCCCAATATGATACCCACTGTGCAGGCGTGAGGCGGGGGATAGTCAGAAAATTCGAGATGTTTCGCAATGGGTCCGATAGCCGCCCCTTCGGGGCGGCAGTTTCACGAAACAGCACGATCGTGCGCGAGGCATGAATCGGCGGCATCGATATAGGGTTTATGGACTCGAGATCGATAGTGAGCTGCCCCTGTCTTCGGTCGATGAAATTTCATTGGGAAGCGCGGCGCCGTCGATCGAGATTACTCTTCAACGTCCGGAATTCTTCGACGCATTGCCATCGAGCGGCGTTCGCGATGCCGACGAGTGGGTCCATCACGAAGTTCTGGCAGACGGCCGGATTCGCATAAGGGCGGAGAGTGTCTTCGAGGCTGTCGTCTCGGCCGATGGCAGCAAGATCGCCTGTACGAGACCCGAAGGCGTCGATCAGCGGACATTCGAAGCAAATTTGCTCAACTTCGTGCTGACCGCCTCGCTCACGCTTCGCGGCGAGGAAACGTTGCACGCCACCGTCGTGGACATCGAAGACCGCGCGGTCGGATTGCTCGGGCGCAGCGGTGCAGGCAAATCGACGCTCGGGGCTTTCCTCATCAGCCGGGGAGCCGACCTGATAACGGACGACATGCTGCGCGTGGCGTTCACGCAGGACGGCGTCATGGCCTACCCGGGGCCTTACCGGCTCAAGCTTTTCGACGAGCCGAGCCGGCGCTTCCTGCCCGGCATGGTGGCGGACGGACATTTCAACACCCTGAGCGGCAAGGTCATGCTCCAGCCGCGCAGGACTTTCGCCCCAGGCCGGGAAGCCAAACCGCTGGTTGCGCTGTTTCACGTCGCCGAGGAGGCCGGGGCAGTGGGCTCGGGCGTCTCGGCACAGCGACTGGATGGCGTCGCTTTCGCCAAAGCGATCATATCGTCGGCCATGGATGACAGATATGCTCTGCCGGGCCGATTGGTCCGGCAGGTCGAGTTTGCCGCGCGGATCGCGCGCGTGTTGCCGGTCTTCGAATTGCGCTACCCGAGGAGCTTCGATGTCATGGACGAAGTGTCGGAGTTGATTCGCAAGACGGTAGATTTATGAAGCGGCCCGGACGCGTCCTGATAGGCGAAGAGGACGAGTGTGCCGGCGCCGCCGGCCATCTCGCCGGCTGATATTGTTCGCGGCCATCTTCAGTGTCGGTGGAGCGCCCATAGATCTGTCTGCGACTTTGGTGGGGCGGGAGGGCGCGCCCGCCGGGAAAGTCGAAAGACCAGGCGGGTCCGACCGCGTCGCTTTTCTTTGTCCGGACCCGGCGCAGCCCACGGTCGAGCGCGATCACTGCTCGATGCATGCCCTGGGTGGGCGGTTCTGGATCGTCGGACGCATCCGTCTCGACGCCCGCCGCGAGTTGATTGCACGCCTCGCCCATCGGATCGACGCTGCGACGGAACCGCTCTCCGATGGCCTGCTCTGTCTGCATGCCTACGCCGCCTGGGGGGAGCGCTTCGTCGAGAACCTCGCGGGCGATTTTTCCTTCGTCCTTTGGGATGCAGAGCGGGGCTGTCTCCTGGCCGTTCGCGACCAGATGGGCGTCAGAACGTTGTTTCACGCGACCGCCGGCGGGTTCTGGTTCATCAGCGATTCGCTGGACTGGCTTGCCCACCAGCGGCCGGTCGCTAGGACACTCGACGACTATTGGATCGCCGACTTTCTCACGCTCGGCTATTGCCGTGAATTCGAGCGCACGGTCTATCGCGATATCTGCCGCCTTGCGCCTGGTCATCTCCTGCGCTTGAGCGACCAGGGTGTTCGCCTCGGCTCCTATTGGCGCTTGAACATCGCCGAGCCGGTTTTTTTCAAGGACCCCGGGACCTACGGCGAACGCTTTCGCGAATTGCTGGCGCTTGCGATCGAGGACCGGCTGCCGGCTGGCGATGTCGGGATCAGCATGAGCGGCGGGCTGGATTCCACGACATTGGCTGCCAATGCCGCAGGCGTCGTGGCTGGCGGAAGGCGCGTCGTTGCCGAGTGCGAAATTCGTGAAGACTTCGCCGACCTCGAGGAAGACCGCTTTGCCTCGCTCGCGGCCCGGTATCTGGGCGTCGATTTGCACGTAAGATCCATTTCTTCCCTTGTCTACGATCCGCACTGGCGCTCACGAGCCATCCGAAGCGACGAGCCTACCGAGCTCATCGTCAGAGCTCATTGGATAGCCCGGACGGGAAGGGAACGCGCCGGACGGGCCAAGGTCTGGTTTTATGGCGAAGGGCCCGACAACGCCCTTCGTCTCGATCGCGACGCCTATTTCGGTTGGCTGTACCGACACCGGGAATGGCGAAAACTCGGCGCGGCATTCTTGCAGTACGCCCGTGCCAAGGGGGTCGGGGGCTGGCTCGGCACAGCTCGACGGCACATCGGCCAACAGGAACAGACGCCCGTGCGCGACCAGACGGAGCCGTGGCTGAGTGAGGATTTGTCGGATCGCCTGAAACTGCGGGAGCGCGCCCGGACGCTGGGCGAAGGAGGCGCTTCCCATCCCTGGCATCCGGCGGCCATCGCGTCGTTTACCTCGCCCACCTGGCAGGCGATGTTCGACGGGTTCAATTTCGAGGAGTCGTTGGCGCCGATCGTCTGGCGTCACCCGTTTCTCGACGTCCGCGTGCTCGAATTCATGCTGGCGGTGCCGCCCGTGCCATGGGGCTGGAACAAGCAGTTGTTGCGCCGCGCCATGGAAGGTCGACTGCCCGCGGAAATTCTTGCACGGCCCAAGGGAGCGCCGGGGCTTGCAACGACCCCTTTCCCCGGGGGCAACGAAATGCCGCAGCTCGAGTCGGCGGACCTGTTGGCGGCCTATGTGAATATCGGCAAGTTACCCGCCAAAAATGCCTCAAGAGTCGATGTCGAAATGGCTCTTTCGGCTCATGCCTTGGACTACTGGTTGTCTGGGACGAGATCCTGAGCGCCAATTCTGGTCGATTATTATGGCAGTCCGGGTGCTGAAAAGTATGCTGGGGAGAGTATAATGGGTCACGCTTTCGAACCCCCACGATCTGGAACCGAGCCCGAATGACATCACCTGCTTCAATCTACAGGAAATCGACCAAGCAGGTTTCCTGCAAGATTCATGACGAGGTCGCTATTCTGGACCTCGACAAGGCTGTGTATTTTGGTCTCCAGGGTGCTGCGGTTCACATCTGGGACGTCCTCGAGACGCCGCGGTCCGTGGCGGACATTTGTGCTTCGGTCGCCGACACGTTCGACATCTCCGAGAACGACTGCAAGACGGACGTCGTCGACATTCTCACCAATCTGCAGGGCGAAGGCCTCGTCGAGATAGCTGGATGAATGCCGATGGCCGGGCAGGTCCCGGTTTCGGCGACTTTCAAATTTGATGGGAGAAGATTTCATGGACGAGTCGGAAGACAAGAAGACTGACGCTCTGGCTTCGACGAAAACGAAGAAGCCGTATGTCCGCCCGGCGCTCGTACGGTTGGGGTCTTTGAGCGACATGACGCAATCGCGCGGGATCAGTGGCAGACCGGACGGCGGCTTCAGCCTCAAGGCAAACAGGACGGGCCGCGGTGGACGCTGGGTCGTCGACGACACCTGATCCACGGTCGCGTTCTGGGTTAGCCAACGATTTTGGGTGAGGGGTATCGCCGTCCTCGCGGCTCCGGCAAAGGGCGTTGCCACAGATGCCGCCAAGCAAAGCGTACCCTGAATTCGAGCTTTTATGCCTGGCCGTGCGGCCGAATCGCGACGACAGGCGTATCCGCGAATCGCTTCATCAGCGAATCGACTACGCCAGGTTGCTGGCGCTCGTAGAGGGCCATCGGGTTCGCCCGGCCCTCATCGAAGGCTTCAGCGGACAGTCACGAGACGATTTCCCGCGGGACTTTAAGTCGTCGCTCGATGAGTTCAGCCATCACCATCTTGTGCGCACGTTGACGGTGTCGAGCGAGCTTCAGCGCGTCGCGCGACTCTTTTCGAGCGGCGGCGTGCAGTTCGCGAGTTTCAAGGGGCCGACGCTGGCGCTGTCGCTTTACGGCAATCTCGCCGCGCGCGAGTACAACGATGTCGACATCATCGTGCCTGAACGACAAATGGCGCTCGCCGAAAGCCTCTTGATCTCGGCGGGCTACTTCAATGGCCAGGGGAATCGCGCCTTTCGCCAAGCCTTTCTCAGTCAGCAACGACAGTATGCTTTCTCGCGCGACGGCGCGGCCTCGGACATCGACCTGCACTGGGACTTCTCCGCCGATTCGCTGCCGTTCCCGCTGGAGGCTTCGCGGATCTGGTCGAATCTGATTTCCCTCGATCTGGGCGGGCAACGCATTCCCATCCTGGCCGATGAGGACCTGGCGCTTCTGTTGGCGGGACATGGGACCAAGGAAGAATGGCGCAGCCTGGGCTGGGTCTGCGATTTTGCCACGCTGGTGGACCGCCGGCCTGAACTCGACTGGTCGCGTATCTACGCACGCGCCTGTCGACAGGGCAGCGGCATATCGGTTCTGCTGGCGTGGGCGATGGTGAAGGAATTGCTGGAAGTACCGGTGCCCCCCGTGCTTGCCGCCCCGATCGGCCAAAGCCGGCATGTGGGCCGGCTGGCGGCGCGATTGGTCGAGCGTCTTCGCACGACCTTCCCGGATCAGGTAGAACGTCTGCCGCTGGAGGATGGGGCGTTGTGCGATCGTTCACTTGATCGCCTTCGGGCCAGCCTGAAGGTCGCGCTCACGCCCACGGCTGGGGACCATGACGCGTGGCCGCTCCCTCCGGCGCTTTGGCCGCTCTACAGGGTGACGCGCCCTGTGCGTCTGGCTGCGGGCCTCGTGCTGCGCGCATGGCGCCACTGAAGTTCGGCAGGATTGGCGCAGGCACAAAAAAAGCCGCATCGCTGCGGCTTTTTTAGTTGGCGTGCACCCCGCTCGGGGGCGTCGCCTCAGATCTTCGATTCGGCAACCAGATCGACCGCCGTCGCCTGACGCGGGCTCACATGGAGCCGAGCGCGCAGCGTTTCGGTGGCCTTGGCCACCGGCGTGATCATCGCCGGCGTCGTCGTGGTGCTCGCGTAAGAGCGCGACGTCGCCATGCTCTGCAAAGTCGAAGCAGCGCCGAACGTCACGACCAGAGCACCAACCATCATAGCGGCGGCCAGAAAAAGATGACGCATCCCACACCTTCCCTGAATTTCACGGTTCGGCCTACTCCCCGAACCCCGTAGTGATATCCCTGGAAATCCGACTTCCCACAGCCCGATCTCCGTGGGAATAGGAATGCCACAGTTGCGGTGCAGAATCCAAGTGGATTCTGCGGTGCAGTGATTTGTTTTTGTATTTGGGGTAACAAATGGCCAAGATCGTGTGTCAGTGCAGATAGTTTTTGCATCTACCCAACGGCCGGACTTGGTGTTTCTGCAGCACCAAGTCTAATAGATTCCAAGTGCTTACAGCGAGTCTCTCAAAGACGGGCGGGTCTCGTAAATTGTGACGGCAATCGTGACGCTAGAGTCATGGTTGCTGAATTGCGGTAGCCGGTGGCGGCGATTGCGGACAAAGAAGAGCGTCCGGAAGAGTGCCTTTTGGTCGGTAACGGAGGATAAAGCGCGGAATGGCCGGCCATATTCGGACCGTTGAAACCTGGCGCGGCGTCCTCGCCTTCGTGACTGTGGCGGTCCTTCTGCAGGCGCTCGTGGGGGGTATCCGGCCCGTCGATGGCTCGATGCTCACCCATTTCGCCCGCAACGGATTCGGCGCCCAGTTGCCGACGAACTTCGCGCAGTATCTGTTCGATTCGCCTCTCAAGGTCGCGCTGGTGCACGGGCTTTCCCTTACGTCACCCGTGATGCTCGCGGCGGTCTTTGCGGCCATGACCTTTCTTCCTTTCGCGGCGATGCTGCTCGCCCGCGACGCCGAGATGCGCAAGACGGGCATCGTCTTGCTCGCCGCGTTGCCCGTGACCCGCGTCTGCCTATCGTCGCTGGGCGTCGGCGATGCCGTGCTCTTGGCGGCCGTTGTGGCCCTCGCGGTCTCGCCGTCGCGTTCCGTTGCCCTGGTGGGCGCGCTTGTCGCGATCGGCTGGCACGTTCAGCAGGGCACCCTGATGATGATCGCGCTCTGTATCGTCCTGTTCGTCCGCGGCGAGCCGCGCGATCGCGCGAAGCTTCCCTTTGTGGCGGGGGGTGTGCTGTGCGGCCTCGCGGTCGCGGTCGCCCTGCAGTTCTGGCTCGTGCCTGCGCACCAGGGTCGTGCGGATTCCCTGGTTCTCTACGGCGGGCGCTTTCTGCTGAGAAGCCTGTTCTATTGGCCGGCGGCGGTGGTCATCGCGATCCCGGGCCTGCTCAGCCTCTGGCTTGCCGGACGGCTGACGAAACTTCCCGCAACCGTAACCGTCCTGCTCGTGCTGGCCTTCGCGATCAGCACGACGACAGCAGATGTTTCGCGCGTCTTTTTTCTCCTGTCTTTTCCGGTGATTTTTTCCCTGCATTTCTTGCTGAGGCTTGTGTCGTTCGCGGCGATCCGGCAGGCGAATCTGCTCGTGCCGGTGCTGGCCGTGAGCATCGTGGTGCCGCTGCTCGGCTGGAGCGGCGTGGAGGTCTTCGATTGGCAGGGCCTGGCCTGGCAGATCGGAATGCAATGGGACTGGTCCGAACTGCCCGAACTCCTGCTCGACCTCGAGCGCGCGTTTCCGGCGCCACCGCCATGAAAGTCCTGTGAGGCGCCTATTGCCTCATGCGGCCGGTGCGCCAGGTCCTGAAGTACGTCGCTCGTCGAGGATGACATGGCGATCGGCGCCGGCGATGGCCGACGGCCGATGGGTGACGAGCACGATCGTTGCCGTCCCGCGCAGGCTTTCGATCAGCGTGAGAATATTCCGTTCGTTGCCGGCATCGAGGGCGCTGGCTGGTTCATCGAGCAGGATGAGCCGCGGCTTGCGCAGCAATGTCCGTGCGAGGGCCAGCCTCTGCCGCTCGCCGCCCGACAGATTTGCGCCGCGATCGCCGACGATCGTGTCCAGGCCCTTCGGCAACGAGCGCAGCAATCCGCTCAGCCCGACCCGATGGATCGCCTCTAGAAGGAGTTCGTCCGAGGCTCCCGGTGCCGCCCAGGTAAGGTTCGCCCGGATCGTGTCGTGGAACAGGAAAGCCTCCTGCGCCATGTAGCCGATCGACCGGCGCCACGATGGCGCCAATGTGGGAGTCAATTCCGTGCCGTCGATCAGGATGCGTCCGGCGGTCGGCTCGACCAGACCGCCGAGGAGATCGAGGAACGTGCTCTTGCCCGCGCCCGATGCACCCGACAGCACCGTGAATGAGCCAGCGGGCAGGGACAGGTCGATGTCGCGCAGCACGTCTGCGGACGCGGGATCGTGGCTGAAGGATACATTCTCGAAACGCACTTCTCGTTCGAAAGCGACCTCGCGCAGCGGCGTGGCGTCGCTGCGATCGGCCGCCGCTTCGCAACTCTCGATCGTTGCGGCGACAGCGTGAAGAGCCGGCGCGTACTGGAGGAGTTGCTGTGCCTGGTTCTGCATGTCCTGGAACATCGGCATGAGGCGCTGGAAGACGAGGATCAGGACCAGGAGATTGGCGAGAGGAAGCTCCGCCCAGCTCGAGCCCGCCCACAGGAATCCCGCGAGGCAGATCGCGATTGCCCCATCCGTGACGAGCCGCGAGTGCGCCATCAGCCGGCTGCCGGCGAGATACGCGCCTTCGGCGTCGGTCACCGCATTGGCGAAGGCTCGGATGTGGCGGGCCTCGGCGCCGTAACTCTTGGTGAGCTTCAGGGCTTGCAGGAAGTCGGTGACCTCGCGCGCGACGCGTGTGGTCGCGTCCGAGATCGCCTCGCCGATCTTCCGGCTCGCGAGGAGATGCCGGCGCAGGCCCCAGGCCAGGACAAGACCGAAGGCCACCGCCAGCGCCGAGAAGCCTGGAGCGATGACGGCTGCGACAAGGAGATGCGCGAGGACGATTGCAAGCCGTGCTGGAAGCTCCAGCAGCAGGTACATGGCGTGGTCGATCCGCTCGATGTCGGTATTGAAAAGGGCCTGGAAGTCGGCGGCGCGGCGTCCGCGCAGATACGACCACGCCGCATTGGCGATTGCGGAATAAACGCGGACCCGGAGCGCGACGCTGAAATCGACGCGGATTCGGGCGACGGTCACTTCGCGTGCCCAACCCACGATCGCGCGCACGATCGCGACAGCGACAAACACCAGCAATAGTCCGCCCAGGGTGCCGGGCAGGATGCGCAGAAGGCCCGCCATCGGGCCGGAGAGAGTGGGCGTGCCCGCGCCAAGAGTGTTCAGCAACGGAACGAGAAGGGCGAGCGCGATGCCGTCGGTCGCGCCGGCCAGCACGATCAGTGCGGTCGAAAGAACGAGCCAGCGCGCGCCGACCGAAGCGCCGCACAGACGCCACGCAATCTTGAGGTCCGACAACATCGCCCCCGGTATCGTCTAATTTTCGGAAGATTGCAGCCATTCCGGGGTGTTTGCGTTGGCTCCCGGATATTTGCACTCACGCCAAAGAGGCCCTTCGCTTGAATTTCGCCCCATTCACCGGCCATATCCGGACCATGCGCACCCTGTTCCCGGCTGTTCTGGCCGCCATCGCCCTGCTTTTCGTCTCCGGAGCCAACGCCCCGGGACGGGCCCAGGGCCCGAGCGCCGCCTCCGCCGAGACCGCGCAAATCGAGCAGTACATCAACTCGATTCGCACGCTTCAGGCCCGCTTCGTGCAGAGCAATCCCAACGGCGCGGTCGTGCAGGGGATGCTCTATGTCAGCCGTCCCGGCAAGATGCGCTTCGCCTACGATCCGCCGTCGCAGCTCAAAGTCGTGGCCGACGGATGGCAGGTCACGATGTGGGATCCCGCGACCAAGGACTTCGGCCAATGGCCGATCGGCTGGACGGCCGCCACGTTCCTGGTGAAGGAGCCGCTCAAGCTCTCGGGCGATCTCACCGTCGAGAAAGTCGAACGGGCCAATGGCCTGCTCGAATTGACCATGGTCCAGACCCGCAAGCCCCAGGAGGGCAGGGTGATCGTCCGCGTTGCGGAAAACCCCATGCAATTGCGCGGCTGGTCGATCGTCGACAGCCGCGGCAACAAGGTGGACGTCACGCTCACTGACGTGAAGACCGGTCTGCCTCTCGACGGCTCGCTCTTCAAGTATGACGGTCCCGATGCCGGCCAGTTCATGAACGGCAACCGGAACTAAACACGCTATAAAGGTGGTATGACCGACTTGATCGTGCGGGCCTCGACCGAGGCCGATGTGGCGCGGTGCGCGGAGATCTACGCGCATCATGTTTTGCATGGGACCGCTTCCTTCGAAGTCGATCCGCCCGACCTTTCCGAAATGAAGAAGCGCCGTGCCGCCGTGCTCGACCTCGGCCTGCCGCATCTCGTGGCCGCACGCGCGGGCCGCGTCCTGGGCTATGCCTATGCCGGCAACTGGCGGCCGCGGCCGGCCTACAAATTCTCCGTCGAGGATTCGATCTACATCGACAAGGACGCCGTCGGACAAGGCGCGGGCAAGGCGCTGCTGCCGGTGCTCATCGAGCAGTGCACGAAACTGGGCAAGCGCCAGATGGTGGCGGTGATCGGCGACAGTGCGCAGACGCCGTCGATCCGCCTCCATGCCGCGTGTGGCTTCGAGATGGTAGGAACGTTAAAGAACATCGGCTTCAAGTTCGGCCGCTGGCTCGACAGCGTGTTGATGCAACGCGCGCTGGGAACCGGCGGCGACGT
>CAIMEE010000077.1 GCA_903839865.1 Enhydrobacter aerosaccus | reverse complement strand
CTTCTCGACCTCGTCGAACAGGATCACCTGGTAGGGACGCCGGCGCACCGCTTCGGTAAGCACGCCGCCCTCGTCGTAGCCGACATAGCCCGGAGGCGCGCCGATCAGGCGGCTGTCGGAGTGCTTCTCCATGAACTCGCTCATGTCGATGCGCACCATCGCCTGGTCGTCGTCGACCAGGAATTCGGCGATCGCCTTGGTGAGCTCGGTCTTGCCGACGCCCGTCGGTCCCAAGAACAGGAACGAGCCGATCGGCCGGTTCGGGTCCTGCAGGCCCGCCCGTGCGCGCCGCACGGCATTGGCGACGGCCACGATGGCCTCGTCCTGGCCGATCACGCGCTTGTGGATCTGCTCTTCCATGCGCAGGAGCTTGCCGCGCTCACCCTCGAGCATCTTGTCGACCGGCACGCCGGTCCAGCGCGACACGACGGCCGCGATGTCCTCGGGCATGACCTCTTCCTTGACGCCCTTGCCGCCGACAACCTCATGGCCCTCGGCCTCCTTGAGCTTGCGCTCGAGGTCCGGGATCACACCGTAGGCCAGCTCGCCTGCCTTACCGAGCTCGCCCTTGCGCTGGGCGATGTCGAGCTCCGAGCGCGCCTTGTCGAGCTGTTCCTTGATTTTCTGCGAGTCGGCCAGCTTGTCCTTGGCCGACTTCCACGACGCCGTGAGCGACGCGGACTTCTGCTCGAGCCCGCTCAGCTCCTTCTCGAGCTTCTGCAGCCGGTCCTTGGAGGCGGTATCGCTCTCCTTCTTCAGCGCCTCGCGCTCGATCTTGAGCAGGATGATGCGCCGGTCGAGCTCGTCCAGCTCCTCGGGCTTGCTGTCGACCTGCATGCGGATGCGGCTCGCGGCCTCGTCCATCAAGTCGATGGCCTTGTCCGGCAGGAAGCGGTCCGAGATGTAGCGGTTGGAGAGCGTTGCCGCCGCCACAAGCGATGCGTCGGCGATACGCACGCCGTGGTGCAGCTCGTACTTCTCCTTGAGGCCGCGCAGGATCGAGATCGTATCCTCGACCGTGGGCTCGGCCACGAAGACCGGCTGGAAGCGACGCGCCAATGCCGCGTCCTTCTCGATGTGCTTGCGATACTCGTCGAGCGTCGTGGCGCCCACGCAGTGCAGCTCACCCCGCGCCAGCGCGGGTTTCAGCATGTTGGAGGCATCCATCGCGCCATCGGCCTTGCCCGCGCCGATCAGCGTGTGCAGCTCGTCGATGAAGACGATGATCCCGCCTTCGGCGGAAGAAATCTCCGACAGGACGGCCTTGAGGCGCTCCTCGAACTCGCCGCGGAACTTGGCGCCTGCGACCATCGAGCTGAGGTCGAGCGACATCAGCTTCTTGTTCTTGAGCGATTCGGGCACGTCGTCGTTGACGATGCGCAGGGCCAGACCCTCGGCGATCGCGGTCTTGCCGACGCCGGGCTCGCCGATCAGGACGGGATTGTTCTTGGTACGGCGGCTCAGCACCTGGATGGTGCGGCGGATCTCCTCGTCGCGGCCGATCACCGGGTCGAGCTTGCCGTCACGCGCCGCCTGGGTGAGATCGCGGGCGTATTTCTTGAGCGCGTCGTAACCGCTTTCGGCCGATGCGCTGTCGGCGGTGCGGCCCTTGCGCAGCTCCGCGATCGCCTTCTCCAGCGCAGCGGCCTTCACATTGCCCTTGGCGAGCGCGTCGGCGGCGTCAGTACCCTTGGCGAGCACCAGCGCCATCAGCAGGCGCTCGACGGTGACGAAGGAGTCGCCGGCCTTCTCGGAAATTGCCTCGGCCTGGTCGAACAGGCGCGCTGTCTCCGGCGCCATGTAGATTTGGCCCGCGCCCTGGCCTTCGACCTTGGGCTGCTTGGCGAGGTTGGCTTCGACCGCGCGGTACACGGCGCGCGAATCGCCGCCCGCCGATCCGATCAGATTGGCCGCGAGGCCTTCGGGATCGTCGAGCAGGACTTTCAGAAGATGGTCTGGAATGAAGCGCTGATGACCTTCGCGCAGCGCCAGCATCTGGGCACTTTGCAGGAAACCGCGCATACGCTCGGTGTATTTCTCTTGATTCATGACTCAACCCTTCCTTTTGCGCCCCCGTCCAGCGGCAGGCGAAAGAGCGGACCCCTATCCGGGCATCCTACGATCGATATAGGGTGCCAGGGCGCCGGTACAAGACCAGACAGAGGGTGCGGCTTTTCGAGGTGAACATGGCCGGCCACGCGGCTGTCGGCCGTGATCCACGTCAATAGAATCAGGAGTTTTTCATGTCCGAACACGGTCCGGTCGCGGGATCCAGCAAGGGCCTCGCCATCATGATCTCGATCCTGGCGGCCAGCCTTGCGATCGCCGAGACCGGCGCCAAGAGTGCGCAGACCGAGGTGCTAACCCAGCATGTCGAGGCCACGAACACATGGAATTTCTTCCAGGCCAAGACCATGCGCCAGACGCTGGTCCGCACCGCCGCTGAAGAGTTGGAAGCCCAGTACAAGGATGCCGGCAACATGCCGCCGGCCGTCAAGGCGCAGGTCGACAAGTGGAAAGAGACGGCGCAGCGCTACGAGAGCGAGCCGTCGACCAACGAAGGCCGCAAGGAGCTGGCCGCGAACGCCAAGAAATACGAACACGGCCGGGAGAAGTCTCGCGCCGCGTACCACAATTTCGAGTTCGGATCGGCGGCCTTCCAGCTCGCGATCGTGCTGGCGTCGGCGGCCGCGGTAACATCGGTGATGTTTCTGGCGTATGCAGCCGGCGGCCTTGGCCTTGCGGGCGCCGTCCTGACCGTAGCCGGCTTCTTCGCGCCGACCCTGCTGCATCTCTAGATCGACGCTCTAGGCCGGGGCCTGGCGCCTGGCGCCCCGACTTATGCGCCAGACTTAGCTGCCGCGACGACCCGACGGCCGGAATTCCGGCACTTCAGGCTGGTCTTCGATGGCCGGATCCTGGCTGGAGGGGGCGCTGCGGCCACCTTGCAGGAATGCCACGCCACCGAGGCCCGGTTCGCTCTCCTCGCGCGAGGCGGCGCGATCGTCGTGCTGGCGGCTCTCCTGCTGTCGCCCGTCGCGCTGGCGACCGTCATGCTGGCGGCCTTCCTGCTGGCGGCCTTCCTGCTGGCGGCCCTCGTTCTGGCGGCCTTCGTTCTGGCGACCGTCATTCTGGCCGCTGTCGTTCTGCCGCCCATCGTGCTGGCGTTCGTTCGACGGATAGGCCTCGCCGCTGGCACTACCGTTGGCGCCATTGGCCTGCGGCTGACCGGCCTGGCCCTCCTGCTGCTGCTGCGGGTTCTGCTGCTGGCCGTCCTCGCCGCCTTCGCCCCACTGGTTGGCGCGCGGCACGAAGCCGCCCTGGCTCTGGATGACGCGGAAATAGTGATCGGCGTATTGCCAATAGGCCTCGGCCTGGATGCGGTCCCCCATGGCAGCGGCCTCGCGGGCCAACGCCTGGTACTTGTCGTAGACCTGATGGGCGTTGCCGCGCACGCGGACGTCCGGACCGCTGCTGTCAAAAATCTGATTCCGGTTAGGCGGCCGGTTCGGATTGTGGTTGTGCTGTTGCTTGTGCTGATTGTGGTTGCCGCCGCCGCCGCCGTTACGGCCGCCGCGCGAACGCTGACGATTGTTTGGTCTCATTAACCTAAGGCCAGTTATCTGCCGGACGGGTGTTGTTTTTGCGACCCTCTGCCCTTCGCGGGCGCCGTCACAGCTCAATTTGAGAGGGATGAATGCCCGTTAGACGGGCGGCGGCCCCCCAAGGGCCTGAGAGGAACGTAGTCTCAATTGAGAGGGATTGCCAACCATTTAATGTGTCGCTCGTAGCACGCGGTCGATACCGCCCAGATCCTTGACCGGTGCCGCGACGCGGAGGCCGGCAGCCTTAAAAACACGCGTAATTTCAATGGCTTGCCCCTCACCGATTTCGACCAGCAGGTATCCGCCCGGCACGATCAATTGAAGCGACGCAGCGGCGATCAGGCGATACGGGTCCAAACCGTCCGGCCCGCCATCGAGGGCAAGCCGTGGCTCGTAGCGCGCCACTTCCGGCATCAGCCGGTCGATCGTTCCGGCCTCGATATAGGGGGGGTTGGACACCACCAGATCGAACGGACCGCCGAGCGACCGGGTCCAGTCGGGCTCTCGCCAGTCGCCGTGCACCAGGGTCGCGCGATCGGCCACGCTGAGCGTCTGGGCGTTGGTTTGCGCTACCGCGAGCGCCTCACGCGATACATCGAGACCGACGCCGCGCGCATTAGGCAGCTCCTTCAGGAGCGTGAGCAGCAGGCAGCCCGAGCCCAGGCCAAGATCAAGCAGGCGCCAGGCGCGCATGCGATCGGCAAGCAACGGCAGCGCCGCTTCAATCACCGTCTCGCTGTCGGGCCGCGGCACCAGTACCGCCGGCGAAACCTTGAACGGCAATCCCCAGAATTCGCGTTCGCCCAGGATGTACGCCATGGGCTCGCGCCGGACGCGGCGCGCCGTGAGGGTCCTGAGCTTCTCCTCGACCGAAGGCGGCGCGGGATCGCGACCATGCGAGATCAACGCTTCGACCTGCAGGCCGGTCGCATGGGACAGCAGAAGACGCGCTTCGAAACGGACATTGTCGATGCCGGCCGCGGTCAGCGCCACCGCGGTGTCGCGCAGCAGCGCGTCGTAGGTGAGGCCCATGACCCCTGCTAGGCCGCGAGCTCCGACAGGCGCGAAGCCTCGTCGTCGGCGATCAGCGCATCGATGATCTGATCGAGCGCGCGCCCCTCGAGTATCTCGTCGAGATTGTAGAGCGTGAGGTTGATGCGGTGGTCGGTCACCCGGCTCTGCGGGAAGTTGTAGGTGCGGATGCGCTCGCTGCGGTCGCCCGAGCCCACCTGGCCCTTGCGGTCGGCAGAGCGCAAATCGTCGAGGCGCTGGCGCTCGGCATCGTAGAGACGCGCGCGCAGGATCTTCATCGCCTTGGCCTTGTTCTTGTGCTGGCTCTTCTCATCCTGCTGGCTGACCACCACGCCGGTCGGGATGTGCGTGATGCGCACCGCCGAGTCCGTCGTGTTGACCGACTGGCCGCCCGGCCCCGACGACCGGAAAACGTCGATCCGCAGGTCTTTTTCGTCGATCTTGATGTCGACGTCCTCGGCCTCCGGCAGCACCGCGACCGTGGCCGCCGAGGTGTGGATGCGGCCCGAGCCCTCCGTCGCCGGCACCCGCTGCACGCGATGCACGCCCGACTCGAACTTGAGGCGCGCGAAGACGTTGCGGCCGGTGACGGTGGCGATCGCTTCCTTGTAGCCGCCGATGCCGGTGTCGGAGAGCTCCATGATCTCGAACTTCCACTTATGCTCGGCGGCATAGCGCTGGTACATGCGGAAGAGATCGGCGGCAAACAGCGCGGCCTCGTCGCCGCCGGTGCCGGCGCGGATTTCGAGGATCGCGTTCTTCTCGTCGGCTGCGTCCTTGGGCAGCAGCATCTTCTTCACGGCCTGCTCGAGCACGGGAATCTGCTTCTTGAGTGCCTCGGCCTCTTCCTCCGCCATCGCCTTCATGTCGGGATCGGCGGCCATTGCCTCGGTATCCTTGAGGTCGCGTTCGGCCTTCTGCCAGGCGTTCACCGCAGCGACCAGGGGCTCGAGCTCGGCATATTCCTTCGAGGCCGCCACGAACTTCTGCGAATCGAGCGTGCCCGCAGACAACGACGCCTGCAGCTCGGCATGCCGCGTCACGATCTGGTTGAGCTTGAGCAACAACGACATGATCAGCCCTTCAAAGCATCGGCCAGTTGATCGAGCGCGATCTCGCGCTGCTCGCCGCTGTCGAGATCCTTGAGCTGGGCCACGCCCCTGGCGAGCTCGTCGTCGCCAATGATGATCGCCGCGCGCGCATTGAGCTTGTTGGCGCGCTGCATGCGCCGCTTCATGTTGCCGCGATACTCCTGCTCGACGGCGATGCCGTGCTTGCGCAAGCTCCTCGCGATGCCCAGCGCCTTGATCTCCGCCGCCGGTCCCAGCGGCGCGATCGCCACGGGCCGCGGCAGCACCTTGGGCTCGTTGCACAGCATCATCAGCCGCTCGATGCCGCCCGCCCAGCCGATGCCGGCCGTCGGCGGCCCGCCCAGCTCTGCGACCAGCCCGTCATAGCGGCCGCCGCCCAGCACGGTGCCCTGGGCACCCAGATGCGTGGTCACGAACTCGAAGGCGGTGTGCGTGTAGTAGTCGAGACCGCGCACCAGCCCCGGATCGACCTCGAACGGCACACCGGCCGCGGCGAGGCCATTCTGCACGGACTTGAAGAAATCCCTACTGACCTGGTTGAGATGATCCGCAAAGCTCGGCGCGTTCGCATTGATCGCCTTGTCGCCCTCGTCCTTGCTGTCGAGGATGCGCAAGGGATTGCGCTGCAGGCGGTCGCGCGACTCTTCCGAGAGGGTCGCCGCGTGGGCCGAATAATAATCGACCAGCACCTTGCGATAGACGGTCCGGCTCTCGGGATCGCCCAACGAGTTGAGCTTGAGCGTGCAGCGGCCGAGGATGTCCAGCCGATCGAGGATGTCGGCGGCGACCGAGATCACCTCGATGTCGGCGCCGGGCTCCGGCGCGCCCAGCACCTCGAGGTCGATCTGGTGAAACTGGCGCTGGCGGCCCTTCTGCGGCCGCTCGTAGCGGAACATCGGACCCGCCGCGAAGATCTTGAGCGGCAGCTGTTGCGTCAGCTCGCCGTTCGACACGAAGGCGCGGCAGATGCCGGCGGTGTATTCCGGCCGCAAGGTGAGCGATTCGTCGCCGCGATCCTTGAACGTGTACATCTCCTTGGAGACCACGTCGGTCGTCTCGCCGATGCCGCGCGCGAACAGTTCGGTGAATTCGAAGATCGGCGTCGCCATCTCGCGATAGCCGTAGAGACGCGCCACGTCGCGTGCGGTGTCGATGACATGCGCGAAGCGCCGGTACTCGTCCGGCAGAATGTCGTGCGTTCCCCGCACGGGTTGCATCTTGCTCAACGGTATTGCCTTTGAATGCCGCTACTCGGCGGCGACTTTGATCTTGGCTGCCTCGATCTCGGCGGCCTTCTTCTCGATCAACTCGACGAGATGATCGACGACACTCGCGTCCTTCAGCCGGTGATGCGGCACACCCGCGATATAGACCTGGTGGATGTTGTTGCCGCCACCGGTGAAGCCGATGTCGGTCTCGCGCGCCTCGCCCGGGCCGTTCACGACGCAGCCGATCACCGACACCGTCATCGGCGTGGTGATGTGCGAGACGCGCTTTTCGAGCGCCTCGACGGTACGGATCACGTCGTACTGCTGCCGCGCGCAGGACGGGCAGGAGATGATGTTGACGCCGCGATGGCGCAGGTTCAGCGCCTTCAGCATCTCGAAACCGACGCGCACCTCTTCTTCCGGCTCCGCCGACAGCGAGACGCGGATCGTGTCGCCGATGCCCGCCCACAGCAGCGAGCCCATGCCGATCGACGACTTGACCGTGCCGGTGCGCAGGCCGCCTGCCTCGGTGACGCCGACATGCAGCGGATAGTCGCAGACCTCGGAGAGTTGCTGATAGGCCGCGACCGCGAGGAAGACGTCGGATGCCTTCACGCTGATCTTGAAATTGTGAAAGTCGTGATCCTGCAGGATGCGCGCGTGATCGAGCGCGCTCTCGACCATCGCCTCCGGGCAGGGCTCGCCGTACTTCTCGAGCAGGTCCTTCTCGAGCGAGCCTGCATTGACGCCGATACGCATCGACACGCCGTGATCCTTGGCGGCCTTGATCACCTCTCGCACCCGCTCGGCGCTGCCGATGTTGCCGGGATTGATGCGCAGACAGGCGGCGCCCGCGTCGGCCGCCTCGATCGCGCGCTTATAGTGGAAGTGGATGTCGGCCACGATCGGCACGGTCGACGCCTTCACAATGGCATGCAGCGCCTTGGTCGAGTCCTCGTCCGGACAAGACACGCGGATGATGTCGACACCCGCCTCCTCGCAGCGCTTGATCTGCGCGATGGTGGCGTCGGCATCGGCCGTCAGCGTGTTGGTCATCGTCTGCACGCTGATCGGCGCGCCGTCGCCGACCGGCACGGGCCCGACCATGACGCGCCGGGTCTTGCGGCGGACGATGTCGCGATAGGGGCGGATGCTCATGCCGCCAATCTAGCGATGAGAGGGCGGCTTATCCAGCCGCCGCAACAGCCTTGTGGATCAGCGCGTCTTTGACGCGGGATCGATCAGCGCGCGTCGATGACGCGGTAGCCGATTCCTGCCGGCACGACATAGCTTTCGCCGGCCCGGACATAGGTCTGCGCCAGCACGTCGCCGCTCGGCGAGCGCAGCTCGACCCAGCTGTTGGTGCGCAGGATCAGCGGCGTGTCGATCTTCATCGGCGCGCGGATGACGTTGGCGTCGGGCGTGGTGACCGGCAGCGGCGGCGCCGTCGCTTCCTGCACTTCGGGACGCGGCGCATCGATCGTCAGCGGCTGGGCGGCCTGCGCCTGGCCGGCCGAAGGAATCGACAGCACGACCGGCGGCGGCGCGGGACCGGTGACGATCACCGGCGGCGCCGGGAGGGTTGCAGGCTCGGATTGAGTCTTCGGCAAAGCCGGCGTCACGCGCGTTTCATGCGACGGCAGAGTGACCGGCGCGGCGGCCTGCTGAGTCTCGCTCGTCGATTTCGCCGGAGCGGCGGGCGGCGGGGGACGCGAAGCAAGGAGACGATCGGGAACCGGCGGGACCTTTTCGCTGATCACCGTGGTCTGGCGCGGCAGGTAGTGCCACACGCCGTAGCCGGCGCCGACAACGAGCAGGATGGTGAGAACGGCGAGACCGATCGGCGCGCGCTTCTCGACGATGGGGAAATCGGCCGGCAGCACGACCGGACGCTTGATCGGCACCGCGCCCGAAAGCTGATAGGACGTCAGAACCTTCTCGGGCTCGAGACCGACGTGTGAGGCGTAGGCGCGCAGGAAGGCGGGGATGTAGGCGGCGCCCGGCAACAGGTCGAAGCGCCCCGACTCGAGCGCCTCAACATAGTGGCGGCGAATACGAATTTGCTTTTCGATGTCCGCGACACTGAGGCCACGGGCTTCGCGCTGGTCGCGCAGCAGACGGCCAACCGCGCGACCTGGTGTGGTCTCGCGTTCCATCGCTCGCCAATCGACCTGATCCGGCATTGATATTTCCCCTCGCGGCCAACTTCTACCAGAGGCCTTTTGCAAGGGCAAAAGCGATTCGCTGAATCGCGCTAAATTTCGATGGCGTGGTCGGCCGCGAACAGGCGCAGCGTCTCGCGCAGGGGCTGGTCCGGCTGCGCCAACGCAGACCCTACGAAGTCCGTCACCTCATCGAGATCGAGAGAACGGATCATGGCCTTCACCGGTCCGATCGAGCCTGGCGACATCGAGAGCGAGCGCACGCCGATGGCCAGCAGCGCCAGGGCCTCGACCGGGCGGCCGGCCATCTCGCCGCACACGGAGACATCGACCCCTGCGGGCCGCGCCTTTTCGACCACAAAATGTAGCAACCTGAGCAAGGCTGGGGACAAGCTGTCGTAGCGTCCGGCCAGCCGGCTGTTTCCGCGGTCCGCTGCATAAAGAAACTGCAGGAGGTCGTTCGTACCAATTGAAACAAAATCGACATGGGGCAAGAGGCTGTCGAGTTGCCAGGCCAGGGCCGGCACCTCGAACATAACGCCAACGCGCAACCGCTCCGGAACAGCCTGGCCGCGACGCCGAGCCCGCTCCATTTCGAGCTCCAGCAGCGCGCGGGCCCCCTTTAGCTCGCCCACATCGGCAATCATGGGGAACATGACCGACAACGGCCGGCCGTTGGCCCCCTGGATCAGGGCCCGCAACTGACCGCGCAGCATGGCCGGACGGTCGAGACCAATGCGGATCGCCCGCCAGCCCATTGCCGGATTGTCGTCGCCGAGCGAGCCGACATAGGGCAGCACCTTGTCGCCACCGACATCCAGCGTACGAAAAGTGACCGGGCGGCCGTCGGCCATATCGAGCACGCGGCTGTAGAGCCACGCCTGAGAATCGACGTCGGGAAACTCCGAGCGGACCATGAACGGGATCTCGGTACGATAGAGCCCGATGCCGTCGGCCGCCGTGTCGTCGAGATGCTGCACGTCGATCAGCAGGCCCGCGTTCATGTTGAGTGAGATGCGCACCTGGTTGCGCGTCACCGGCGGCAGATCGCGCAAGGCTGCGTAGCGCTGCAGGCGCGCGGCGCGCGCGGCGATCGCCTCATGGATCGACTGCACGACATCTTCCGCGGGACGCACCATCACCTGCGCATTGTCGCCGTCGACGATGATCGCGTCGCCCGCTTCGATCCGCGACAGCACGTCGGGCGCGCGGCCGACGACCGGGATGTCGAGCGCGCGTGCCACGATCGCCACGTGACTGAGCGCCGAGCCTTCCTCGAGGACGAGGCCGCGCAAACGCGCGCGGTCGTAGTCGAGCAGCTCGGCCGGTCCCATGTCGCGCGCGATGACGATCATGTCGTCGGGCTGCGCGCTCGCGTCGGTCGTCGCGCGTCCGGTGAGACGCAGCAGCAGCCGGTTGGTCAGGTCCTGCAGATCGGAGAGGCGCTCGCGGATGTAGGGATCGGTCGACTGGCCCATGCGCGTCCGCACGTCGTCGAAGGCGCGCTGCACGCCCGCCTCGGCGGTGAGGCCCGAGTCGATCGCCTCGCGCACGCGATCGCGCCAGCCGCGATCGTCGACGAACATGCGGAAGGTTTCTAGGATCTCACGCTGCTCGCCCGACTGCATGTCCGTCGCCTCGAGCATGCGGTCGACATCGTCGCGCACGCCGGCGAGCGCTTCCTGGAAGCGCACCTTCTCCTGGTCGACGTCTTCGGCGACGACCCGCTGGATCATGATCCTCGGTTCGTGCAGCACGGCGCGTCCGATCGCGACACCCGGCGTCAGCTGCACGCCATCGATACGCAGCGGCAGAAGGCCGAGGCCGTCGACCTGCTGCTGTTCGTTTGGGCTGACGAAATGACCCGCCGCCGCCATCTCGGCCAGCACCATCGCGATGGTCTGCAGCGTCTCCACTTCTTCCTCGTCGTAGAGGCGACGCGTACGGTTCTGCACGACCAGCACACCCAGCACGCGGCCGGCGCGCAGGATCGGCACACCGGCCAGCGAGTGATAGATTTCCTCACCCGTTTCCGGGCGATAGGCGAATTGCGGATGGCTCTGCGCATCGTCGAGCGCGAGGGCGCGGCCGTGGGCTGCAATGTCACCCACCAGACCTTCGCCGACGCGCAGGCGCGTCCGGTGAACGGCGTCGGGATTGAGGCCCTGGGTCGCGAACAGCTCGAGCACTTCGCCCGCGCGCAGCAGGTAGATCGAGCACACTTCGGCGACCATCTCGTTGGCCACCATGCGCACGACTTCGCCCAGTGTTTCCTCGACGGAACCGGCACGCGCCATCGTGTCCCGGAGCCGCTTGAGGAGCATTCGCGGTCCGGCCAGAGGAGTCGATCTCTCCATGGTCAGACCGCTAGATGCTTGAGTCGGATGACAACGAAGCTACGGTCGATCGCGCAGGCGCAGGCTCGCCACCCCATCATCGGGCGGGCGTGTTTGGAGGCATTGAAAAGAGCCTGCGCGCGCATGGGCTGCTTATAGCAAGACCCGCGCCGGACTGCCTACCGGGTTATTCGTGCCCGCATGAGCAAAGCTTATGCGGCATCCAGCTCGTAAGCAGTATGTAAGGCCCGCACCGCAAGCTCGGTGTACTCGTCGGCCACCAGCACACTCACCTTGATCTCCGAGGTCGAGATGACCTGGATGTTTATGCCCTTGGCGGCCAGGGTCTCGAACATCTTGAGGGCGACACCCGCGTGGCTGCGCATGCCGACGCCGATCACCGAGATCTTCGCGACCTTGGTGTCGGACTTGATCTCGGCAAACTTGAGATCGGCCTTGGCCTTTTCCAGCCGCTCCACGGCGCGCGCCAGATCGGCGCGCGGCACGGTGAAGGTGATGTCGGTCGAGCTGCCGTCGAGCGAGACGTTCTGCACGATCATGTCGACGTTGATGTTGGTGTCGGCGAGCGGCCCGAAGATCGCGGCAGCGATGCCAGGGCGGTCCGCGACGCGCGTGACGGTGATCTTGGCCTCGTCCCTGGAGAAGGCGATGCCGCTCACGACAGACTTTTCGAGCCCCTGGGCCATGATCTCTTCCTCGTCCACAACAAGCGTGCCCGGCAGATCGCTGCCCAGTGCCGCGTCGAACGACGACAGCACCTGCACGCGCACATGATGGTTCATTGCGAGCTCGACCGAGCGCGTCTGCAGGACCTTCGAGCCCTGCGAGGCCATCTCGAGCATCTCTTCATAGGTCACGCGGTCGATCTTCTTCGCCTTGTCGACGATGCGCGGATCGGTCGTGTAGACGCCGTCGACGTCGGTGTAGATGTCGCAGCGATCCGCCTTCAGCGCCGCCGCCAGCGCCACTGCCGAGGTGTCGGAGCCGCCGCGGCCCAGCGTGGTGATGCGGCCCTCGGGCGACACGCCCTGGAAGCCCGGCACGATCGGCACTTCGCCCGCGGCCATGGACTTGGCCATCTCGGTGGTGTCGATCTCGAGGATGCGCGCCTTGGCGTAGGCCGAATCCGTTTTGATCGGCATCTGCCAGGAGACCCAGGAGCGCGACTTCACGCCTTCCTGCTGCAGCGCCATCGCCAGCAGGCCGATCGTGACCTGCTCGCCGGTCGCAACCACGACATCGTACTCGCGCGGATCGTGCAGCGGCGCGATCTCGTTCACCCATTTGACGAGCTGGTTGGTGGCGCCGGACATCGCCGAGACCACGACGGCAACTTCGTTGCCACGTTGGGTCTCCGCCTTCACCTTGCGGGCGACATTCTTGATGCGGTCGGTGTCGCCGACCGAGGTTCCGCCGAATTTGAGTACGATGCGCGCCATGGACCTGCTCGAAAGCGGGGTATAGACACCGGGGGCACCATTGGGGTCAAGGGCAGGAATGGCCGATTCTCCGCACACCACTATCGATCCGGCCGAGATCGAGCGCTTCTCGCGCATTGCCGAGGAGTGGTGGGATCCGGCCGGCAAATTCGCCCCCCTCCACCGCTTGAACCCGGTCCGGATCGGCTACATCCGGGACCGTGTCGCCGCCCACCGGCAGCGCGATGCCCTCTCAGGCTCGCCCTTGGCCGGGCTCGACCTGCTCGACATTGGCTGCGGCGGCGGACTGCTGTGCGAACCGATGACGCGCCTCGGTGCCCGGGTCACCGGCATCGACGCCGCCGAACGCAACATCGCGACGGCTTCCCTGCACGCCGAAGGCCAGGGCCTCGCCATCGACTACCGGGCGACGACTGCGGAGGCGCTGGCGGAATCCGGCAAGCAGTACGACGTCGTTCTGGCGCTCGAGATCGTCGAGCATGTGGCGGATGTCGCGCTGTTCCTGCGGTGCTGCGGCCGGCTGGTGAAGCCGGGCGGCTTGCTCTTCCTGTCGACGCTCAACCGCACGCCCAAGGCCTGGGTGCTCGCCATCGCCGGCGCGGAATATGTGCTGCGCTGGTTGCCCCGCGGCACGCACGACTGGAAGAAGTTCCTCAAGCCTTCGGAAGTTGTACGCGGCCTGCGCGGCGGCGATATCGAGACGCGGGAAATCGTCGGAGTCGTGTATAGTCCCCTCAGTCGCACGTGGTCCCTCAACACGGGCGATCTCGACGTGAACTACATGCTGTACGGAACAAAAGCCCCTTAAGAAGCTCGGCGGGAAACGCCCGAAGACAAACCCAGAAGACAAGCATGTCGCCGATCATCAAAGCCGCACTCTGGATGGCGGGCTGGCTCGCCTGCATGCTGGTCATGGTCGTGGCCGGCCGCGAGACGACGCGCGAGCTCAACGTTTTCCAGGTGATGGAGATGCGCTCGGTGATCGGGCTCGCCATGCTCTATCCGCTGATCCACCTGAACGGCGGCCTGCGCACGATGCGGACCCAGTATCCGCTGCAGCAGCTGGGTCGCAACGTCGTTCACTACGGCGCGCAGTTCTGCTGGCTGATGGCACTCAATCTCATTCCGGTGGCGCAGGTGATCTCGATCGAGTTCACCCTGCCGATCTGGACGGCGATCATGGCCGTCGTCTTCCTGCACGAGCGCATGGGCCTCTGGAAGATCGTCGCCGTGGTGCTGGGCCTGATCGGCGTGACGATCATCGTGCGGCCATTCAACGGCACGATCAGTCCCGGCCAGCTCATCGCGCTCTGCGCCTCGCTGGGGTTCGCCACCTCGGTGATCCTGGTGAAGTCGCTCACCCGCGGCGACAAGCCGATCGTCATCATGTTCTGGATGATGGCGATCCAGACCGTGATCGGATGCATACCAGCGCTGTGGGTCTGGCAGTGGCCATCGGCACATGTCTGGCCGTGGCTGATCGTGCTGTCGTTCGTCGGGACCTACTCGCACTACTGCATGGCGCGCGCGATGCAGCATGCCGACGCGACGGTGGTCGTGCCGATGGATTTCCTGCGAGTGCCGCTGGCCGCGCTCGTGGGCTGGCTGGTCTACAGTGAAAAGATCGATATCTACGTGGCGGCAGGCGCGGCGCTCATTCTCGTGGGCAACCTGCTGAACCTGAAGACCGCGAAGGCCTAGTTCCCTCTCGGCACCCAGGGCAGGCGGCCGAATTCGATGCCTTCCTCGGCCAGCTCCTCGGCTTCCTTGTCACTGGTCTCGCCGTAGATGCCGCGCTTGTCGCTCTCGCCGTAATGGATCTTGCGCGCTTCCTCGGCGAACTTGTCGCCGACATGCTCGCAGTTCTTCTCGATCTCGGTGCGCACCTTGACCAGCGCCTCGCGCAATTCCTTCGGCATCTTGGTCGCGATCGCGGCCATCTGCTGCTGCGCCTGGATCTGCTCGGCGGTGGGCGCGGGCGGCGGCGCCTCGACGGTCGTGACGGCCGTGGACTTCTTGTTTCCCTTGGTGCCGAGCCGCGGCGCCATCAGCGCGCGCGTGACCTTGGCGTCGCCGCACACGGCGCAGCCGACCAGCGACTTCTTTTCCTGGCGTTCGTAGGTCTTGCTGTCCTTGAACCAGCTATCGAACTCGTGGCCCTTGGAGCAGCGCAGTCGGTACAAAATCATGAAATGAACGGCAATTCCGGCTGTTGGCACTCCCGGAGCGGGAGTGCCAAGATGATGGGGTGTGATCGTGACTGATGCAAGAGGGCCAGGCCCCTCCCCCTGGATCGAGAAATGGGCCTGCCTCGTGCCGCCCGAGGCGACGCTTCTCGACCTCGCGACCGGCAGCGGCCGCAATGCGCTCTTCTTCTCCGCGCGCGGCCATCGGGTGACGGCGGTCGACATCGACCTCAGCCGCCTGCCCGCCGCAGAGAATGTCGAACGTATCGAAGCCGATCTGGAGAACGGCACTCCCTGGCCGCTCGCGGGCCGCCGCTTTGGTGCCGCGACCGTCACCAATTACCTCCACCGCCCACTGATGCCCGACCTTCTGGCAGCGATCGAACCGGGCGGCGTGCTGTTGTACGAGACCTTCATGGCCGGCAACGAGCGCTTCGGAAAACCCAGCAACCCCGCCTTCCTGCTGAAGGACGGCGAACTTCTCGATCTCGTGCGCGGAAAATTCTCGGTGATCGCCTACGAGGCCCGCCTGATCAGCGCGCCCACCATGGCGATGGTGCAACGGATCGCGGCACGCCGCTCCCCCTGAATCTACTCGGCAGCCTTTGCGACCGCCGGCTTGTGCAGCACAGGCGCATCGTACTTCCGGTCGTGCTGCAGCGACGGCACCATCTGGCGCGCTTCGGCGACCTTGGCCATGTCGATGTCGGCCACGACGAAACCGGTGTTCTCGCCACCGGCATCGGCCAGCACTTCGCCCCACGGCGCTACCACGAGCGAGTGGCCGTAGGTCTTGCGGTTGGAGCCCTTGTGCGTTCCGACCTGGGCCGGCGCGAAGACGTAGCACCCGGTCTCGATCGCGCGCGCCTTCATGATCGTATGCCAATGCGCCTTGCCGGTCGGCACCGTGAACGAGGACGGGATCGACAGCATCGTGGCGCCGGCATGCGCCAGCTCGCGATAGAGATAGGGGAAGCGCAGATCGTAGCAGATCGTCATGCCCAGCAAGCCCCACGGCGTCTCGGCGAGCACGGCCCTGTCGCCGGGCTTAAAGGTCGAGGACTCGCGATACTTCTCGCCGCCCGCGAGCTGCACGTCGAACATGTGGATCTTGTCGTAGCTCGCCACGATGCCGCCCGACGAGTCGATCAGGTACGAGCGGTTGCGGATCTGCTCCTCGCCCGGCACGCGCACGTGGATGGAGCCCAGCAGGAACCAGGCGCCGGTCTCGCGTGCCGAAGCGCGGCAGGCCGCCAGCATGCCGTGGGTTTCTTCGGTCTGCGCCTTGGCGAGGGTGTCCTCGCGGTTGGCGCCGGTGAGGCCGGTATTCTCCGGCGTCATGATGAAGTCGGCGCCGGCGTCGCGCACCAGGCGCGCCTGCTCGCGGATGAAGGCTACGTTCTCGGCCATCTCATTGCTGACGCTGGGCTGGATCAGTCCGGCCTTGAACGTGTTGCTCATGCGAAGGTCCTCTTAACCGGGCTGCGCCAGGAGGGCGTCGAGCCTGCCTTGCTGCTCGAGCGCGGCGAGTTCGTCCGAGCCGCCGATATGCTGGCCATTGATGAAGATCTGCGGCACGGAGGTGCGGTTCGTGCGCGCGCGCATTTCGGCCCGCTTGCCCTCGTCTTCCATGACGTCCATCTCTTCGTAGGCGGCGCCCTTCTTCTCCAACAGGGCCCGCGCACGGGCGCAATAACCGCACCACTGCGTCGTGTACATTTCGATCTTGGCCATCGGAAACTCCTTGCGCCAACTATAACGCCGGTCGCACGACCCGCGCCAGTGTCAGCACATCGACATGGGCAGCACCGGCTTGTTTTAAAGCCCGGGTACAGGCCCCTACCGTGGCCCCCGTGGTCAGAACGTCATCGACCAGAAGTACGGTCCTGCCCTCGAGTTTCGCCTGCCAGCGCGGCGGCACGTCGAAAGCCTGGCGGACATTGCGGCGGCGCTCTTTCGCCTTGAGCCCCGCTTGCGAGCCGGTCCAGCGCGCCCGCCGCAGCAGGTCGGGTGCCAGGGTGGCACCTGCGTCGCGCGCCAAAGCGCGGGCGAGCAATCCCGCCTGATTGTACCGGCGAATGAACAGCCGCCGCCAATGGAGCGGCACGGGCGCCACGAGGTCGGCATCGGCCACAAGGTCGGCGCCCGCCCGCGCCATCCAGGCGCCGCAGGCGCGCGCCATGTCTGTACGATCGCCGTGCTTCAGCGGCAGGACGACGCGGCGGCTTTTGTCGTCATAAACCAGCACGGCACGCGCCCGGCGAAAACGCGGCGGCCGCGTCAGGCATTCGGTGCAGTGCGCACCGCTGCCAAGGTCCTCGGCAAAGGGAACGCCGCAGCGGTCGCAATGAGGCGCTGCAATGAAGGAAAAACGCGGCCAGCAGTCGGCGCACAGTGCGCCGTAAGACGCAACGATCTCGCCGCAGCCGAGGCAGAGCGGCGGCAGGATCGCATCGAGCAGGGATTGCCCGGCGCGCAGGAGAGGACGGGCGACGTTCACCGCCGGCGATCAGAACCGGCAAATGCGCCGAATGCGGGGCGGGCTCCCCTACCCGCCGCCACGCTTTCGCCCTACATACAGCCTGTGACGACGCCCGATCCCCTGCTGGTCTTCGACCGCGACGTGTTGCGTCTGCGACGCGAACGGGCCGCGCGCCGCTGGGATCGCCAGGCCTTCCTCAAGCGCGAGATTGCAGACCGGCTCGTCGAGCGATTGGCCGATGTGCGCCGGACCTTTCCGCTGGCGCTCGACCTCGGCTGCCATGGCGATGAGATCGCCGAAGCACTGGGCGCGTCGAAGACGGTCGGCACCCTCGTGCGCTCCGATCTCGGCTTCGGTTTTGCCCGCAATGCCCGCGGGTCCGCGTTGGTGGCCGATGAAGAAGCGCTGCCGTTCGCCGCCGCCAGCTTCGATCTCGTCCTGAGCGCGATGAACTTGCATTGGGTGAACGACCTGCCCGGCACCCTGATCCAGATCGGCCGCATCCTGAAGCCAGACGGCCTCTTCCTCGGCGCGATGCTGGGTGGCGCCACCCTCTGGCAGCTGCGCGAGGCGCTGGGCGCGGCCGAAAGCGAGATCGAAGGCGGCCTCAGCCCGCGCGTCTCGCCTTTTGCCGACCTGCGCGACGCGGCGGGCCTCCTGCAGCGCGCAGGCCTTGCCCTGCCGGTCGCGGACAGCGAGACCATCGACGTGGAATACGGCGACGCGCTGTCGTTGATGCGCGAACTGGGCGCGATGGGCGAAGGCAATCTCGTCCGCGATCGCCGTCACGGGCTGGCGCGCCGTGCCACCTTGGTACGCGCGGCGGAGATCTATGCGGAGCGCTTCGCCCAGCCCTCGGGCCGGGTCGCGGCGAGCTTCGAGGTGCTATTCCTGCACGGCTGGGCGCCGCACGCTTCCCAGCCCAAACCCCTCAAGCCCGGAACGGCGGCACGGCGGCTGGCCGATGCGCTCGACAGCGTCGAGCAGAGCGCCGGCGAAAAAGCGGAGCGAAACTGATCGTGGCCCCCCTCAACGCCCCTGGCGTCAAATTGTCCTTCGGCGGAATCCTCTCGCAGAGTTTCCGCTTCGTCTTCGTCAACCTCCGCCTCTTCTTTCACCTCGTGACGATCCCGTGGATCGTCTCGCTCGTGCTGCGCATCGTCGGATCCTTAATCGACGAGGATTCGCTCGTTACGGTGCTGCTGGAAAAGGCCGTCGATATCGTGCCGACGATCATGTTCATGGTGGCCTGGATGCGGGTGGTGCTGGTGGGCCCCAACCAGGTCGGCCGCCTGCCCGGGACCGGCTGGTCGGTGCGCGAGACGGCATTCCTCGTTCACTTCCTCAAGATCGGCGGCATCACTTTCCTTTTGCTCGCCGCCTTCGCCCTGACCGTCGGCTCGATCGATGCGGCCATGCTAGGAGGCGCCGCGCCCGTCGATCCGGAAATGGCGCGTCGTGAGGCGCTCGCCGCGCCGTTCGGTGCTGGCTTCATGGTCTCCGCGCTGCTGGCATTGCGTATCAGCTTCGGCCTTGCCGCCACCGCCGTCGACGTGCCGTTCACGCCGCGCCAGTCGTGGGTGCTGAGCCGTGGCAACGGCTGGAAGATCATGGGCGTCCTGTTCGTGATCTTCCTGACGGCGGCGCTCGCCACGATGATGTCCGCCCTGCTGTCGCTCAGCCTCATGCGCGCGCTCGGCACCGGCTCGGCGGCCGCCATCGTTGTCTGGACGGTCGCGATTCTGGTCTCTTACGCAGGTGCCGCCGTTGCTGCGACGGCCCAAGCCCTCATCTTCCGTGCGTTGAGCAAGCCCTAGAGCAGGTCGCGCAGAAGGCCAACCAGCGGCAGGTCGGCGGGCGGCATCGGGAAGCGCGAGAGGTCGTTGGGCGCCACCCACTTCAACGTCTGGCCCTCGCGCGGCTGCGGCGTGCCGACCCATTTGCGGCAGGCGAAGACCGGCATCAGCAGGTGGAACTTCTCGTAGCCATGGCTGGCGAACGCGATCGGCGCCAGGCAGCTCGTCGCGGTCTCTATGCCAAGTTCTTCGTGCAGTTCGCGCACCAGGGCCTGCTCGGGCGTCTCGCCAGGATCGACCTTGCCGCCGGGAAACTCCCAGAGTCCGGCCATCGATTTGCCTTGGGGACGCTGGGCGATCAGCACGCGGCCATCGGGATCGACCAGGGCGACGGCGGCGACCAGCACCAATGGACGATCACCGAGCGGCGGCGGGCCGCCCGGGCAGTCTTCGTCGAACGAAGACGAACTCAAGAACGATAGCTGCCGTTGATGTCGATGTAGCCGTGCGTCAGGTCGCAGGTCCAGACCGTGGCGCGGCCGCGGCCAATGCCGAGATCGATGTCGATCACGATGTCGGTGCCCTTGATGTGGCGGGTGACCGGCGCCTCGTCGTAGCCCGGCACCACCTGGCCCTGGTCGGTGATCTTCACGCCGCCGATCGCGATCTTGAGCTTGTCGCGGTCGGCGCGCTCGCCCGACTTGCCGACCGCCATGACGATGCGACCCCAGTTGGCGTCTTCGCCGGCAATCGCCGTCTTCACCAGGGGCGAATTGGCGACCGAGAGGCCGATCTTGCGGGCCGCCCCGTTCGAGGAGGCGCCCCCCACATTGATGGTCACGAATTTGGTGGCGCCCTCGCCGTCGCGGGCCAGGAGCTGGGCCAGTTCGATCAACACCTCGTCGAGCGCACGCTTGAAATCGACCAGCACGGGGTCGTCGGCTTCCTCGATCGGTGCGTGACGCGCGGCGCCGGTCGCCGCCATCAGGAGCGTATCGCTGGTCGAGGTGTCGCCATCGACGGTGACGCAGTTCAGGGACTTGTCGGCGGCGTCGGTCAGGAGCTTCTGCAGCACGCCGCCCGGGATCTTGGCGTCGGTGAACACGAAACCCAGCATCGTCGCCATGTCGGGCGCGATCATGCCCGAGCCCTTCAGGAAGCCGTTCACCGTCACCGTCTTCTCGCCGATCTTGGCCTGGCGGGTGGCGAGCTTGGGGAACGTGTCGGTCGTCATGATCGACGCGGAGGCGGCGGCCCAGCCATCTTCCCGCGCGCCCTTGATCAGCGCGGGCACGACGGCCGCGATTTTTTCCCAGTCGAGAGGCTGGCCGATCACGCCGGTCGAGGCCATCAGCACCTCGTTGCGCGGGCATCCCAGCGCCTGAGCCACGGCGCGCGTGGTCTCCTCGACGGCCTTGTCGCCCAGCTTGCCGGTGAAGGCGTTGGCGTTGCCGGCGTTGACGATGATGGCGCGGACCTTGCCTCGCGCCAGGTTCTTGCGGCACCAGTCGACCGGGGCCGAGCAGGTCTTCGATTTGGTGAGTACGCCCGCAACGGTGGCGCCCGCAGGCAACAGCGCCAGCATCACGTCGTCGCGATCCTTATAGCGCACGCCAGACTGCGCGGCGGCGAGCTTCACGCCGGCGATGCGCGGCAGCGTCGGCGTCGTCTTGGGCGCGAGCGGCGATACGGCAAGCTTGTCCGACATGGGTCTCCTCTCGCGGCCGCCCGGATCATCCCGGCAGCCGAAGCGCGGAGACTACACCAGAAATGCCGGAAATCGTGAGTTTTACTTGCCGGTCGACGGGGCGGCGGGCTTGGCGGCCCCGGGCGCGGATACCGGGGGTTTGGCAGCGACGGGATCGACCTTGCTGCCGTCGATGTTGAATTTCTCGATCTTGGCCGAGGCCCTGAGCTGGTCCAGCAGGCTGGTCACGGTCTCCCGCGCCAGTTCCTCGCGCAGCTGGTCCTGCATTTCCTCGAAAGCCGGCGGCGGCGCCTTGCGGCGGTCCTCGATCTTGATGATGTGGTAGCCGAACTGGGTCTTGATCGGGGCGTCGGTCATTTCGCCCTTCTTCAGCGCAAAGGCAGCGTCGGCGAATTCCTTCACCATGTCGCTTTTCTTGAACCAGCCGAGATCGCCGCCCTCGGCACCGGAGGCCTTGTCGGTCGACTTTTCCTTGGCGATCTTGTCGAAGGCGCCGCCCTTCTTGAGGTCGGCGATGATCGCCTTGGCCTCATCCTCCCCGGCGACCAGGATGTGGCGCGCATGCACTTCTTCCTCGGCCGGCATCGACTTAAGCCGCTCTTCGTAACGTGCCTGCAATTTTTCCGGTGTGACCTTCTTGGCGATCTCGCGCT
Organism: Enhydrobacter aerosaccus; assembly: GCA_903839865.1. Taxonomy (GTDB): domain Bacteria; phylum Pseudomonadota; class Alphaproteobacteria; order Reyranellales; family Reyranellaceae; genus Reyranella; species Reyranella aerosaccus_A. The sequence continues at coordinate 3,731 of CAIMEE010000077.1, read as the reverse complement.
GCAGCCAGAAATCCTGGATCACCTGCTCTTCGACGAACACCATCCGCTTCTTGAAGGCGGGATCGTCGCCGACCTTGTTCTTGCGGCCGTCCTGGACCACCAGCTTGCTGTCGACGATGCGATCGAGCAGCGCCGGGAACACCGCCTGCAGGGGCATGTTGCGGTATTGCGGCGGCAGCGCCTGCTGGGCGACTTCGAGTTCGGAGAGGCGGATCGGCTGGCCGTTGATGCTCGCCACGACCGGGTCCTTGAACACGGCCGGCGGCGAGGGCGGCGCGGGGGCCGGTAGGACGGCCTTCGGCATCGTCCCCGGCTTGAGTGCCGGGGTCTCGGATGCGGGTGGATTTTGAGCCATCGCCGGACCAGCGGCTGCGCAGCACAGGACAACGATGCGCAGGAGGCGCAGACAACGGCTCATGAGGTGCTCCGGGAACTAAAGTCCGACTGAATAGGGCGACGACGCACTCGTTTACACAGGGGGGCTTGCTTCAAGCAAGCTCTGCCGCGTTATGAAGGACGGATGACGCGGAATTGAGGCGCTTTCCTGGAAACCCTGCGGCAGCTTGGCCGTTAGCGCGGCACTTGCGTTGACTCTCAAGGGTACGCTCTCTATCTCTCACCTGAAGGGCGGGCCACGTGCCCGCCTAAGTCGTTAGAATATCGAGGTTTTCATGCTCGGAGCGCTAGCCCGAAGCCTGTTCGGGTCAGCCAACGACCGTGTCGTCAAAGGCTTCGACCGGACCGTAGCGAAGATCAATGCGCTCGAGGCGGAGTTCGCTGCGCTCTCCGACGACGACCTGCGCGGCAAAACCGCTGCGTTCCGGGCCCGGCTGGAAAAAGGCGAAACGCTCGACAACTTGCTGCCTGAGGCTTTCGCCACGGTGCGCGAAGGCGCCAAGCGCACGCTCGGCCAGCGCCACTTCGACGTGCAGCTCAAGGGCGGCATGGTCCTGCATTCCGGCAAGATCGCCGAGATGAAGACCGGCGAAGGCAAGACGCTGGTTGCAACGCTCGCCGTCTACCTCAACGCCCTCACCGGCAAAGGCGTGCACGTCGTCACCGTCAACGACTACCTCGCCAAGCGCGATGCCGAGTGGATGGGCCGGGTCTACAAGTTCCTGGGCCTCACGGTCGGCATCATCGTACACGACCTCACCGACGAACAGCGCAAGGCCGCCTACGCCTCGGACGTGACCTACGGCACCAACAACGAGATCGGCTTCGACTATCTGCGCGATAACATGAAGTACCGCCTGGACGCGATGGTCCAGCGGCCGTTCAATTTCGCCATCGTCGACGAAGTCGACTCGATCCTGATCGACGAAGCGCGCACGCCGTTGATCATTTCCGGCCCAGCCGAGGATTCATCGGAACTCTATCGCCGGGTCGACGCGGTGATTCCGCGCCTCAAGCCCGAGCATTACGAGAAGGACGAGAAGACCCGCACCGTCGTATTCACCGAGATCGGCGTCGAGGGCGTCGAGGAGCTGCTGCGCGAGGACGGCCTGCTGCCTGAGGGCCAGAGCCTCTATGCGCCGACCCAGGTGACGGTGCTGCATCACGTCTCGCAGGCGCTGCGGGCCCACATCAACTTCACGCGCGACGTCGACTACATCGTCAAGGACGGTCAGGTCGTCATCATCGACGAGTTCACCGGCCGCATGATGGCGGGCCGCCGCTATTCGGAAGGGCTGCACCAGGCGCTGGAAGCCAAGGAGAAGGTCGAGATCCAGCGCGAGAACCAGACGCTGGCCTCGATCACCTTCCAGAACCTGTTCCGCATGTACCCCAAGCTCTCGGGCATGACCGGTACGGCCATGACAGAGGCATCGGAGTTCGGCGAGATCTATCGGCTCGAGGTCGTCGAGATGCCGACCAACGTGCCGGTCGTGCGCATCGATGCCGACGACGAGATCTACCGCACCCAGGCCGACAAGACGCGCGCCATCGTGAAGCTGATCGGCGAGTGTCGCGCCCGAAACCAGCCTATGCTGGTCGGCACCGTGACGATCGAGAAGTCCGAGGCCCTGTCGGAGGCGCTCAAGAAGGCAGGCATCCCGCACAGCGTGCTGAATGCCCGCTTCCACGAGCAGGAAGCCCAGATCGTGGCCCAGGCCGGACGGCCCGGCACGATCACCATCGCGACCAATATGGCCGGGCGCGGCACCGATATTCAGCTGGGCGGCAACGTCGAGATGCTGGTGCAGCAGAGCGTGCCCGAGATCAACGCCAAGTTCGCCGACGAGGCCCAGCGCGCCGCGGAGATCGCCAGAGTCGAGGCCGAAATTCGTGCCGGAGTCGAGCGCGACCGCGAGATCGTGCGCAAGGCGGGCGGCCTCTATGTGGTCGGCACCGAGCGGCACGAGAGCCGCCGCATCGACAACCAGTTGCGTGGTCGGTCGGGCCGCCAGGGCGACCCCGGCGCGTCGAAGTTCTTCCTGTCGCTCGAAGACGACCTGATGCGCATCTTCGGCAACAACAAGGTGCTCGACTGGGTCCAGAAGAAGGGCATGGCCGACGACGAGGCGCTGACCCATCGCTGGCTGAACAAGGCGCTCGAGACCGCGCAGACCAAGGTCGAGGCGCGCAACTTCGAGATTCGCAAGAACCTGTTGCGCTTCGACGACGTGATGAACAGCCAGCGCAAGGAGATCTACAGCGAGCGCGTCGAGCTGATGGCCACCGAGGACGTCTCCGAGGTGATCTCGGGCATGCGTCACGACGTGGTCGACGCGCTGGTCAAGCGTACGATCCCCGAGGCTGCCTACGCCGAGCAGTGGAAGACCGACGAGCTCAAGGCCGACATGATGCGCATCTTCGGCCTCGACCTGCCGGTCGACGAGTGGGCCAAGGAAGAAGGCATTGCCGAGGAGCAGATCACCACGCGCCTCGCCGACGCGACCGACCGGCTGTTCGCGCAGAAGGCCGCGCAATATGGGCCGGAAGTGTGGCGCCAGGTCGAGAAAAGCGTGCTGATGCAGCTGTTCGACCAGAACTGGAAGGACCACCTGCTGCATCTCGACCATCTGCGGCAGGGCATCGGCCTGCGTGCCTACGGCCAGAAGGACCCGCTCAACGAATACAAGCGCGAGGCCTTCAATCTGTTCAGCGACCTGCTGACGGGACTGCGCGAGTCGGTCGTGAACGTGCTGGCCACCGTGCAACTGCGCATGGAGCCGCCGCCGCCGATGCCGTCGGCGCAGATGCAGGAAGTCCACGAGGATCCGGCGCTGGCCTCGGCGATGGCCGACGACCCCGCTTTCGATCCGGCCGATCCCAACGGCGGTGCGGGCGTCGCGACCTTGCCGCGTTCGGCGCCCGTCGATCCCAACGATCCCGCGACCTGGGGCAAGGTCGCGCGCAACGCGCCCTGCCCGTGCGGCTCGGGCAAGAAGTTCAAGCACTGCCACGGACGTGTCTAAAAGTCTTATTTTATTGGACTTTTATTGACTGTAAGCTGTTAGGCACTTGTTAGGCACTAGCTGAAAGTAGCTGGTTGCTAGGCAAATGTTAGGCAGATTGCTGAAATGGACGATGAGCTGCGCTTAGAAGCTGGGAAGCTTGTTTTATTCAGGCGCAATGGCCTTTGGCAGGCCCGCATCTCAATCGGCAATCGCAAATATTTGTGGAAAAGTCTCAAGACGAGCAACGCTGCAGAAGCAAAGCGAGCTGCGCTCAGGCTGTTCCATCAGACTGAATACAAACTCGACGAAGGCCTGCCAGTCCAAACG
>CAIMEE010000076.1 GCA_903839865.1 Enhydrobacter aerosaccus | reverse complement strand
GTCCAGGGCATGAAGAAGGCCAAGGCGTCCAACCCGCTGTTTTTGCTGGATGAGGTCGACAAACTCGGTGCCGACTGGCGCGGCGACCCCTCCTCGGCCCTCCTGGAGGTGCTGGACCCGGAGCAGAACGCCACCTTTAACGACCATTACCTCGAGGTCGATTACGATCTTTCCGACGTCATGTTCGTGTGCACGGCCAACACCCTGCGCATGCCCCAGCCCTTGCTCGACCGCATGGAGATCATCCGAGTCGCGGGCTACACCGAGGATGAAAAGATCGAGATCGCCCGCCGCCATCTGCTGGACAAGCAGGTCAAGCAGCACGGGCTGAAGAAGAACGAATTTTCCATCTCCGACGACTCGCTGCGCGACATCATCCGCTACTACACGCGGGAAGCCGGCGTGCGCAATCTCGAACGCGAGATCGCCAATCTAGCCCGCAAGGCGATCAAAGACATTTTGATGAAAGGCCTGGAGAAGGTCCACATCACCCGGCGCAACCTCGACAAATACGCCGGCGTCCGCCGTTTCCACTTCGGCGAGGCCGAGTTGCTGGATCTGATCGGCGTCACCACGGGCCTCGCCTGGACCGAGGTCGGCGGCGAAATCCTCTCCATCGAGGCGGTTTCGTTGCGCGGCAAAGGCCGAATCACCACCACCGGAAAACTGGGCGAGGTGATGAAGGAATCGGTTCAGGCCGCCGAAAGCTATGTAAAATCGCGCGCCATCGAGTTTGGCATCAAGCCGACCATGTTCGAGAAGAAGGACATCCACGTCCATGTGCCCGAGGGTGCGACACCCAAGGACGGGCCTTCGGCGGGCGTTGCCATGTGCACCTCGATCGTTTCGGTGTTGACCGGCATTCCCGTGCGCAAAGACGTGGCAATGACCGGCGAGATCACGCTGCGCGGGCGCGTGTTGCCGATCGGCGGGCTTAAGGAGAAGTTGCTGGCAGCGCTGCGGGGCGGGCTCAAGACGGTGCTGATTCCCAAGGATAATGAGAAGGACCTTGCGGAAATACCGGATAATGTCAAAAAGGGCCTGACCATTGTCCCAGTGAATACTGTCGACGATGTGCTGCGCAACGCGCTGACCCGCCCGTTGACGCCGATCGAATGGACCGAGCCGGTAGAGATCGACGCAGTGGCGTCCAAGGTTGCCGAGGCCGATCTCGAAGAGGTTATTCGCCACTGAGCGCGGGGCGCGACGGGCCGCACTATGTCGCGCCCTTGGTTGCTTGCGAGGGAATTGACGGGTGCGGCGGTCTGTGCTTAGTCTCTCGGCCAATGCAGGCAGGGGGGCGTTAACCGAACTGCTTCGTGTGGATATTTAGATGGGGGCTATAGTGAACAAGAATGATCTTGTCGCCCACGTGGCGGACGTGGCGGGTTTGTCCAAGAACGATGCTGCCAAGGCGGTCGACGCAGTGTTTGATGGCATTACCAACTCTCTTAAGAAGGGCGACGAGGTTCGCTTGGTTGGTTTTGGCACTTTCGCCGTGGCTGCCCGCGCGGCGACCAAAGGGCGCAATCCGCGGACTGGTGCGGAAATCGACATTCCGGCTTC
>CAIMEE010000075.1 GCA_903839865.1 Enhydrobacter aerosaccus | reverse complement strand
TGGGGCAGCGACTCGTCTTTCTTCCTCTATGTCGAGAAGGACGACAATCACCGGCCGCTGAAGGTCTTCCGACATCGCCTCGGCACGAAGCAGTCCGACGACGTGCTGGTCTACGAGGAAAAGGACAGCGGCTGGTTCACGTCGATTAGCGAGAGTGCCAGCGGCCGGTTCTGCGTGATCGGCGGCGGCGACCACGATACGTCGGAGCAGCGGCTGCTCGACCTCTCCGATCCGGACGCGACGCCGCGCCTTGTCGCGCCCCGCGAAAAGGGCGTGCGCTACAGCGTCGACGATTGCGGCGACGAACTGTTCATCCTGACCAACGACGGCGGCGCGATCGACTTCCGCATCGCCACAGCACCGCTTGCCACGCCGGACCGGCCGCACTGGCGCGAACTCATTCCTCATCGGCCGGGTGTCTACGTGCTGAATCTTCAGCTCTACGCCAACCATCTGGTGCGGCTGGAACGTGCCAGTGCGCTGCCCTCGATCGTGATCCGCGACCTGCGCACGGCCAGCGAGCACACGATCGCCTTCGACGAAGCGGCGTATTCGCTCGACTCGATCGGCGGCTACGAATTCGACACGACCACGACACGCTTTGCCTATTCGTCGATGACGACCCCGAGCGAGGTCTACGACTACGACATGGAGACAAGGCAGCGCACCTTGCGCAAGCGCCAGCAGATCCCCTCCGGCCACGATCCCGCCACCTATGTCACGACACGCATCTTCGCCAAGGCACAGGACGGCGCCGAGGTGCCGGTGTCGATCCTGCACCGGCGCGACCTGGTGAAGGACGGCAAGGCACCCCTGCTGCTCTACGGCTACGGCTCCTATGGCATGTCGATGCCGGCTTCGTTCGCGGCCAATCGCCTGTCGCTGGTCGATCGCGGCTTCGTCTATGCCATCGCGCACATTCGCGGCGGTGCCGAGAAAGGCTGGTCCTGGTATCTCGATGGCAAGCGCGAGAAGAAAGCCAACACCTTCGACGACTTTGCCGCCGCCGGCCGCGCGCTGATCGAGGCCGAGTACACCTCGGCCAAGCGCATTGTTGGCCATGGCGGCAGCGCCGGCGGCATGCTGATGGGCGCCGTCGCCAACCGCGCGGGCGAGTTGTTCGCCGGCATCGTGGCCGAAGTGCCGTTCGTCGATGTGCTGAACACTATGCTCGACGAGACCCTGCCGCTCACGCCACCCGAGTGGCCCGAGTGGGGCAACCCGATCACCGACAGGGCGGCATTCGAGTACATCCACTCCTACTCGCCCTACGATCAGGTCGCACCGAAGGACTATCCGAAGATCCTGGCGATGGGCGGCCTCACCGATCCGCGCGTCACCTACTGGGAGCCGGCCAAGTGGATCGCGCGCCTGCGCGCCACGATGACGGCGGGCGGCCCGGTGCTGCTGCGCACCAACATGGGCGCGGGTCACGGCGGCTCGTCGGGACGCTTCAACCGGCTCGACGAAGTGGCGATCGCCTACGCCTTCGCGTTGTGGGCGGTCGGATTGGCCTAGACCGCCAACCCGAACAGTTCCGTCTCCTCGCGCACGCCGCGCAGGCGATGGTGGCCGAGCGAAACGAGATGCGGCCGGCTCGAGGTCGCGGAGTCGGCGAAGGCAGCACTCATCACGAGCGGTTGGCCTAGTTCCTTGCACAGCACCTCGATGCGCGCAGCCTCGTTGACGGCGGGGCCGATCACGGTGAAGTCGAGCCGCGCATCGGTGCCGACGTTGCCGTACTGCACGGTGCCGACGTGCAAGGCGATGTCGAGCCCGGGCGTGTCCTTCCCGTCCCCCCGGCGCGTCTCCGCCAGTATGTCCATCAGGTCGAACGCCTCGCTCGCCGCCGCCAGCGCCGAGGCGCAAATCTCGGCGCGCCGGCGCTCGTCGATACGGAAGATCGCGAGCAGCCCGTCGCCCAGGAATTTCAGCACCTCGCCGCCATGCTTGCTCACCGGCCGCACCATGCAGGCGAAGCAGCTGTCGAGCAGCGCCATCAACTCGTTGCCGGGCAACGTGTCGGCGAACGGCGTGAAGGAGCGCAGGTCGGCGTAAAGCAGCACTGCCTCGACGCTCGACACCTCGCCACGGCGGACCGAGCCCGCGAGCACGCGCCGCGCGGGATCGGCGCCGAGGTAGGTCTCGAGCAGCCCGTGCCCGAGCGCGCCGATGGTGGAGCCCTTGATCGCAAGCGCAAACAACGGCAGTACCCCATGAATCACCGCGAGATGGTCGTCCGAAAAGCCGCCGACATGATCTGTCGTAAGCGAGAGGACGACGCCCAACTGGCTCGCGCGCTCGGTCGAGTCCGAGCCGCCGATCTTGAAGGTGAGCTCGCCGAAGGGATAAGCGCGGCCGAGCCAGTCGGTCATGCCCTCGGCCCGAAGCTCCACGAACACCGGCCAGTCATTGGCGCCGGCGGGGACGTCCAGCCTGACCCGCAGCTCGGGAATGCGCTTCTGCAGCATCATGGTGAAAGGACTCTGGCGCACGATCGGCGTGTCGATCTCGCCATGTTGGAACTCAAAATGCGTGCTGGGTCCCGTGGCCCGGTCCCAGATCAGGCTGCGCGCCCGGATCAGCGGATGCAGCGTATTCATGCCAACGAACACGCGCGCGACCGGCACGCCCGCATCGTTCAGGCGCCGCGAGAAGCCGTCGACCAGCTCTTCCAGCGGCAAGTTCCGCAGGCCGGAGTCGGCCAACCAGTGTGCGAGTGCGAGAGGGAACATTGTCGTGACCTTAGCGGGCCTTTGCGGCGAAGGTGAGTGCCAGTAAACTTCGTCCACCAACAAGACCAAAGAACAAGCCAGGGGAGCGCCGAAATGCCTTACAAGATCATGATCATGGGCGCGTCCTATGGATCGCTGCTCGCCTCCAAGCTGATGTTCGGCCGCCATTCCGTGCACCTGATCTGTCTGCCGGCAGAGGCCGACCTTATCAATGCCGAAGGCTTCCGCGTGCGCATGCCGATCCGCGGCCGCAAGGAGCCGGTGGTAATCGACTCCCGCACCCTGCCGGGCAAGGTGACTGCGGGCGGCGTCGACAGCGCCAACCCCGCCGACTTCGACCTGATTGGTCTGGCCATGCAGGAGCCGCAGTACCGTTCGCCCGGCGTTCGCGAGCTGCTCGACAGGGTCGCCAAGTCCCGCGTGCCGTGCATGTCGATCATGAACATGCCGCCGCTGCCGTATGTGCGGCGCATTCCCGGCCTGAACCACGACCTGCTGAAGCCCGCCTACACCGACCCGTCGGTGTGGGACAGCTTCGATCCCGAGACGCTCACTCTCTGCAGTCCCGATCCGCAGGCGATCCGTCCGCCGGAAGAGAAGGTCAACGTTCTGCAGGTGACCCTACCGACCAACTTCAAGGTGGCGCGCTTCAAGGACGAGAAATCGACCAACATCCTGCGCCAGCTCGAGAAGGACATCGACGCGGTGCGCTTCGACACGCCGGAAGGCAAGATCGAGCTGCCGGTGAAGCTGCGCGTCTATGACGGCATCTTCGTGCCGCTCGCCAAATGGTCGATGCTGCTGGCCGGCAACTACCGTTGCGTCACCAAGGATGGCATGCGCACCGCGCAGGAAGCCGTCCACAGCGACATCGAGACCTCGCGCTCGGTCTACAACTTCGTCTACGACCTCTGCGTCAAGATCGGCGCCGACCCGAAGGACCTCGTGCCCTTCGAGAAGTACGCCGCCGCGGCCGAAAGCCTCACCCGCCCGGCTTCGGCCGCGCGCGCGTTGCAGAACGGCGTGCCCAACATCGAGCGCGCCGACAAGCTGGTGCAGTTGATCGCCAAGCAGAAGGGCCTCAGCCATCCGGTGATCGATGCCGGTGTGGCCCTGGTCGATGCGCGCCTCGAGGCCAACCGCAAGAAGGCGGCCGCCGCCTAGTCCAAGGCGACGGCGGGGCCCCTACGGCATCACCATCGTGCCCTTGGGCAGCGCGGCGCAGTGATCGTAGATGTCGCTGGGCCGCGTGAACCAGATCTTGTCCTTCTGCGGATGCTTCGCGATGTGCTCCAGCGCCTCGCGCAGCGCGCGCAGGCGATAAGGCTGGCCCACGATCATGGTGTGGAGCGCGATGCCGCAAACCAGCGGCTGCTTGGCCGACTGGCGCAGCAATTCCTCGAACTGGGCGATGATGAAGTCGCGGAAGTCGTCGCCGGTGTGGTGGCGCACCAGGATCTGCGGTGAGTCGTTGACCTCGATCGGATAGGGCACGCTCATCAGCGGGCCCGAGCGCGTCTTCATCCAGATCGGCTGGTCGTCGTTGGGCCAGTCCATCAGGAAGTCGTAGCCCGTCTCCTTCAGGAGATCCGGTGTCACGCGGGTCGAGGCCATCCACGGCGCCATCCAGCCGCGCGGCCGCTTGCCCGACGCCTTCTCGATCGCATCGCGGACTTCCTCGAGGAAACGCTTTTCGTCGGCCTCCCACCTGCCGCCGTGACGCTCGGCGTTGGTGCGGCCGTGGCCTACGAATTCGTCGCCGCGCGCCTTCAGCGCATCGACGATCTGCGGCGCGTAGTCGAACACCGTCGTGTTGATGAGATGCGAGGCCGGCAGGTTCAACTCGTCGAACATCTCAAGCAGGCGCCAGACGCCGACGCGGTTGCCGTAGTCGCGCCAGGCAAAGGTGCGCGGGTCGGGCGGCGGGTTGGCGACGGTGAGCAGATGGCCCTCGCCCGCCCCGAACGCGAAGTGCTCGATGTTAAGGCCGAGGTAGACCGCGAGCCGCTTGCCGCCCGGCCAGGAGTAATCCTTGCGCTCGGTGATCGGCGAATAGGGATAGCGGTCGTGATACGGCAGGCGAATCGTGTGCATGTTACCTCTTGGCGGAAAGTTCGGCGTTCATGGCGCGGAAGCGCGCAACTGCTTCGGCGTGGAAGGCGCGTTCTTCCGCGCCTGCTTCGACCCGCGGCCGCCGCTCGTCGTCGAAATGTCCGTACTTGTCCTGGCCGCGCACCAGCATCGCCGTGACCCGTGAAGGCGCGGTGCAGCGTGCGTGGGTCGGGATGTAGCTGATGCCGAGGCCAATGCGCCGGTCGGTTGACCGGTTGGGCCGCGAATTGTGGACCAGATGCGTGTGATGCAGCGAGAACTGCCCCGCCTTCACCGGCATGAACGCCGTCTTCGTGCGATCGACATCGACAGCGAGCTCCTGTCCGCGCGACAGCAGGTTATCGGGATCCTGCATCTCGGAATGGCGCATCTGACCCAGCTTGTGCGATCCCGGCACCACTTCCATGCAGCCCGCCTCGACCGGCGCGTCGCTCAACGCGACCCAGGCGGTGACGTGGCACACGGGTTCGAGCGCGAAATAGGTCGCATCCTGGTGCCAGCTCACATAGGCGCCCGACCCCGCATCCTTGGGCCACACGGTGAGATGGAAGAGCCGGATATCGGGTCCGATCAGGTCCTCGATCGCGTCGAGAACCTCGGGCGCATGCACGATCTCGTCGACCCACGGAAACAGCAGGTGCGGCTTGAAATTGTGGCCGCGCGTCATCTTCTGGCCCTGCGCCCGCTCGAAGCTCTCGAGCCGCTCACGCCAGGCCCGCGTGCGTTCCGTCGAGAAGGCGTCGATCGGACAGACATAGCCGTCACGCTCATACTGGGCGATCTGCGTGTCGGTGAGCTTCTTGCCCATCAGTGCGCCGTCCAGCCACCGTCGACGAACAGCAGCGTGCCGGTGACGAACGACGAGTCGTCGCTCGCCAGGAACAGCGCGGCCTTGGCCACTTCCTCGGGCTGGCCGATGCGGCCCATCGGATGGCGCTGCCGCCAGAAGGCGCGCGACGCCTCGGGATCGGCCTGGCGCTGGAGCGACCGCGCCGGCATTGGCGTGTCGATGACGCCCGGCATCAGCGCGTTGATCCGGATGCCTTGCGCGGCGTGATCGACGGCGATGGTCTTGGTGAAGGAGGCGATCGCACCCTTGGAGGCGATGTAGGCCGCATTCCTGCCGATGCTCGACTGCGCGAGTTGCGACCCCACCGTCACGATCGTGCCCGACTTCGCCACGATCATCGGCTTGATGGCGTGATGGATCCAGAGATAGCTGCCCTTCACGTTGACGGCGAAGGTGCGGTCCCAGGTCGCCTCGTCGATCGTATCCACCGTACCGCCGAGGGAGATGCCGGCCGCCGTCATCAGCACGTCGATCCGGCCCCATTGCTTCATCACCAGGGCCACACCGTCGTGCGCCTGGGCGTTGTCGCTGACGTCGGCCTCGATCGCGAGCGAGCCCGCGATCTCGCCCGACACCTTGCGGAGCCCTTCGGCGTCGCGGTCGACAAGGACCACCCTGGCGCCCTCGGCCGCGAATAAACGTGCCGTGGCTGCGCCGATGCCGGAGCCCGCGCCGGTGACGATAGCGACCTTGTCCTTGAGTTTCATACCGGAAGCTTAGCCCTACTGGCGGGAACGTCGAAGGCCGCAGCGCGTTGAGCTTTCCGCCATGCGACGTTCAAAACTCATCGCCGCACTTACCGCCGAACAGGGTCTCGTCGTTGTGGGACCCGAGGCGCTCACCCTGCGACGGGTGCGCTACGGCACTGGCTTCGGCTTCCGCACGGCCACGGGCGCGGTGCTGCGCGACGCTAAGGAGGTGGCGCGGCTGCGCTCGCTGGCCATGCCACCCGCCTATGTCGATGTTCGATATGCGACACATCCCGCGGCGCACCTGCAGGCCGTCGGCACCGACGCGGCCGGCCGTTTTCAATACCGGTATCATCCGAAATGGACCGAAGTGCGCGAGGCGCTGAAGGCCCAGCGCCTTGGCCGGTTGGCGCGCGCGCTGCCGACGATCCGCCGCGCTGTATCCAAGGCCCTCGCAAGTGAAAACGACGACGCAGCCCACGCCATCGCCGCGATCGTGCATCTGGTCAGCCTGACGGCGATCCGTGCCGGCAGCGAGAGTTACGCGCGTGACAATGGCACGCGCGGCGCCTCGACCTTGCTCAAATCCAATGTGAAGATCGACGGCAACACCGTTATGCTGTCCTTCAAGGCCAAGGGCGGCAAGGCCGTCTTCAAGGAAGTACGCGACGCCCGCCTCGCCCGCGCGCTCACGCGGCTGCTCGCCCTGCCCGGCCGCCAGCGAACGCGCGCGGCGCTCGCAGCTCAAGACCGCCATGACCAGCGTCGCCGGGGAACTCGCCAACACGCCGGCCATCGCGCGCAAGAGCTATGTACACAACGCCATCGTGGAAGCGTTCGAGGAAGGCAAGCTCGCGCGCCTGCGCAAGGGCCCGCGCTCGAGCCAACGCAAAGCCGATATGCTGGCAAAACTGGTGGCGCGACACGCGGCGTAGTGGCTTCGATGAGGCGGGTGGGCTAAGCCAACCACGATGTCCGTTTCCGCCGCCGCTGCGCGGTCCGCACCCACTTTCATCATCGTCCTGCTGTCGGTGGCGGCCTTCGCCGCCGCGGCGAACATGCGTGTGCTCGATCCGCTGCTGATCCAGCTCAGCGATGAATTCCACGTCACCGTCGGCGCCGCGTCGATCGCCACCACCCTCTTTCTTTTGGCCAACGGCGTCTTCGTCCTGGTGCATGGCCCGTTCGGCGACCGCTACGGCAAGCTGCCGGTGGTCGCCATCGCCTGCATCGCGGCCGCCCTCTGCTGCGCGGCGAGCGCGCTCGCTGTATCGCTTGGCATGCTGGCGGGCACGCGCTTCCTGACCGGCGTCACCAGCTCGGCGATCATCCCGCTCGCCATCGCGTGGCTGGGCGACAACGTGGGCTACGAGAAGCGCCAGGCGACGCTCGCCCGCTTCCTGACCGGCCAGACGCTGGGCCTGATGACCGGCTCGGCAATGGGCGGCGCGCTCGGCGACTGGCTGGGCTGGCGCGCGGTGTTCTGGGTCCTGACCAGCATCTATGTCGTGGCGGGCATCGCGCTGTTCGCCGTCATGCGCGCGCGGCCCGATATCGCACGGCCGGGCGAGCGCGCGGCCGGCTCGATGGTCAGTCAGATGGTTGGCGTGCTGCGAAGGCCGTGGGCGCTCACGATCATCCTCGTCGTGGCCTTGGAAGGCGGCGTCTTCTGGGGCTGCTTCACCTTCGTGGGCACCCACCTGCATCTGCACTTTGGCCTCAGCCTCGCCGCCGTCGGTCTCGCCGTCGCGGCCTTCGGCGGCGGCGGCTTTCTGTATGTAATGGCGGCGCACCATCTCGTGCGCCTGCTGGGCGAGCGCGGCCTTGTCCTGTGGGGCGGCACCGGCCTCGGGCTTTCCTTCGCAATACTGGCTATCGCGCCCAATGCCGTCGTGGCGTTCGGCGCGATCGTGCTTTGCGGCATCACCTTCTACATGCTGCACAACACACTGCAGACAAATGGCACGCAGATGGCGCCCGAAGCGCGCGGCTCGGCGCTCGCCTTGTTCGCGCTCTGCCTGTTCGTGGGACAGGCGATCGGCGTGCCCGTCGCGGCACCGATCGTCGACCGTTATGGTGCCGAGCCGATCTTCTGGTTCGCCGCCGTCTTCCTGCCGGTACTGTCCTGGTACTTCGCGTGGGCGCTCAAGCGGCGCCGCGCGCCGGCCGGCTAGTTGGCTGGTGGTACCCGGAACTCGTACGGCTCCTCGAGTATCTTGGTCTCATCGGCCGTCAGCGTGACCTCGGTCGCCTGCGCGGCCGAGGTGAGTTGATCGAGGCTCGTGGCGCCGATGATCGGCGCCGCCATGTACGGCTTGCTCAGCATCCAGGCGAGCGCCGCCTGCGCGGGCGAGCAGTTCTTGCCGGCGGCCACCTTCTTCAGGCGCTCGGCGATCTCCCAGTCGGAGTCGCGATAGCTGTCTGCCGTCACGTTGGCGTCGTTCTTCGCGCGCTCGGTGGCGCCGCCGCCGCCCTTGGTGCGGTTGGCCGCCAGGAAGCCGCGCGCCAGCGGCGAATAGGGAATGAGGCCCACGCCCTGCTCGTGGCAGAGGCGGTTCATCTCCCTCTCCTCTTCGCGCGCGATGAGATTGTAGAGATTCTGCATCGCGATCGGCCGCGCATAGCCCTTCCAGTCGGCGATCATGATCATCTGCGCGAACTTGTAGGCGGGCATGGTCGAGCCGCCGATGTAGCGCACCTTGCCCGACTTCACGATCTGGTCGAGCGTGTACATGGTCTCCTCGACCGGGGTGTACGGATCGAGGCGATGGAGTTGGTAGACGTCGATGTAGTCCGTCTGCAGGCGCTTCAGCTGCTCGTCGATCGAGGCCAGCAGATGCTTGCGACCGGTGCCGACGTCGTTCTGTGACGGGCTCTGACGAATGCCGACCTTGGTCGAGATCACGAGATCTTCCCGCCGCGCCATCTTCATGAGCGTGGCGCCCATGATCTCCTCGGAGCGGCCGGCGTTGTAATTGTCGGCGGTGTCGAAGAAGGTGATGCCGACGTCGAGCGCGCGCTTGAAGTAGGCGGGCGCCTCGGTCTCGTCGAACTTGCCCCAGCCGCGGCGGCCCTTGGCGCCCCAGGAATTGCCGCCCAGGCAGATACGACTGACGATCAGGCCCGAACGGCCCAGCGGTCCATACTTCATCGCAAAAAACTCCCCCTTGCTGGCGGCACTCTAAGCCCCCACCTTCGTCGCATGAAAGTGCTGATCGAATTCTGCGGCGCTTGAGGCTACAAGCCGCAGGCCCTCCGGGTGAGGGACAGCCTCCAGAAGATGGGCGCCGCCGACATCGAGTTGCGCCCCGGCAAACCCGGCCAGTTCGACGTCACCGTCGACGGAGCCCTAGCCTATTCCCGCAGCAAGACCGGCCGCTTTCCGACCGATGCCGAGATCGAGGATCTGCTGCCGGGCTGATCGCTAACCCAGCACTTCCTTGTTCACGCAGTGCGCGGCGTTGGGATGGCCGTCGAACACCGACAGGATGTTTTCGACGGCGGTCACCGCCATGCGGTCGCTCGCTTCCTTGGTGACGCCCGCCATGTGAGGACTGAAAATCACGTTCTCCAGGCTGAACAGCTTGTTGTCGGCATCGGGTGGCTCCTTGTCGAGCACGTCGAGGCCCGCGCCGCGCAGCTTGCCCGACTTGAGCGCATTGTAGAGCGCGTCCTCGTTCACGATGCCGCCGCGTGCGGTGTTCACCAGGAACGCATCGGGCTTCATGAGGCCCAGCGTCTCGGCGTTGAACATGTCGATCGTTTCGGGCGCCTTCGGGCAGTGCACCGAGACGAAGTCGACCTTGGGCAGAATCGCCTTGAGGTCGGTCACCTTTGTGGCGCCGGCCTTCTTGATCTCGGCTTCCGGCACGTTGGGATCGAGCACGTAGGTGTCCATCTCGAACGCCACGCAGCGCTTCACGGTGCGCGAGCCGATGCGGCCCATGCCGACCACCAGGATCGACTTGCCGGAAAGATCCGCCGGCAGGTCGGTCAGGCGATGGCCCCAGCCGCCCTCGCGCACGAGGCGGTCGTACTTCTTCACCAGGCGCGCCGATGCGAGCAGCATGTACATCGCATGCTCGGCCACCGACACGGAATTGGCGATGCCCGTGGTCATGAGCGGAATGCCGCGCTGGTTGAGCGCGCGCACGTCGACGGCGTCGAAGCCGACGCCGAGACGGGCCACCACCATCATGCCGGGCGCGGCGTCGAGTTCGGGTTGCCTGAACGGCGTGGCGCCCAGGGTCACGGCGTTGGCATCCTTGAGCTTCGGATGGAGCGAAGCCGGCTTGTCGTCGATCAGGATCTCGAAATCGACATCGTCGCGCTTCTTCAGCACGTCGATGCCGGCCTGCGGCATGCGGCCGACGATCAGTACCTTCTTGCGGTTCTTGCCAGTATTCGGGCCCGTGTTCATCGCTTCCTCTCGCTGAATTGGCGCGATCCTAGAGCCCGAAAACCATTGACGCTAGGGGAGGTAGTTGAGCGGGAGCCGCGTGGTGGACTTGATCTCCTCCATCGCGAACATCGAAGTCACGTCCGAGAGCTCCACCTTGGCGATCAGCCGCTTGTAGAAAGCGTCGTAGGCCTCGATGTCGGGCAGCGCGAGGCGGATCAGGTAATCGATCTCGCCGCTCATGCGATAGCAGTCCATCACCTCCGGGAAGGTGGCCACCGCCTTGGCGAAGCGGCCGAGCCACTGCGCGGAGTGATGGGCCGTGCGTACCGCCACGAACACGGTCACGCCCGCGTTCACCGCCTTGCGGTCGAGCAGCGCCACGCGCGACCTGATGATGCCCTGCTCCTGCAGCCGGTTGATGCGACGCCAGCAAGGCGTCGTGGAGAGGCCAACTTTCTTGGCCACCTCCGCCAGGGGCATGTCGGAGTCGTTCTGCAGGCAATCCAGTATCTGCTTGTCGAACGAATCGAGCGATATTTTTGCGGCCATCGGCCCTCTCAAGGAAACTGTTTCTCCAGAATGCCGCAAATGGCGTAAAACTCGCAACCCGTTTCCGCGGCGCACCGGTAAACTTCCCTTATGTCCAATCGCTTCACCGACCATCCCGCGTCCGTCAACGAGACTTATTTCCAGCATATGGGCATGGCCTTCGGCTTCGGCGGCCGCATGCTGCTGGGCAGCCTCGCCTGCTTCGTGCATGGTCTCTTCCCATGGATGTGCCTGACCAAGGGCAGCGACACGGTGCGCGCCCTACACCACCGCATGGTGACCCATCGCGTCACCCGGCCTGCGCCCGCCCCGTCGCCGGAAATCGTCGCGGCCGAATAGGCCTCCTCCTTTCGGCTCTTCTCCTCTTTGGGATACCTGCGGCAGCGCAGGAACGCTCGATGGTGCCGGTCACCGTCGACGGCGAGACCGTCAAGCTCGCGGTCATCACCCACAAGCCATCCGGCAGCGGCCCCTTTCCGACGCTTATCTTCCATCACGGCTCGACCGGCAGGGGCAATGACTCGTCGGCCTTTTCCAGGCCCTACGATCCGACCGCGCTCGCGGAATGGTTCAAGGCGCGCGGCTGGGCAGTGATCCTGCCGTCGCGGCGCGGACGCGGCGGCTCAGAGGGGCGATACGACGAGGGCTTCGATATCGATCGCACGCGCGGCTACAGCTGCGATCCCGCGCTGTCGCTTCCGGGCGCCGAACGCGCGTTACGCGATATCGAGGCCGTAACGCCGATCCTGCTCGCCCAGCCCTTCGTCGACCGCAGCCGCTTCGTGGTCGGCGGCCAGTCGCGCGGCGGCGTCCTTACCGTCGCCTGGGCGGGCCGCCACCCCGGAATGCCACGCGCCGCCATCAACTTCGTGGGCGGCTGGATGGCCGAAGCCTGCTCCACCGCGGAGCAGATCAATGCGCCGCTCTTCCGGAAAGGCGCCACCTTTCCGCAACCCATGCTGTGGCTCTACGGCGACCGCGACTCCTATTAT
>CAIMEE010000074.1 GCA_903839865.1 Enhydrobacter aerosaccus | reverse complement strand
GTCCGACCGGCGCGAGGATTTCCGTACCGAGGTCCTGGCGCTGATGAAGGCGCAGATGGTGAAGAACGCGGTGATCGTGCCGGTCGGCTCCAAGGGCGGCTTCTATGTGAAGCGGCCTCCGACCAATGGGCAAGGGGGCGGCGGCACGCGCGAGCAGATCCAGGCCGAGGGCATCGCCTGCTACCAGACCCTGATCCGCGGCATGCTCGACATCACCGACAACTATGTCGCGGGCGCGATCGTGCCGCCGCAGAACGTCGTGCGGCACGACGGCGACGATCCCTATCTCGTGGTCGCGGCCGACAAGGGCACTGCCACCTTCTCCGACATCGCCAATGCGCTGGCGCGCGACTACGGCTTCTGGCTCGACGACGCCTTCGCCTCGGGCGGCTCGGCCGGCTACGACCACAAGAAGATGGGCATTACCGCGCGCGGCGCGTGGGAATCGGTGAAGCGCCATTTCCGCGAGCTGGGCACCGACATCCAGCGCACGCCCTTCACGGTGGCCGGCGTCGGCGACATGTCGGGCGATGTATTCGGCAACGGCGTGCTGCTGTCGAAGCAGATCAGGCTGGTCGCGGCCTTCGACCATCGCCACATCTTCATCGATCCCGCGCCGGACCCCTCGGCGAGCTGGGCCGAGCGCCAGCGCCTGTTCGACCTGCCGCGCTCCTCGTGGATGGACTACGACCAGAGGCTGATCTCTGCCGGCGGCGGCATCTACGACCGCGCCGCCAAGTCGATCACGCTCTCCTCCGAAGCCTGCGCGGCGCTGGGCATCGAGACCGCCGCCACCACGCCGGTCGACCTGATGCGCGCCATCCTGAAGGCGCCGGTCGACCTATTGTATTTCGGTGGCATCGGCACTTATGTGAAGGCATCGAGCGAGACCAATGCAGACGCGGGCGACCGCGCCAGCGACCCGCTGCGCATCAATGCCGCCGACCTGCGCGCCACGGTGATCGGCGAGGGCGCGAACCTGGGCTTCACTCAGAAGGGCCGCATCGAGGCGGCACTGGCGGGACGGCGACTCAACACCGACGCACTGGACAATTCCGCGGGCGTCGACACGTCCGACCACGAGGTCAACATCAAGATCGTGACCGGCGAGGCGATCACCACCGGCGCGCTCAAGGCCGCCGACCGCGACCCGCTGCTGTTCGGCATGACCGACGAGGTGGCGGCGCTGGTGCTGCGCCACAACTATCAGCAGAGCCTGTCGGTCAGCGTGACCGAGGCGCAGGCGGGCGAGGAGCACGACCGGCTCGAGCGCTTCATGCGCGCGCTGGAGCGCCAGGGCCGGCTCGACCGCGCCGTCGAATTCCTGCCCGATACGGCGGCGATGCGCGCGCGCGGCACTGCCAAGCAATATCTGACGCGGCCCGAGCTCTGCGTGCTGCTGGCCTACGCCAAGATCGATCTCCACGACGAGATCCTGCACTCCGACCTGCCGGACGATCCGCTGCTCGAGCCCGAACTGATGCGCTACTTCCCGGCAGCGCTGCAGCAGAAGTTCGAGCCGGCGATCCGCAGCCATCGCCTGCGCCGCGAGATCGCGGCCCTTCAGGTCGTGAACTCGCTGGTCAACCGCTGCGGCCCCACCTTCGTGCGCAACGTCGGCCAGCGCACCGGCGCATCTGCCGCCGCGATCGCGCGCGCCTTCACGGTGGTGCGCGATGCGTGGAAGCTGCGCGAGCTGTGGCCCGACATCGAGGCGCTGGATTCCTCGCTGAAGGCCGAAGCGCAAATCCGGATGCTGGTAGCGACGCAACGATTCCTGACCCGCGCCGTGCAATGGACACTGCGTCGCCTGCCGCAGCCGATCGACACGATGGCCGCGACCGAACAATTGGGCGCGGCCGTCACGGCGCTGGGCGATCTGCCGGCGTCGCTGGTGGGCGAGGCCGAGAGCGCGGCCCTCACCGAGCGTGCCGCGGCCTTCGAGGCGATGGGCGCGCCGGCCGAGATCGCGCGCCGCGCCGCGGCCTTGCAGACCCTGGCCGGCGCCGGCGATCTCATGCTGGCGGCCCAGGCCAACAACTGCTCGATCGAGGACGCCGCGCGCGTCTACTTCAAATTGGGCGAGCGGCTGTCGCTGGCCAGCCTCGGCCTCGGCGCCCAGAAGCTGCCGCGCGAAGGCCAGTGGCCGTCGCAGGCCGCGATCTCGATGCTCGACGAGCTGGCGGCGATCCATGCCGAGCTGCGGGCCTCGGTGCTGCGCGCCGCGGGCCCTGCCGGTGCCGCGGATCCTGACGCCGCGCTGGCGCGGTGGAGCGAGACGCGC
>CAIMEE010000073.1 GCA_903839865.1 Enhydrobacter aerosaccus | reverse complement strand
GTCCTGAAGGAGCCCTACGGCCTGGTGCTCGACTCGATCGGCAAGGCCAGCGCCAACATTCCCTTCATGATGCCTAAGCGGGTGGCCGAGACCGACCCCAACACGCAGATCACGGACTACACCGGCTCGGGCCCGTTCATCTTCAAGAAGGACGAGTGGAAGCCCGGCGAGAAGGCCGTCTACCTCAGGAACACCAAGTACAAGCCGCGCGCCGAGCCCGCCGTGGGTCTGTCCGGCGGCAAGGTGGTGAAGGTCGACCGCGTCGAGTGGATCACCATCCCCGACCAGCAGACGCAGGTGAACGCCCTGCTGAACGGCGAGATCGACATGATCGAGACGGTGCCGCCCGACCTGCTGCCCCTGTTGCAGAAGGACAAGAACATCAAGACGACGGTCGTGAACGCGGCGGGCCGTCAGTACGAGATGCGCTTCAACGTGCTCACCAGGCCGTTCGACAACGCGAAGGTGCGTCAGGCGGCGCTTTACGCGATGGAGCAGAAGCCTTTCCTGGAAGCCAACGTCGGCAATCCCGAGTTCTACAAACTCTGCAAGTCGATCTTCCCCTGCGGCTCGCCGCTCGAGACGACCAAGGGCTGGGACGACAAGCTCACGGGTAATGTCGCCAAGGCCAAGGAGCTGCTGAAGGAAGCGGGCTACGACGGTGCGCCGATCGTGATGATGCATCAGACCGACATCGCCGGTCATAATCAGCTCGCCACCGTGGCCAAGCCGCAACTCGAGGCAGCGGGCTTCAAGGTCGACCTGCAGTCGATGGATTGGCAGACCCTGGTCGCGCGCCGCACCAAGAAGGATCCCGCGGACAAGGGCGGCTGGAGCGTCTTCTTCACCTCTTGGGGTTCGCCCGACGTGATGAATCCGGTCTCGGCCGCCTTCATCAATGCATCGTGCGAGAAGGCCGCGTTCGGCTGGCCGTGCGATCCCGAGATAGAGAAGCTGCGCGATGCCTATGCCAAGGAGACCGATCCGGCCAAGCAGAAGGCGATCGCCGAGCAGGTGACGCTGCGCCTTTCGGACGGCTATCCGACTTTCGTGCCGCTCGGCCAGTTCACCTCGCCGACCGCACTTCGCACCAACATCTCGGGCCTGCTCTCGGTGCCGGAGCTTGCGCTTTGGAACGTCGAGAAGAAGTAGCGAAAGGTCTCGCTTCGCCCGGGATGACAGCAGGCTGTCATCCCGCGGGAGGCGAGGGACCCTTGCCCTAGGGTGCTTTCTGTTTCGCGCCTTGTGCGGCGCCGCGTTGACCTCTCCTTCGGCGCAATGACAAAATCCCGGTAAAGCGGGGAGGGGAATCTTGTGGCGTTTGGGTATCGTCGGTCTGTGCCTGCTCTTCGGGGTCGCGGCCATCGCGCAAACCACCGGCCAGCCCCGGATCGAGTCACCGACCGTCAACGCGCCGTCCCCTTCCACGCGAACACCCACCGTGAATACGCAGACACCGGCAACGGGCAGTGGCCAGCCGACCGTCAACGCGCCGACGCCCAGCACGCGCGCGCCCAGCACGCCCAGTCCATCGACGCCCCGCACCGCCAGCCCGACGGTCAATCCCGTCGATTGCGGCAACGGGAACATGTGTCCGGGCGGCAATGTCTGCCTTCAAGACGGCATGTGCGCCTCGATGATCGATATGGACAAAATGGCCGGCACGTCGCGTACCTCGACCGGCTCATGGTGCCTGCCGGGCTTCCACGAGAGCCGATTCTCGCCCGGGAAGTGCGTGCACAACAGCCGGGTCGATTGCGCGGGCGGCCTTTCCTGCGCGATGGGCGAAAGGTGCGACGGCAAAGGTGGCTGCGTCGGCGGCGGCCCGCCCACCGGGCCGATCTGCGATCCCGCCGATCCTCGCCGTTGCGAGGACAGCAGCTATTCCTGCAGCTCCCGCGGAGCCTGTGTCCCGTCCTACTTTCACGAATGCGCTGGCG
>CAIMEE010000072.1 GCA_903839865.1 Enhydrobacter aerosaccus | reverse complement strand
GCTACCTGGAGCCGATCCGCAAGCGGCCCAATTTGCGCATCGAGACCGGCGCGCTGGGTGAGGGTTTGTTGTGCGAGGGCCAGCGTTGCGTCGGCGTGCGCTATTCCGTCGGCGCCAGCCGGAGCGAGGCGCGGGCCGCGCGCGAAGTCGTCGTAAGCGGAGGCTCGATCAACAGCCCGCAGCTGCTGGAACTGTCGGGCATCGGCCAGCCCGATCGCCTGAAAGCGCTGGGCATCGACGTGCGTCACGCGCTGCCGGGCGTCGGCGAGAATCTGCGCGACCACTATGCGCCGCGCACGCGCTGGACCGTGGGCGCGAAGGGCATCACCTACAACGACACCGGTCGCGGTCTCGGCCTGGTTGGCCAGGCGCTGCGCTATGCCTTCACCGGCAAAGGCCTGCTGGGCATGGTGGCGGCGCCGCTGCGTGCGTTCGTGCGCTCGCGCGAGGGACTCGAGGCACCCGACTTGTTGCTCGGCTGGGTGCCGATGTTCACCGAGGCCGGCCCCAAGGGGCCGAAGATTTCGCGGGACTCCGGCGTCACCTGCTACGCCCATCCGATGCGGCCCGAGAGCAAGGGCCACATCCACATCACCTCGGCCGATCCGGGCAGGCCCCCCGCGATCAACTTCAACTTCCTGTCGGCCGAAGCGGATGCGGCGCTCACCGTGCGCGCAGTGCGCATCGCCCGCGCAATCATGACCGCGCCCGCGATGGCGCCCCTCAAGATCAAGGAAGCAGCGCCCGGCGCGGACAAGGTCGCGGACGACGAGATCCTCGACTGGGTGAAGAAGTCGGCTGAGACGACCTATCATCCGGTCGGCACGTGCAAGATGGGCAACGATGCGATGGCGGTCGTCGATCCGCAGCTGCGCGTTCACGGCATCGCGGGGCTGCGCGTCGCCGATGCGTCGATCATGCCGACGCTGACCTCGGGCAACACCAATGCCCCCTCGATCATGATTGGCGAGAAGGCCGCGGATATGGTGCTGAACGGCTAGAAGAGCGTCGGCAAAGAGTTGCCGCCCACGGCCTCGGCCAGTGCGCCGCTCGTGACCAGGGACGTCGAGCGCTCCATGTCAGGCGCGAAGTAGCGATCGTCGGTGAGCGTCGGCACGTCCTTGCGCAAGAGCGCGCGGGCGGCTTCCAGGCGCGTGCTCGACTTCAGCGGCGCGTGGAAGTCGCAGGCCTGGGCCGCCGTCAGCAGCTCGATACCGATCACGTTGGCGAGGTTGGCCGTCATCTCGAGCAGGCGGCGCGCGCCGTGCGCGGCCATCGAGACATGGTCCTCCTGGTTGGCCGAGGTCGGGATCGAATCGACGCTGGCGGGATAGGCGCGCTGCTTGTTCTCGGAGACCAGAGCCGCCGCCGTCACCTGCGGGATCATGAAGCCCGAGTTGAGGCCGGGTTTGGGCGTCAGGAACGCGGGCAGCCCCGAAAGCGCGGGATCGACCAGCATGGCGATGCGCCGCTCGGCCAGCGAGCCGATCTCGCACAGGGCGACCGCGATCGTGTCGGCGGCGAGCGCCACCGGCTCGGCGTGGAAGTTGCCGCCCGACAAGGCCTCGTCGGTGTCGGGGAAGATCAGCGGATTGTCGACGACGCCGTTGGCCTCATGGCCGAGAACAGTTGCAGGGCCCCGCAACGAGTCGAGGCAGGCGCCCATGACCTGGGGCTGGCAGCGCAGGCAATAGGGATCCTGGATGCGATCGTCGCCGACGCGATGGCTTTCGCGGATCGTACTTCCCCGCAGCAGCGCGCGCAGAGCTGCTGCGACCTCGATCTGGCCGGGATGGCGGCGGATCGCGTGGATGCGCGGGTCGAACGGCGTGTCGGAGCCCTTGGCGGCATCGGTCGACAGGGCGCCGGTGACGAGCGCCGCCTGGAAGAGCCGCTCTGCCTCGCTGAGGCCCGCGATCGCGTAGGCTGCCGAGAATTGCGTGCCGTTCAGAAGCGCGAGACCTTCCTTGGCGCCGAGCGTCAACGGCTGGAGTCCGGCGCGCGCCAATCCGGCGGCGGCGGGCATCGTCTCGTTCTCGAACGTAACCGAGCCCACGCCGATCATTGTCGCGGTCATGTGCGAGAGCGGCGCGAGATCGCCCGAGGCGCCGACCGAACCCTGCGACGGCACGACCGGCAGCACGCCGCGCTCCAGCATGGCGGCCAGCAGGCGCACGGTGGCGACGGCGACGCCGGAATAGCCCTGCGAGAGCGAGGCGATCTTGAGGCCCATCATCAGCCGCACGATGGGCTGCGGCATGGCAGGACCGACGCCTGCGGAATGCGACAGCACGATGTTGCGCTGGAGCGCTTCGAGGTCGCCGGCGGCGATGCGGATGTTGGCGAGCTTTCCGAAGCCCGTGTTGATGCCGTAGACCGGCTCGCCTCGGCCCACGATCTTGGCGACCGACGCCGCACTTCTTTCGATCTTTGGCCAGCAGGTGTCGGCGAGAGCGGCCTTGCCGCCGCGATAGAGCTCCGTCCAGGCGCGGAGAGGGACGTTCCCAGGATCGAGGTTCATCTCTCTACTTCAACCACTGTCTCCGGGACGGTGGCAAGCTCTCGGTGAACCATCTTTTCGCGGCCTCGCGTGCTGCGGCCGGCGGCAGGGCGCGGTCGATGCCTTCGATGCGATCACCGGCCTTGGCGGTGGCGTCGAAGCCTGCCTTCGTCACAAGACCGCCATCTTCCATCGCCTCGGAGCGATCCGTGCCGGAATGCGGCACGAGCAGGAGATCGCGCTCGAGTTTCATGCGATGGACGCGCGCCCAGTCGACGGCGACGGCGTCCCACGGATCGATGTCGGCGTCGACGACGGTCACTCGCTTCACGAGGCTGACGGCCGCGAAGGCGACAAACATGGCGCGGCGCGCCTGGCCCGGGCGCGCCGCGTCGAGCTGCACCACGATGTCGGTGCGGCCGGCACCCGCTTCGGTCACGGCCACGTCGCGTACGTTCGGCACAACGGCGGCGATGGCGCTCCGGAGGCTGGCCGCGATCGGCAGCGCGCCGAGATAGATGTGCTCGCGGTGATAGCCGGGCTCGATTGCCTGGTAGATCGCATCCTTCGCATGTGTCAGCGCCGAGAAGGTGGTGCGAAAGCCCGGGCCGTAGTTCTCGTACATGCCGTGATATTCGGAGACGAAGCCTTCCTCGATCGGCTGGCGCGCATCGATCGTGCCTTCGAGCACGATCTCCGCATCGGCCGGGACCATCAGGTCGACGGTCTTGGCCTTCACGACGTTGACCGGCGCGCCGAGCAGGCTGCCCGCGCACTCGAGCTCGTCGTCGCCCACGCCGAGATAGAGACAGGCGGCGAGCTGGATCGCGGGATGGGCCCCGATCACGACGGCGATCTCCAGCGCCTTGCCCGCTTCGGCGGCACGGCGGGAGAACAGGGCGAGATGGTGATTGGGCGCGATGCCGACCATCGCGGTCTTGCCGTCATGGATCGCAAAGCGCGCGAAGGAAGCGTTGCCTTTGCCGGTCTGCGGATCGCGCGCCAGGATCACGCCCGCGGTGATGTAGTGCCGGGCTTCGCGCTCGAAGAAGCGCGGCACCGGCAGCACGGCAAGCGGATTGTCGGTGACGACGACCTCCTGCACGCGGCCACTCGCGACCTCTACCGGCTTCACCGGCACGCGGATGGCCTCGTGGATACGCGGCACGATGTCGGCGACGCCGATGCCCAGCGCTTGCGCCACCCGCGAGCGGCTGTTCAGGAGATTGCCGGCCACGCACAGGGCCGAGCCGTTCACCTTCTCGAACAGCAGCGCGGGGCCCGAGTCGGCGGCGGACAGGAAGGCCGAGAGCTCGAACTCCCTGTCGACCGGCTTGCGGATTCGCAGCAGCGCGCCGTCCTTTTCCAGCGCGTCGAGAAAAGGACGAATCGACTGCACTAGAACGCCGTCATGTTGTCGCGGAAATGCGCGTGGCTGTACTCGCGCCGTGTCAGCTTGCGCTTCCACAGGGCCGGCACCAGCTCGTCGACGATCGACTGCACGTACTTGGGCCGGAGCTGCCCGGTGACCAGGAAGCCGTCGCCGCCGATCTCCTCCATCGACTCCTGCATCTGCCCCGCGATCTGGTCGGCGGTCCCGATGAAGTTCGTGAAGCCCTGTCCGCTGGGCTTGGTCACCACGTCGCGCAGGGTGGCGTTGGGACCGGCGTTTTTGAATGTGCGCAGCAGGGTCTGCATGCCGTTGGTCGTGAACTCGCCCATCGGCTTGTCGGGATCGAACTGCGAGAAATCGAGTCCCGAGAGGAACGACATCGCGGCCAACCCGCGCTCGAAGTGATGCGCGCGTCCCTTGGCGAGCTGGTCCTTCATGTCGGCGACGTCGCTCGGGCTCCGCACCACGGTTGGCACGCAGGTGAACATCGTCTTGATCTTCGATGTGTCGCGGCCGAGCTCCTTGGCATGCTTCATCACGTCGTCGCGATAGCCCTTCATGTCGGCCACGCTCTCGCCGCCGGCCAGCACGACCTCGGCATTGCGGCCGGCGAACTTGCGGCCGCGCGGCGAACCGCCCGGCGCGATGAACACCGGCCGGCCCTGTGGCGAGCGCGGCACGTTCAATGGTCCGCGCGTCTTGTAGTACTTGCCCTCGAAGTTCACGACCTTGACCTTCGACGGGTCGATGAAGGTGTGCGTCGCCTCGTCCATCACGACGGCGTCGGGCTCCCAGGCATCCCAGAGCTGGCTCGCGCAGTCGACGAACTCGTCGGCCATGTCGTAGCGCAAATCGTGCTCGATCTGCTTGTCGAGGCCGTAGTTCTGGGCGGCGGCATCGCTGGTCGCGGTCACGATGTTCCAGGCGATGCGGCCGCTCGAATAATGGTCGAGCGTCGCCAGCGAGCGCGCCAGCAGCCACGGCGGATAGAAGGTCGTGGTGAGCGTCGGTGCGAGGCCGATGTGCTTGGTCGCGGCGATCAGATAGGGCGTCACCATCACCGGATCGAACTTCGGCGTCATCACCGCGTTCTTCAGGTAGAAATCCATCTTGCCCTGGTAGGCGTAGGGCACCGCCGAGGAGTCTTCGAGGATGAAGACGTCGAAGCAGGCGCGCTCGAAGGCGCGTGCGGCGTCGACGAAGATGTCCGGCTTGGTCCAGTCGTAGCCCGGGGAATATCCGGGCTCGTTCCAGCCCTGGATGGTGATGCCCGGTCCGAGGAACCAGCCGAGATGAAACATGCTCATGAGAACTCCCTGGGTTTGAAGATAGTCCGATCGACGGGGTGAGAGAAGAGTGTCACGTTTGCGGCTCAGGTTTGCGGCGCCTGGCGTGGATCGAGCAGGTCGCGAAGACCGTCGCCCAGCATGTTCACGGCGAGCAGCGTCACGAACAGGAACGCGGCCGGAAAGAAGATCAGGGTCGGGCGGATCTGCCAAAGCGCGCGCGCGTCGGCCAGCATATTGCCCCAGCTCGGCGTGGTGGGTGGCGTGCCGGCACCAATGAAGGACAGCGCCGCCTCGAGGATCATGGCGGTGGCCCAGATGAAAGTCGACTGCACGATGAGGGGCGCCACGATACCCGGCAGCAGGTGACGGATCACGATCCGGGCAGGCGGCGTGCCGGTGGAGATCGCGGCCTCGACATAGGTCTCGTCGCGCAGGGTGAGCACGATGCCGCGGATCAGCCGCGCGACCCGCGGGATCTCGACGATGGTGACGGCCACGATCACGTTGAACACCGAGCCGCCGGTCACGGCCATCAGCGCGATCGCAAGCAGGATCGCGGGGATCGACATCACGCCATCCATCACCCGCATCACGACGGCGTCGAGCTGGCGGTTCGCTGCCGACAGCATGCCGACGGAGGTACCGATCACCGCCGAGAGGAAGGCGACCGAGAAGCCGACGAAAAGCGAGATGCGCGCACCGTAGAGCACGCGCACGAAGAGGTCGCGGCCCAGCTGGTCGGTGCCGAACCAGTGCAGCGCGGACGGCGGCAGCAGGCGGCTGCCGGGCGAGAGCGCGCGCGGATCGCCGCTCACGACAACAGGTGTCAGCAGCGCTATGAGGATCATCGACACGAGCAGGCTGCCACCGATCCAGATGCCCCATCGATTCAAGATGAGCCGTTTCAATATCGGATCCTCGGATCGAGCAACGTGTAGCAAAGGTCGACCGCGACGTTCACCAGCACGTAGGCGGCGCTCAGCATCAGCACCACGCCCTGGATGATGGGATAGTCGCGGTGCAGGATCGCGTCGACCGTCAGCCGTCCGACGCCGGGAATGGCGAAGACATTTTCGGTAATCACCGCCGAGCCGATCAGGGTGGCGATGCCGATGCCGATGATGGTGATCACCGGCACGGCCGCGTTCTGCAGCGCATGCCGGAACAGCACCCGCCACGGCGCCACGCCCTTGGCGCGTGCGGTGCGGATGTAGTCTTCGGACAGGACTTCGAGCATCGACGCGCGCGTCACGCGCGCGATGATCGCCGAGTAGACGAGACTGAGTGTCACCGCCGGCAGGATGAGATTGCGCAGCCACGGCTCGATGCCCTGCGACAGCGGCACGAAGCCCTGGACCGGCAGCCACTTCAAGGTCGTGGCGAAGAGGTAGGCCAGGCCATAGCCCGCGATGAAGGCCGGCAGCGAGAAGCCCAGCGTGCTGTAGGTGGTGAGCGCGCCGTCGATCCAGCTGCCGCGCCGCGCCGCGGCCGCCACACCGAACGGCACCCCCACTGAGATCGAGATCAGCACGGCCAGCAGCAGCAGCGAAAAGGTCGCCTCCAGCCGCTGGTCGATCATGTGCGTGACGGCCTCGCCGCTGAAGATCGAGGTGCCGAGGTCGCCCTTCACGATATGCCAGAGCCAGCTCAGGAACCGCAGGTGCGGCGGCTCGTCGAGGCCGAGGGCGCTGCGGATCTTGGCGACCTGTTCGGGCGTCGCCGTGTCGCCCGCCAGCACCTGCGCCGGATCGCCCGGCGTCAGGTAGAGCAGGCTGAAGACGACCAGCGCCACCACGCCCATCACGGGCACGGCCATGAGCAGGCGCCGAACAGTGTAGCCCAGCATTTAAGACATCAGCTCTTGCCGATGTTCCAGTAGGCCTGCACCGGGCAGGGCCAGACGCCGGTCAGGTTCTTGCGATAGGCGACCATGGGTACCAGCGAGCCCAGCGGGATGTAGGGCAGGGTCTTGAAGGCCGCGACCTGTAGCGCGACCGCGAACGTCTTCTGCTCAGCCTCGGTCGGCGCCTCGCTCCATTGTTCGCGCAACGTCTCCATCTCGGGATCGGTCGGCCAGCCGAACCAGGCGGTCTTGCCGCCCGCGCGCAGCATCTGGTGCACGGCCGGATTGACGATGTCGGAGCCGGTCCACACGGTGATGAAGCAGCTCCAGCCGCCCTTGTCCGACGGCTCGCGGCTGGTGCGGCGCTGCGCCATGGTTGCGAAATCCATCGCCACCAGACTGACATTGAGGCCCATGCGCCGCATCAGGTCCTCGGCCACCTGGCACATCGCGGCCTGGATGGGGTTTTCCATCACGCCCAGGATCACGACCTTCTCGCCGCCGTAGCCCGCTTCCTTGAGCGCGGCCTTGGCCTTGTCGAGGCTCTTCACCTTCATGACGTCAGCGCCGTCCTGGGTGTAGTAGGGCGAGTCGCTGCCATAGTAGCTGTAGCAGGCCTTCATCAGCGACGGATCGGACACGGCCGACTTCAGGAAGGTCTCCTGGTCGATCGCCATCGCCAACGCCTGGCGCACCTTGGGATTGTTGAAGGGCGGCTGCGTGTGATTGAGCTGCAGCATGTAGTAGGAGCCGGTCGGATTGCGCGGCGTCACCACGATGTTGGGATCGGCCTTCATGATCGGCAGCAGGTCGGGCGTCGGCGTGTCCCAGTAGTCCTGCTCGCCGGCCACGAGGGCCGCCATCGCCGTCGAGGGATCGCTGATGAACGCCCACTCGATGCGATCGACGGCGGGAATGCGGCCGCCGGCGATGCTGTCGACCGGCTCCTTGCGCGGAATGTAACCGTCGAACCTGGCCCACGCGGCTTTCGCGCCCGACACGAACTCTTCCTTTAGGAAGCGATAGGGACCCGAGCCGATCGTCTCGGTGACCTGCTTCATCGGATCCACCTTCGCCATGCGCTCCGGCATGATGAAGCATTGCGAGGAGTTGCTCTTGCCCAGCGCCGCCGGCAGCAGCGCGAACGGCTTCTTGAGCTTGATCTTGAATTTGCGGTCGTTGACCACCTCGAACGTGTCGACGAACTTCATCATCAGCTGGCCGAAGCCGTCGCGCGCGCCCCAGCGCTGGATCGAGGCAATGCAGTCCGCCGGAAGCACCGGCGCGTTGTCGTGAAACTTCAGCCCTTCGCGCAGGGAGATCACGTAGGTCTTGCCGTCGTCCTCGAGCGTGTAGCCCTCGGCCATCTGCGGATGCGGCACGTATTTGGAGTCGACGGCGAAAAGCTGGTCGAAGACCAGGAAGCCGTAATCCTTGGTCGGCGGCGCCGTCGTCCAGATCGGATCGAGCGAGGCCAGGTTGCCGTTGTGGATGATCTTCAGCGTCTTGGCGGAGGTCTTCTGCGCCAGGGTTTCGTGACCGAGGAACGGCAGCGCGCCGGCGGCGAGCGAAGCCCCCTGGATGAAATTGCGTCTCTTCATGTGCGGCACTTTCCGGCAAAGAGGTGAAGGACAGAGCACGCGTCGTCGCAAATAGCGGGCCAACCGTGTATATCGAACTCGATGATCGCAAACGCCCGCATGTACTCCGTCACGCCCCACGTCGCGGCGCTGTGGCGCAGCCTGCTCGGCTCGATCGTGAAGCGGACAGGCACGGCCATCGACGTCGTGGATCATGCACCGCCCGCGCCGATTTCCGAAATGTGGAAACGGCCCGACAAGGCCGCGGTCTTCATGTGCGGGCTGCCCTACAGCCTGGCCGCGCCGCAGCCCCAGCTCGTCGTGGCGCCCATACCGTCGCCGCCCGCCTATGGCGGCCGCGCCTGCTACTGGAGCGACGTGGTCGTGCGCGCCGACAGCCCGTTCCAGACCCTCGAGCAGACGTTCGGCCATCGACTGGCGCTCACGACGCCCGAGTCGCAGTCAGGCTATGCCGCGTTGTTGCACACGCTGATGCCATACGGCAGCGCCAAACCGCTCTACCGCGAGGTCGTCGATCCGTGCTTCACGCCCATGGGCGCGCTGAAGGCGGTGATCGAGAAGAAGGCAGAGGTGGCACCGCTCGATTCATACGCCTTCGCGCTGATTGCGAAGGACGCCCCCGACCTCGCCGCCCAGGTGAGGGTCATCAACCGCACCGAACCCACGGCGATCCCGGCGCTCGTGGCCTCGGCACCGGCCTCGGCCGAGGTCGCCGCGGCATTCCTGGCGGCCGGCGACGATCCCGCGATCCGCGCCCTGATGGACCAGCTCTTGCTTGACCGCTTTGCCCGGCCGGAAGTGCCGGCCTATGATGATTTGCGTAAGAGGTTTCTCGACATGCAGGCGTTCTGGTGCCGGCATATTCTCAGCGAGCGGGCGCATCCGCTGTTCGCCGCCGAGGTTGGGACTTTGGGGTTGAAGGGGAAGTGACCATGCAGAAGAAATTGATCGCCGCGGTTGCCACGGCCGGGCTTTTGTTCGCCGGCAGCGCGTCGGCGCAGATCAAGATCGGCTTCCACGCGCCGCAGTCCGGTCCGGCCGCGGCCGACGGCAAGTCCTCGACCATCGGCGCGGAGATCGCGCGCGACTGGATCAACGAGAAGGGCGGCGTGAACGGCCAGAAAATCGAGCTGGTGATCTACGACGACCAGAACAAGCCCGACCAGTCGGTGCCGATCGCCAACAAGCTGATCGGGCAGGACAAGGTCGTGGCTGCCATATCCGGCAGCTATTCCGGTCCGACGCGCGCGGCCGCAACGGTCTTCCAGCAGGCGCACATCCCGTACATCTCCGCCTATGGCGTGCATCCCGACATCACCAAGGAAGGCAACTGGGCTTTCCGCGGCGTGCAACTCGGCCAGCCGCAGGGCAAGGGTGCCGCGAAGTTCATTGCCGACAAGTACGGCAAGACCTCGAAGGTCACGATGCTGACCATGAACAACGATTTCGGCCAGTCGATCGCCGACGGCTTCAAGGAAGAAGCCAAGGCGCTCGGCCTCACGGTTGTGAAGGAATACACCTTCGGCCTCGGTGAGCGGCAGTTCGGCCCGATCGTGGCCTCGGCCAAGGCCGACAATGCCGACGTGATCTACGCCATCGGCTATTACTTCGTGGGCGGGCCGCTCGTGGCCCAAGTCCGCGCCGGCGGCCTCAAGCAGCCGATCGTGGCGGCGCAGGCCTTCGACTCGATGAAATTGATGGAGATCGCCAAGGACGCAGCCGAAGGCATCTACATCGTGGGCGGCATGGATCGCGGCCGCACAACGCCGGCCGACTTCCAGCCCTTCCTCGCCGAGTTCAAGAAGCGCGCGGGCTACGATGCCGAGGCGGTCGCCGCCAATTGCTACTCCTCGGTCATGCTGATGGCCGACGCCATGAAGCGTGCGGGCAGCACGGATCCCGCCAAGGTCCGCGACGCGCTGGCCGCGACCAAGAACTTCGCGATGCTGACCGGCCCGCTCGGCTACTTCAACTCGGTGGGCGAGCTCTATTCGCCGCTCGAGGTCACCGTGGTCAAGGACGGAAAGTTCGTGGGCGTTACCGTGATCGACGACCAGGCGATCCTGGCGCCGCCGAAGTAAGCGGCACGACGTTTCGGCCGTAGGCTGCGATGCTCTTCGTCGAGCTGATCGTCAAAGGGCTGGCCTACGGCTGCATGTACGCGATGATGGCCGTGGGCCTGACGCTGGTCTACGGTCTGCTGCGCATCCTTCACATCGCCCATGCCGGCGTCTTCGCGTTGGGCGCCTACATGGTGGTGACCGTCGCGAATGCCAGCGGAAGCCTGGCGCTGGGCTTCGCCGTCGCGGTGGTGGTGAGCGGGCTCGCGGGCATCGCGATCTACCGGCTGGCCTACCAGCCGATCCTGCATCATGCCGCGTTCGTCCCGATGGTCGTCTCCATCGGCCTGTTCATCGTCATGCAGGAAGGCTTCCGGATGATCTTCGGTGCCTATGGGATCGCGTTCGACAATAACCCCTGGTACGTGGCCAACCTCGGCATCGCCGGCATCAACCTCACCTATGTCGAGATCGCCATGATCGTTGTGGCGGTCGTGTTGGTGGTGGGCTTCGGCCTGTTCGCGGGCCTTACGCGTGCGGGCATCGGCTGGCGTGCCACTGTCACCGACCCGCAGATGGCGACCAGCTTCGGCATCGACCCGGTGCGGGTGCGCTATTTCAACTTCCTGTTCGGCTCGGTGCTCGCGGGCATCGCGGGTGGGCTTGTCGGCCTCCTGAACAACTATGTCGAGCCGACCATGGGCGGCGCCGTGAGTTACAAGGCGCTCGCCATCATCGTGCTGGGCGGCCTCGGCAGCGTGCGCGGCACCTTGATCGCCAGCCTGACCCTGGGCGTGGTCGAGGCCTTCGGCGCGGTCTATCTCGCCGACGTGTTCGACCGCGATGCCATCGGCTTCCTGTTCCTGATCGTCGTGTTGATGGTGCGCCCGCAGGGCCTGCTGGGCCGCAAATGAGCTCCTACATCGCCAGTATCGTGAGCGTGATCGGGATCAACATGATCCTGGCGCTCAGCCTCAACATCATCTCGGGCTTCTGCGGCCAGGTGAGCCTCGGGCATGCCGCGTTCTACGGTATCGGCGCCTATACGGCGGCCTATCTTGCCAAGCTGGGCGCGCCGTTGCCGGTCACGTTGCTGGCGGGGACGATAGTGGCGGGTGCGATCGGCATCGTCGTCGGCCTCACCTCGCTGCGCGTGCGCCACGACTTCCTCGCCGTCACCACGATGGGTATCGGCTTCGTATTCCTGGGATTCGTGCGCAAGCAGAAGTGGCTGGGCGGCGAACTCGGCATCTCCGGCATCCCGGGCTCGGGCCTCGATCCGATGGTCTATGCGGGGTTGATCGTCCTCTTCGCCGCTGCCGTGATCCTGTTCTCGATCTGGCTGAAGCGCAGCTGGATGGGCTTTACCTTCGACGCGGTGGCCGACGATGAGGATGCAGCGCGCACCGTGGGCGTCAACGTCTCGACCTACAAGCTGACGGCCTTCGGCATCGGCACCGCGCTCGCCGGTCTAGCAGGCGGGCTCTATATTTATTTCGCGCGCATCATCCTGCCCGACACGTTCGACTTCGTGCAGTCAATCGCGATCCTGACCATGGTGGTGATTGGCGGCACCGGCTCGGTGTGGGGTGTCGTTGTGGCGACCATCGCGCTCACCCTGTTGCCGGAAGTGTCGCGCGCGGCCGCCGACTATCGTCTGCTGATCTTCGGCGCCATGCTGATGCTGGTGATGCGTTTCAGCCCCGGGGGACTGGCGGGATTGGCCGCGATGGTCACGCGCAGGAAGGGCGCGCCATGACGGTGCTGGCGCGCATCGACGACCTGCACATCAGCTTCGGCGGCGTTGCCGCGGCCAATGGCGTGAGCTTCATCGTCGAGCAGGGCGAGTTCCTCGCAGTGATCGGGCCCAACGGCGCCGGCAAGACGACGGCGCTGCGCATGGTGGCGGGCATCCTGCGGCCGGACTCAGGCCGCGTCTTCCGGGGCGACCGCGATGTGACGTCGTTGCCCGCACACGCGCGGGTGCGGCTGGGCCTGGGCTTCACGCATCAGATCGTGCGGCCGTTCTACAGCTTCACCACGATCGAGAATGTTATGCTGGCGGCGGGTCATCACCAGACCGGCAGCCCGTGGCGCGCCATCGCCATCCGCTCGCGCGCGGCGGCCCGCAAGCGGGCGCACGAGATCCTCGAGCGCATCGGCCTTGCCGCCGAGAGCGAGAAATCGCCGCGCGCGCTGCCGCTCGGCCAGAGAAAGCGTCTCGAAGTGGCGCGCGCCATCGCGCTCGATCCCAAATTACTGCTGCTCGACGAGCCGCTGGCGGGCCTGAGCAGCGCCGAGGCCGCCACCATGGCCGATCTCATCCGCACATTGCCGGGTGAGGGCATCACCGTCCTCTTGGTCGAGCATAATCTCGGCGAGGTTCTGCGTGTCGCCGACCGTCTGGTCGTGCTCGATGCGGGCAAGGTTTTGGCCGAAGGCGTGCCGGCCGAGGTCATGAAGCGTGACGACGTTCGGCAGGCCTACACGGGCGTCGTCTAGCGCTCGACCCATTGGGCACGTGACGGCCCGGGCTCAAACGCATCGCCGAAATACTGGGTCTCGCGCACGACCTTGCCCTCTTCGAATTCCATGATACTCACCGAGTAGGACGGCTGCCCGTCATAGGTGATGGTGAACTCGCTGATCCAGAGGCCGGCGGTCCCGAGGATGCGCCGCACCGTGAAGCGCTTCTTGTTCGGCTGCGCGGCGCGCGAGGCCTGGATGTTCCGACGGCCGCGGATGCGCTCGCCCGATTGCGGGTACTCGAGTATCGCATCGTCCCGGTAGATCTGGTGCTCGCCCTCGAAGTCGCTCGCGTCCGCTGCCGCCCAGTGGCGATCGAGGGCCGCTCGAATCTCGGTATCGGTCATTGCGATTTTCCTCGCGTCGGGCCCCCGAGCATCGGAGCAGCGAGGGCCTTTGCCTACTAATTAGTATTGACTAATGTATTAGTGAAAGCTAATGAATAGACATGATCCAGGCCGCCTCCATCGACACTGTCATGCGCACCCTCGCCGATCCCACGCGGCGGGCCGTTTTCGAACGCATCGTGCGGTCCGACGAGATCACCGTGGTCGAACTGACGCGGGGCAGCGGGGTCACCCAGTCGGCCGTGTCGCAGCATCTGCGGTCGCTGAAGCAGGCCGGGCTGATCGTCGATCGCGCGCAGGGGCGCAACGTTTTCTACAGCGCCGAGCCCAAGGGTCTCGCGCCGCTCTTCGACTGGATGAGTCACTACGCCGTCTTCTGGCGCGACCGCTTCGCCGGCCTTGAAACCCTTTTGAAGGAGATCGATCCATGACCGCCGCCGCCTTGAAATCCGACACGAAGGAAATCGTCGTCGAGCGCGTGTTCGCGCACGCGCCGGAGAAAGTCTGGAAGGCGCTGACGACAGCGGAGCTGATGGGCCGCTGGCTGCGCATGCCGAACAAGGGCTTCGCGCCGGTGAAGGGCAATCGCTTCACCTATCAGACGACGCCCGCTGGCGCCTGGGACGGTGTCATTCACTGCGAGGTGCTGGACGTGAGGCCGAACGAGCGCCTCGTCTATTCCTGGAAGGGCGGCGACGCATCGAATGTCGGGTACGGTGCGCCATTGAATACTGTCGTCACGTTCACCCTCGCAAAGGTGGAGGGCGGCACACGCCTCAGCCTCGTTCATTCCGGCTTCGTGCTGCCGACGAACGAGACCGCGTTCAAGGGCATGGGCGACGGCTGGCAGAAGGTCGTCCCGTCGATCGGCGAGATCGCCGGCGAACAGCACTGAGGAGCAATCATCGATGAGCAAGGCCTATACCGGCGGATGCGCCTGCGGCGCGATCCGCTACGAAATCGCGGGCGAGCCGGTCCAGATGAGCGACTGCCAGTGCCGCCAGTGCCAGCACCGGAGCGGTACCGGCCACGGGTCCTACCTCACCTTTCACAGCGCGACCGTGAAGATCGAAGGCGAGGCCAGGCACTGGCAGGCGGTGGGTGATGGCGGAACGGTGAAGTCTCATGCCTTCTGCCCGACCTGCGGCTCGCCGGTCTACCTGACGTTTCCCGCGATGCCCGACCTCTTCATCGTGCACGCGGCCAGCCTCGACGATCCCGGCCGCTACAGACCGCAGCATGTTTTCTGGACCGCGGGCGGTTATGCTTGGGATCATCTCGACCCGGAGCTGCCGAAATTCGCCAGGATGCCGCCGCGGGAATGACGCTCCTCAAGTATTGACATGGATTGCGATAATCACAATATACGTTGCGGGGCCCACGGGAGGCGCTGCACGGTGGGGCAGATCGAGCGTGGAGATTTAAACGGGCGATTTCGCCCGTTTAGCTCCTCCGCAAACCTCCGAAAATTCGACTTTCGGGAAGGGCCGGCCGTTTAGTTCCCGTTTATTTAACGGGAAGGCCGCCTATTCGATGATCTGGTCAGCGACTGCGAGCAGCGACGGCGGCACGGTGAGGCCCAGCGTCTTGGCGGTCTTGGCGTTGATGACGAGTTCGAAAGTCGTCGGCTGCAGGGCGGGCAGATTGGCCGGCTTCTCGCCATCGAGGATGCGGCCCACGTAGCCCGCCGCCTGGCGGATGGTGTCGTAAAAACTGGCGCCATAGCTGATCAGGCCGCCGTCATGAGCCTCGATGCGGGTTGGATAGATGGTCGGAAGGCGCGTGCGTGCGGCCAGCGCGATGATCCGCCTGGTGTGGACGAGCCCGAAGCTCGGATCGGTGCCGAGCATGTGCGCATCGACCTTGGCGCGCACCATCGCATCGAAGGCTGCATCGATTTCTTCGGCGGTGCTGGCATTGAAGATGTGCAGGCGCACGTCCAGAGACTTGGCGGCGGCTTCGGCATCCCTGAGCTGCGGCGGCGTGAGCGAGGAGGTCGGGTTCACGAGAAACGCGATGTCGGCCACGCGCGGCAGCAGATCGCGCAGGATCTGGATACGCTTTCCCGCCAGCGTCACACCCAGGAAGGTCGCGCCGGTGACGTTGGCGCCCGGCCGGCTGATGCTGGCAACGAGACCATCGGCGACCGGGTCGCCGCCGTAGGCAAAGACGATCGGGAGCGTCGTGGTGATCGCCTTCGCCGCGCGCGTCGGAAACGGTCCGCCGATGCCGAGGATGACGGAGACGTTTGCGGCGACCAGCT
This sequence comes from Enhydrobacter aerosaccus, assembly GCA_903839865.1. Lineage (GTDB taxonomy): Bacteria > Pseudomonadota > Alphaproteobacteria > Reyranellales > Reyranellaceae > Reyranella > Reyranella aerosaccus_A. The sequence continues at coordinate 34,226 of CAIMEE010000072.1, read as the reverse complement.
CGGCCGCCAGCGCTGGCAGCCGGTCGTATTTGCCGTCCGCCGCGCGTGCGATGAAGCCGACGTTGCGGCCTTCGATATAGCCGCGTTCGCCGAGCCCGTTGCGGATCGCGGCAAGTGCGGCGGCGTCGAGTGTCGCCGTGGTCAGCAGGCCGACGGTGGCGTTCGCGGCCTTCTGGGCGCTGGCCGGGAAAGGTGCGGCGAGAAGGCTCGCGCCTGCCAGGCTGATGAAGGGACGGCGTCTCATGTCAGGCCGCGACTCCTGTGTAGGAGTGCAGCAGGTCGACGTCACGGCGCGCGCTTTCGGCCGAGCCGGTGAAGACGCTGCGGCCCGAGGCCAGCACGCAGACCTGGTGGGCGACATCGAGCGCGCGGGCGGTGTTCTGCTCGACCAGCACGATGGCCAGGCCTTCCTCGCGGTTGAGCTTCTGCAGCGCACCGATGCAGAGGTCGACCATCTTGGGCATCAGGCCGAGCGAGAGCTCGTCGACCAGGAGGAGTTTGGGCTGGGACATCAGTGCGCGGCCGATCGCCAGCATCTGCTGCTCGCCACCCGACAGCGACGCGGCGAGCTGGGTGCGGCGCTCGAAGAGGCGGGGAAACAACTCGAAGACCTTGGCGAGGTTGCGCTTCTCGTCGGCGCGGGAGTGGCTGTAGCCGCCGACGGTCAGATTCTCTGCCACCGTGAGATCGGAGAAGAGCCGGCGGCCTTCGGGCACGAGGGCCAGGCCCATCTCGACCCGCCTGAGGGCGGCGGTGCGCGTGATGTCGTTACCGGCCACCGACAGGCTGCCGGATTTGATCTGCACGTGGCCCATGATGGCCAGGATGGTCGAGGTCTTGCCCGCGCCGTTGGGACCGAGCAGCGCCAGAATCCGGCCCGGCTCGACCGCGACCGACAGATCGCGCACCGCGATCATCTCGCCGTAGCCGCAGGAGAAGTTTTGCAGTTCGAGCAACGTCATGCCGGAGTATAAGGACACATGACCGCGATCTACATCTCCTATCTGAACCGCCTCGACATCGAGGCTCTGCAGATCACCGACGACGAGATCCTGGGGGCGATCGAGACCAGCCTGGCCGCCCAGGGCCGCGGCGAGACCGTGATCGAGCCGCGCATGCACATCCAGCCCGGCGTGGCGAACGGCCATTTCAACGTGTTGCGCGGCGCGATCGGCGGGCCGATCGACTCGGCGGGCGTCAAGGTCGTGGGCGACTTCGTCGACAATTACAAACTGGGCTACCCGTCGGAGTTCGGCGTGCTGGTACTGTTCAATCCGCACAACGGCATGCCCAAGGCGATCGTCGAGGCGGGCGGCATCACCGACATGCGAACGGGCGCGATGACCGCCGTCGGGGCGAAGTATCTCGCGCGCAAGAACTCGAAGATCCTGGGGCACATCGGTGCACGCGGCTCGTCCTACTGGAACGTGCGACTCCTGAACCACCTCTTCGACTTCGACGAGATTCGCGTCCACTCGCGCCGGCCCGAGAGCCGCAACGCCTTCGCCGCCCGGCTCGAGAAGGATCTCGGCAAGAAGATCGTCGTCACCGAGGACTGGCGTTCCTGCGTCGAGGGCGCCGACATCGTGGTCGAGGCCTCGCGCCTCAACGAGCCGACGCCGATGCTCAAGACGGAGTGGATCAAGCCTTCGGCGTTCGTCGTGCCCTACGGCACGATGAGTGCGGTCGAACTGTCGTTGACCGACATCATGCAGAAGCTCGTGGTTGACGACTGGGGCCAGTGCAAGGGCGGCCCGTTCGGCAGCCTCCGGGCGCATGTGAACGCGGGCAAGCTCTCGGAGCAGACGCTCCATGCCGAGATGGGGCAGGTCGTGGCCGGCCTCAAGACCGGCCGCGAGAACGACAAGGAGACGATCTTGTTCTGGCATCGCGGCCTGTCGCTCTCCGACATTGCGCTCGGCCACGCGATGCTCGCCAAGGCCGAACGCCTCGGCCTCGGCCAACGGCTGCGTTTTTTCTAGTGAGGCGGCGCGCATTCCTGGGCCTTGCTGCCGGTGCCGCGGCAGTGCCGTTCGCGGCCGTCGCGCAATCGCGAATCTATCGCGTTGGTTTCCTATCTCTCGAACAGGGCGAGGACATGACGCTGCTGACCAGGCAGATGGGCGAGCTGGGCTACACCGAAGGCGCGAATCTTTCCGTCCTCTATCGCTCGGCCGAAGGCGATCCCGCGCGGCTTGCCGCGCTCGCCGTGGAACTCGTGCAGGCCAAGCCGGACGTGCTGGTGGCGGGGTGGGGAACGCTGGCCCCCAAGGCGTTGAAAGCGGCGACGGATAGCCTGCCGATCGTGTTCTCGACGGTCGGCGATCCCGTCGGCGCGGGCCTCGTACAGAGCTTGGCGCGGCCCGGTGGAAACCTCACGGGCCTCAGCGGCCAATCGACGGACTTCAAGAGCAAGCAGCTTCAACTGCTCATGATGATAGTGCCGGGCCAGAAGCGGGTCGGCGTCTTGATGAATCCCGACACTCCCTACACCGCACTTGCCCTCAAGGAACTGAAGGCGGCGGCGGATCAGATCGGTGTCCGGCTCGACATTCTCGAAATGAGGAAGCGGGAGGACTTGACGGCGGTGCACCTGGAGGCGCTGGCCGCCGCGGGCGCGGCAAGCCTCTTCATCCTCGAAGATCCGCTCACTGCCGCGCTCAAGGGTACAATCGTCGCCGAGGCGACCCGGCTGCGGCTGCCGATGATGACGGGCCTGAACGACTTCGCTTATGCAGGCGCGCTTATGACCTACGGTCCGACCCTTTCCCGTCGCTATCAGCAGACGGCGCGATATGTCGACAGGATCCTCAAAGGCGCCAAGCCGGGCGATCTGCCCGTCGAGCAACCGACATCGTTTCAGCTGGTGGTCAACCAGAAGTCGGCGAAGGCCATTGGCGTGGTCGTGCCGCAATCTGTGCTGGCGATCGCCGACGAGATCATCGAGTAGGGACTGTCAGCCAAAGCTCGGCAGGTCGAGACCCTTCTCCCTGGCGCAGGCGATTGCATCCTCGTAGCCCGCGTCGGCGTGGCGCATCACGCCGGTCGCCGGGTCGTTCCACAGCACGCGCTCGAGGCGGCGCGCGGCGTCCGGCGTGCCGTCGGCCACGATCACCATGCCGGCGTGCTGCGAGTAGCCGATGCCGACGCCGCCGCCGTGGTGCAGCGACACCCAGGTGGCGCCGCTGGCGCAGTTGAGCAGCGCGTTCAGCATCGGCCAGTCGGAGACGGCGTCCGATCCGTCCTTCATCGACTCGGTCTCGCGGTTGGGCGAGGCGACCGAGCCCGAGTCGAGATGGTCGCGGCCGATCACGATCGGCGCCTTCAGCTCACCCTTGGCCACCATCTCGTTGAAGGCGAGCCCCAGGCGATGGCGGTCGCCGAGCCCGACCCAGCAGATGCGCGCGGGCAGGCCCTGGAAGGCGATGCGCTCCTTCGCCATGTCGAGCCAGTGGTGCAGCGCCTTGTTGTCGGGCAGCAGCTCTTTCACCTTGGCGTCGGTGCGGTAGATGTCCTCGGGATCGCCCGACAGCGCGGCCCAACGGAACGGGCCGATGCCGCGGCAGAACAGCGGGCGAATATACGCCGGCACGAAGCCCGGAAAGTCGAACGCGTCCTTGAGACCCTCCTCGAAGGCCATCTGGCGAATGTTGTTGCCGTAGTCGACGACCGGAATGCCCATGCGATGGAAGTCGAGCATCGCCTTCACATGCACGACCATCGAGGCGCGCGCGGCCTTGTCGACGCTCTTGGGATCGCTCTCGCGGCGCTTCTCCCAGTCGGCGAGCGTCCAGCCTTTCGGCAGGTAGCCGTTGTTCGGATCGTGTGCCGAGGTCTGGTCGGTGACGGCGTCGGGCTTGATGCCGCGCTTCACGATCTCGGGGAAGATGTCGGCGGCGTTGCCGAGCAGACCGACCGACACCGGTTTGCCTTCCTTATGCGAGGCCTCGATCATCGCCAGCGCCTCGTCGAGCGTGCGGGCCTGCTTGTCGAGGTAGCGGGTGCGCAGCCGCATCTCGATGCGCGACGGCTGGCACTCGACGGCGAGACAGGAGGCGCCGGCCATCACGGCCGCGAGCGGCTGCGCGCCGCCCATGCCGCCCAGACCCGCGGTCAGGAACCACTTGCCCTTCAGGTTGCCGCCGAAGTGACGGCGGCCCATCTCGACGAAGGTCTCGTAGGTACCCTGCACGATGCCCTGGCTGCCGATGTAGATCCACGAGCCCGCGGTCATCTGGCCGTACATCATCAGGCCCTTGCGATCGAGCTCGTTGAAGTGCGCCCACGTTGCCCAGTGCGGCACGAGGTTGGAGTTGGCGATCAGCACGCGCGGCGCATCGGCGTGCGTGCGGAACACGCCGACCGGCTTGCCCGACTGCACGAGCAGGGTTTGGTCGTTCTCGAGCTTCTTCAGCGAAGCGACGATGCGGTCGAAGCTCTCCCAGTCGCGCGCGGCGCGGCCGATGCCGCCGTAGACCACGAGCTCACCCGGCTTCTCGGCGACGCCGGGGTCGAGGTTGTTCATCAGCATGCGCATTGGCGCTTCGGTGAGCCAGCTCTTGGCGGTGATCTCGGTGCCGGTCGCGGCGCGGATCACCCGTTCGTTGTCGATGCGTGTCATGCGGTACCCTGGAAGACTCTGGAGTGAAGCGGATTGAAGCCGATGCGATAGACCAGCTCGGCCGGGCGCTCGATGTCCCAGATCGCGAGGTCGCAATCCTTGCCAGCCTCGAGGCTGCCCTTGCGATCCCACATGCCGAGCGCCTTGGCGGCCTCGCGCGTCGTGCCCGCGATGCACTCGTCGACAGTGAGTCGGAACAAGGTCGCGCCCATGTTCATGGTGAGCAGCAGCGAGGTGAGCGGCGAGGAGCCGGGATTGCAGTCGGTCGAAATGGCGATCGGCACGCCGTGGCGGCGCATGGCGTCGATCGGCGGCAGTTGAGTTTCGCGGATGAAGTAGTAGGCGCCGGGCAGGATGACCGCGACGGTGCCGGCGGCCTTCATCGCAACGATGCCGGCTTCGTCGGTGCGTTCGAGATGGTCGGCTGACAGCGCTCCGTACTTTGCCGCCAGTGCAGCGCCGTGCAGGTTGGCGAGCTGGTCGGCGTGCAGGCGCATCGGCAGCATGAGTTTCTTTGCGGCTTCGAAGACGCGCGTGGTCTCTTCGTGGCTGAAGCCGATGTTGTCGCAGAAGGCGTCGACCGAATCGGCCAGTCCTTCGGCGGCGATCGGCGGCAGCATGGCGCACACCGTGTCGATGTAGGCCGAGGTGTCGCCTTTAGCCTCCGGAGGCATCGCATGCGCGCCGAGGAAGCTGGTGTGCACGTCGATGCGGCGTTCGCGGCCGAGGCGACGGGCCGCGCGCAGCTGGCGGCTCTCGGTGGCGAGGTCGAGGCCGTAGCCCGACTTGATCTCGATGGTGGTGACGCCCTCGGCGATCAGCGCGTCGAGGCGCGGCAGGGCGGAGGCGACGAGCTGGTCTTCGGTGGCAAGACGCGTGGCCTTCACCGTCGAGGCGATGCCGCCGCCGCGCTTGGAGAGTTCTTCGTAGCTGACGCCGGCAAGCCTGAGCTGGAACTCCTCGGCCCGATCGCCGCCGTAGACGAGATGGGTATGGCAGTCGACGAGGCCCGGTGTGATCCAGCGGCCGGCGCAGTCGGTGCGCTGCATCGCATCGAGGCCCGTTGGCGCGTCCTTGGCCGGGCCGGCGTAGACGATCTTGCCGCCGGTCTCCGCGATCAAGCCGTCCTCGATGAGACCGAGTCCGGGACTCTTGGGCGAGAGCGTTGCCAGGCGGCAATGATGCCAAACGTGATCGACTATCATGATGCGCGGCACTCTACTGGCGGGGGCGCAGCGCGGCCAGCCGGTCGATCTCGCGCCAGAAACCCTCGATCGTATGGTCGATGATCTGTCGCACCGACTTGATCTCGTGGATCAGGCCGGCGCTTTCGCCCGCTGCGCCCGAAGTGTTATCGACATCGCCGTTGACGTAGAGCGCGTCGATCAGGTTGCCGCGCGCCAGCCGCTCGCGCTTGCCCTCGCTCACCTCGACGGAATAGGGCGTGCGCAGGCCGCGCGAGCGAGCGCGCGGCGGATTGTCGGTCATGATCGTGCCGGTGACGGGCGCGGCAACGATCGCGTTCTTGTAGTTGATGTGGACCGGGCTCTCGTGTGACGCCACGAAGCGCGTGCCCATGGTGACGCCCTCGGCGCCCAGCGCGAAGGCCGCCGCCATGCCGCGCCCGTCGACGATGCCGCCCGCCGCAACGAGTGGCACGTCGACACGTTCGCGCACCGCCTGCAGCAGCGCAAAGGTGTGCACCTCATCGGGATTGCGGATGCCCGCGCTCTCCGCGCCTTCGACGATCAGCCCGTCGACGCCGGCTTCCTCGACTGCCTTGATCGCGCCGCGAAGCGTGGCGGTCGCGTGATAGACGGTGACGCCCGCATCCTTCAGCAGGCGGGTGTAGCGCGTCGGATCGCCTGCCGAGGTCGTAACGAAGTGGATGCCCTGGCCCAGCAGCCAGTCGATGATGGCCTTCTCTTCTTTCGGGTCCATCTGCAGGTAGCGGATCGGCAGGTTGACGCCGAACGGCTGGTTGGTTGCGGCCCGGATCGCGGTGAATTCCTTTGTCGTCACCGACAGGTCGCGGATCGAATTCTCCAGCAATCCCATGCCGCCTGCCGCCGACACCGCGGTGACCAGCGGGGCGCGCGCGATCCAGGTCATCGGTGACTGGAGGATCGGATAGCGTGACCTGGTATGGGCGACAACCCTGTTGCCTTCGAACATGGTTGCAGTATTGCGGGGAAGGCACGCGGACGCTAGGAAAGACGCACATAGTTCGAGGAGCGATCGATGGACATGGTGATGCCGCAGACCAGCAACGAGATCTCGGAATGGATCTCCGCCGCGGCGCTCAAGATCGAGGACAAGGTCATCGCCTGGCGGCGGGACATCCATCAGAATCCCGAACTCTCCTACAACGAGAAGCGCACCGCGGCGCTGGCGGCCGAACACCTGAAGAAGCTCGGCATAGAAGTGACGACCGGCGTCGGCGACACCGGCGTGGTCGGCATCCTGAAGGGTGGCAAGTCCGGCGGCGTGGTCGCGTTGCGCGCCGACATGGACGCGCTGCCGGTCGAGGAGAAAGTTGATGTGCCGTTCGCCTCGAAGGTGAAGGCGCCATGGATGGGCGGCACGGCCGGCGTCATGCACGCCTGCGGCCACGACTGCCACGTCGCGATCCTGATGGGGGTCGCCGAGATCCTGGTCCAGTACAAGGCCGAGCTTCCGGGCACCGTGAAGTTCCTGTTCCAGCCGAACGAAGAAGGTCACGAGGGCCGCAAGAGCGGCGCCCAGGCGATGATCGACGACGGCGCGCTTCAGAACCCGACGCCGTCGGCGGTGCTCGGCCTGCACGTCACCTCGTCGATCACCTCGGGCGTGATCGCGCTTCGTCCGGGCGGCCTGATGGCCAGCGCCGACAAGATCCGCATCGACGTGAAGGGCCGGCAGACCCACGCCTCGATGCCGTGGTACGGCGTCGATCCGGTGGTGACCTCGGCGCAGATCATCCTGGCGCTGCAGACGATCATCACGCGCCAGATCGATTCGACCGTGACGCCGGCGGTACTTTCGATCTCGACCATCCACGGCGGCCTGCGCAACAACATCATCCCCGACGACGTCGTGATGGAAGGTACCTTGCGCTCCCACGACGAGGGCGTGCGCGCCGACATCAAGAAGCGCATCGAGAAGACGGCGAAGACGATCGCCGAGCTGGCAGGCGGCTCGGCCACGTTCTCGACCGGCGAGGGCGTTCCGGTGACCTACAACGATCCGGCCCTGACGCAGTGGGGCACGCGCAGCCTGAGCGACGGTGTCGGCGCCGATCGCGTGACGGAGTCGCGTCCCGTCATGGGCGCCGAGGACTTCTCGCTGCTCGCGAAGGTCGTCCCCGGCATGTTCTACTTCCTGGGCATCACGCCGCCGGACGAGAACCCGCGCGAGGCGCCGTCCAACCACTCGCCGTACTTCCACGTCCACGAGCCTGCCTTGAAGTACGGCGTGCGTTCGCTGGCGTACCTCGCGATCGATTACCTGCGACGCGGCTGAAGTCAGCGCTTGGGCAAGCGGTAACGATCCTCGGGATCGTTCCAGCCCTTGAAGTTGGGCTTTCGCTTTTCGGCGAAGGCCGCGCGCGACTCCATCAGATCGCTCAAGGCGCCGTGATCGTGGAGCTTGTCGGCCAACGCCTTCATGTCGGGCGCGGGCTCGGGCCGCATCTGGCGCATCATATGCACCGTGTTCACGCGTGACGCCGGCGGCAGGGTGAGCAGGTGCTCGGCCATGCTCATCGCGGTCGACATCAGGTCCGCGGCCTCGACGAGCCGGTTCACGAAGCCCAGCTCGTAAAAGCGCTGCGCCGAAAAGCGGAAGCCCAGCGCCATTTCCATCGCGACGGGGTACGGCATGTTGGCGATATGGCCGTGATTGTAGCCGCCCAGCAGCCAGCGCTTGGCCTCGGAGACCTCGAACACCGCTTCCTTCACCGCAACGCGCAGGTCGGTGCGTTCGACCAGCATGAAGCCGCCACCCATGGCGAAGCCGTTGATCGCGGCGATCACCGGCTTCTCGAGCGCACCGGTCATGAACGGGTCCTCGATCTTGGGCCGTTCGCCGCCGGCCTTGCCCTTTTCGAGCGACTCTTTCATGTCCTCGCCGGCGCAGAATCCGCGGCCGGTGCCGGTGAAGATCGCGACCTCGAGTTCCTTGTCGTGGCGGAACGCGGTCCAGGCTTTGGCGAGCTCGGTGCGCATCTCGGTGTTGAGCGCATTGAGCCTTTCGGGCCGGTTCATTCGGACAACGAACACCTGTCCCTGACGCTCGGTTTCGACAACAGCCATGTTCGTTCTCCAGTGCAGCCAAGGCGAAAAGTCGGGCGGAGCGTAGTGCCGCCCGGGGCGACTTGCAGTAGTTTATCGATGTCATTTTAACGAGGCCGCCATGCCGATCACCGTCAGACCCTTGTCGTATGCGCTCGGCGCCGAGATCCAGGGCGTCGACCTTTCGCAGACGCTGAGCAACTCCGAGTTCGACCAGATCCACCGGACGTTCCTGGAGAAGGGCATCCTGCTGTTCCGCAAGCAGAAGATCACCCGCGAGCAGCACATCGCCTTCAGCCGCCGCTTCGGCGAGCTCGACCGGCACGACAGCCTGCCGCGCGACCGCCATCCCGAGTATCCCGAGCTGCTGCTGGTCACCAACATTCCGGAAGAGGACGGCAAGGAGTCGGCATCCAAGTACACCGGCCAGCAGTGGCACTCCGACATGTCCTTCACGCTGGAGCCGTCGCTGGGCTCGCTGCTGCGCGGCATCACCATTCCGTCGGTCGGCGGCGACACTATGTTCACCAACATGTACATGGCCTACGACGCCTTGTCGGACGGCATGAAGAAGATGATCGAGCCGCTGCACGGTATCCATACCGGCCGTCGAAAGGTGCTCGATCCCAACACCGCGCGCGAGCGCGAGCAGAGTGCGATCAATCCGCCGATCGCGCAGCCGCTGGTGCGTGTGCATCCCGAGACCGGCCGGAAGGCGCTGTATGTAGGCGACAAGGTCTCCTGCCTCGTCGACATGACTCCCGAGGAGAGCAAGCCACTCCTCGACTATCTGGTGCGGCATGCGACGCGGCCGCAATTCGTCTATCGCCACCAGTGGCAGCAGGACGACATCGTGATGTGGGACAACCGCTGCACGATGCACATCGCGCTGGGCGACTATCCGGAAGGCGAGACCCGCCACCTCGAGCGCACCACGGTGAAGGGCACGCCCTCGGGATATTACCTGCAATGAGCCTGTCACGACGCGCGCTTCTGGCTGCGCCGGCGCTGCTGCCGTTGGGCGCGGGCGCCCAGCAGTATCCCGACAGGCAGATCCGCATGATCATCCCGTTTGCCGCGGGCGGCACCACCGATCTGCTCGCGCGCGCGATTGGCCAGCAGCTGACCGAGGCGTGGGGCCAGCCGGTGGTCAGTGACAATCGCACCGGCGCCAACGGCGTGATCGCTTCGGAGATCGTGGCCAAGTCTCCGGGTGACGGCTACACGCTCGAACTGGTGGCCATGGGCCACGCGACCAACCCGTTGGTCTACAAGCGCCTGCCGTTCGACAGTGACAAGGACTTCACGCCGATCAGCCTGATCGCCACCTTCCCGCAGCTCGTGATGGTGAACCCCAAGGTGCCGGCGAAAACACTGGTCGAGCTGCTGGCGCTGGCGAAGAAGGCCAGCCCGCCGATGACCTACGCCTCGGGCGGCAACGGCTCGTCGCAGCATTTCGCCGGGGCGCTGTTCACGCATATGGCCAGTCTCACGATGACCCACGTCCCCTACAAGGGCGGCAACCCCGCGCTGCAGGACCTGATCGCCGGCAACGTCGACATGATGATCATCCAGCCGACGTCGCCGGGCCAGGTGACGTCGGGACAGGTGAGGGCGCTTGCGGTTTCCTCCAGGAAGCGCAGCGAAAGCTACCGCGACGTTCCGACCGTCGACGAGGCGGGAGTGCCCGGATACCAGTCCGTTGCCTGGTACGGCCTTGTCGGCCCGAAGGGCATGCCGAACCAGATCCTCGAGAAACTCAGCGCAGCGGTCGTCAAGGCCGCTCACTCCAGTGCCGTGACGGGGGTCGTCGCCCAGCAGGGCGGCGATGTTGTCGCCAGCACACCGCAAGAGTTCGCGGACTTTATCCAGGCCGAGCGCACCCGCTACGCACCGATCGTGCGCGAGGCCGGAATGATGGTCGAATAAAGGCAAGGCATTATTCGGAACTCGCTGCGGGGATGGTGCAACCCAATCCGGCGTAGGTTCGTTTAGAGCGCCGCCTCGGGGCCCCCACAATCCCGCGCCGCCGCTATGGAGAGTGCGGTGCGCCTGCCACGTGTGATTTCGGTCCTTCTCGCGAGTGGTCTTGCCCTTCTGATTGCGGCCTTTGCGCTCTCCGCCTACGCCGCCAGCCCCTACGGCCAGGACGATCGCTACGCCGGCAACAACGGCTCCGCCCGTCAGCCGCTGCCACCTTACCAGTACACCGACCATGCCCAGCCCGCGTCGAGTGGCCGGACCATCGCGCTCTACGTCGACCCCGATTTCCCGGACGCCCAGCGCCGGGCGATCGTCTCGGCGATGCGTCAGTGGAACTACGTGCTGAACGGCAACGTGCAGTTCCGCGCCCGCACCCTCCCGCAAAACGCCAATTCCCAGGACATCGCCCGCCTGCGCCGCGACGGCGCCTGGATCGTGGCCCTGGTCGACAGCCGCCACCCGATCGCCCAGAAGGGCGAGGGTGCGCATGCGCTCGCCGTCACCGTCGGCAATGGCCATGACGGCTTCGTCTACGTTATCGGCGACCGCATCGGCGGCCGCGACCTGGCAGGCTTCCTGATGCACGAGTTCGGCCATGTCCTGGGCGCCGGCCACGACCAGGCCGGCCTGATGGCCCCGGTCTATAACGCTGCCGCCGCGCGCTGCATCGACCGCGATGCAGCCGCCATGGTGGCCAATGCCCAGCGCGTGCCGCTGCAGCGCATGAACTGGTGCGAGCCCACCGGCTACGATCCGCGCTATCAGCCGCATTCCGCCAGCACCGCCAACTATCGCTAGGCGACCGCTTCCGGCCTTGCGAGCGAGGTACGGCCCATCGAGAATAGTCCCCGTTCCGTAATGAAAGGGGAAATGTCCGAAATGGCCGAGTTGTCCGACGAGATCTTTGCCGAGCTGCGCAAGATCGACACGCCCACCATCACCAACGTGGTGGCGACCTATCCGAAGAATCCCCTGTGCCTCGGCCTGTACAATCCCTGGACCGAGAACTGGTACACCGACACCTCGATCCGCTGCATCTATCCCGAGCTCGGGCCGACTGTCGGCTACGCCGTCACCTGCGTCTACGGCATGCCCGACCCGAATTACTCCGGGCGCCTGTCCTTCATGGACGTGCTCGATGCGCTCGAGGCGATGAAGGAGAAGACCAAGAAGCCGACCGTGCTGGTCATCCAGCAGAAGTGGCCGGACGGCATCCTGCAGAAGGCGGGCCTCGCGGGCGAGATGATGGTGAGCTCGATGATGGCGGTGGGCTGCATCGGCATGCTCTCGAACGGCCCGAGCCGCGACGTCGACGCGATCCGCAAGCTCAAGTTCCAGTACATGCTGGGTGGCGTCACCGCGGGTCACGGCGAGATGGCGGTGCAGTCGATCAACGTGCCGGTCTCGGTGGGCGGCATGGACGTGGCGCCGGGCGATCTCCTCCACATGGACGAGAACGGCGCGGTGAAGTTTCCGCCGCACCATGCGCCGGCGGTGGTGAAGAACGCCAAGGCGATGCTCGACGACGAGGCGCGCCGCCTCGAGGTCATCCGCAAGGCCAAGACCGCCGCCGAGGTGCGCGCGGCCAATTCGGGCGGCGCGTATACGGCCAAGAAGAGCTAACACATGGCCGAGCTCTCGAAGGACCTGCGCGAGGTGCTGGCGAAAGTCGGCACCTCGACCCTGACCGGCGTGCTGAACCGGCGCGGCCTCAAGAACATGACATTGTTCGACGTCTGGCCGATGCGGCCCGAGCAGCCCGCGATGGTGGGCATCGCCTTCACCATGCGCTTCATCCCCTCGCGCGACGACAAGGACGGACCGACGTCGACCAGCCGCTCGATGGTCCAGCCGCAGGCGATGGAAGAATGCCCGCCCGGCCACGTGCTGATGATCGACAGCCGCGGCGACTCGCGCGCGGCGTCGGCCGGCGATCTCTACATCGGCCGCCTCAGGGCGCGCGGCGCGGCGGGCATCGTGACCGACGGCGGCTTCCGCGACACCAACGGCGTCTTCAAGACCGGACTGCCGGCGTATCACCGCCGCCCGTCCTCGCCGCCGTCGCCGATCGCGCATCGGCCGGTCGATCTCCAGCTGCCGATCGGCTGCGGGGGCGTGGCGGTCTATCCCGGCGATATCGTGGTCGGCGATCGCGACGCCGTGCTGGTGATCCCGCCCGACATCGTTGAGGCCGTGGCTGAAGAGGCCTTCAAGAACTACCACTACGAAGGCTGGGCCGAGCTCGAGGTCGCCAAGGGCCGCTCGCTGAAGGGCCTGTTCCCGGTCGCGGGCGACGAGGCCAAGCGGGACTACGAGGCCTGGAAGAAGGCGGGCGGCAAACTCTAGACGCGCTTCATCCGAAAAGCCCGGACTCATGAGGAATCCCCTCGGAGTCCGATGCCATCGGCATCGAAGCCGATTCTTCATGAGCCTCATGAATTTCCTGAGGATTGCCCGACGAAAAATCCGCGCCTCGCGAGGATTGCCCGATATCGTTGGCCCGCCTGCATCCAAGCCCATTCCTCGCGAGGCCTCGCGAGTTTCTCGCGAGCGGGTGCATGCATTGCAATTGCCGGCAGATGCAGTGACTCCAGAGGGAGGATTGCGATCCGCCTTTTGAAGAAGAGCCAACATAGGCTCGACCATAGGCGCGTTGCCGTCAGTCCCCTATTACGGTCGTTACTGGCGCTATAATGTTGGCCCGCTTGAGACGGACCTGTCCGGTTACAGACGCGCCATCACCTCGGACTTGAAGCGCTTCATCTCGGCCAGGATTTCCGGCACCGTCGTGCCGCCGAAGCCCATGTCGATTGCGCCGACGCCCAGTGCGGCGAGCGCCTTGATGTCGTTTGCGATGTCGGCGTTCGAGCCGGAGAACAGGCGGCGCTCGCCGTCGCCGGCTTTTTCCGCCACGCCCGCGCCATAGCGCGGGAAGCGGATCGTGAGGCCCACGGCCTTGGGATCGCGGCCGGCTTCCGCCGTCATCTGACGAAGCCGCGCGACCGAGGCGGAGTAGCGCGCGAGACTGTCGAGAGGGAAGGCGGGATTGTTGGGAATCGGATACCAGGCGTCGCCGGTCTTCGCGGTGCGTCGCAGGGCGGGGCCCGACTCGCCGCCGATCCAGATCGGGATGCCGCCCTTCTGCGCGGGCTTGGGCGCAAAGGAGATCTTGTCGAACTTCACGAACTCGCCCGAGTACGTTGGCTTGTCGTTGGTCCAGAGCTCGCGGAACGCCGCGATGTATTCGTCGGTCACCTTGCCGCGTTGCTCGAACGGTGGCGTGCCCAGCGCCTCGAACTCCTCCTTCATCCAGCCCGCGCCGATGCCGAGCGTCACGCGGCCCCCTGACAGCACGTCGATGGTGGCGAGCTGCTTGGCGGCGAGCACGGCCGGCCTGTGCGGCACCACCATCACCGAGGTGACGAGGCGGAGCTTCGTGGTGCGCGCGGCCACGAACGCGAGCTCGATCAGCTGCTCGTTGCGCTCCCCGGTGCCGGCGTTGGTGAACTCGCCGGTCGCGCTGTACGGGTAGGGCGAACTGATGTCGGTCGGGATCACGACGTGATCGCTGAAGGTCGCGTAGTCGTAGCCCAGCGCTTCGGCGCCGGTGCAGAGTTCGGTCAGCGGGTCGAGTGCCGCGAGCGGGCCCGCTGTCGGAGCGGAAAAGCCGATATGCATGATGTCCCCTCAGCCGAGCGTTGTGGTGATCGGCATACTCTTCTTCAGGGTCAAGGTCACCGGCGTGCGCTCGGCGATTTCTGCCATGCGCTTTTTCTGCTCGGCGTCCGCGCCAGCAATGAACAGGGTGCGCTCGATGTGCTCCGCATCGCCTTCGCGAATGTAATGGATCTTGGCTTCTACCGACGTGACCGGCCACTGCTTGCGCTCGGCGTACATGCGCAAGGTGATCACGGTGCAGGCGCCCAGCGCCGAGGTGAGAAGGTCGTACGGGGCGGGGCCGCTGTCTTTCCCGCCCAGTTCCGGCCCTTCGTCGGCCTGGAGCGTATGCGGCGCGTGCGCCCCCGTCACGATGGTGGTCGCGTAGTCGACCGTCCCGATGCTTGCCGTCGAGTGTGCCATGCCGCCTCCGGTCCCGCGCGCCGGCAAGGCCGGGCGCGGGAACCAGTCTAGCGGCGGCGGACTTTCTTCGCTGCCTTCTTCGCGACCTTCTTCACGGCGCGCTTGGTCTTCGAAGCGGCTTTCTTCACCGCCTTTTTCGCGGCCTTCTTCTTCACGGCGACCTTGCGTTTGGTGGAGGTGACCGACTTGCTCATCGCCTTGCGGGCCTTGGACGCCGTCGTCATCGGATGGGCGATCGCATCGATCGCGCTTGCCACCGCGTCGCTCACCGTGCCGGCCACCTGGCCGACGATTGTCTTCTTCGCCATTCGTCATCTCCCGTTAGTCATAAACGTTCGACCCCAACGCCGATAACCCCTTGAAGTTGCGGGGGGTTTTCTGTGGGGGAGTGGCGCAATCCCTAAAAATATTGTATATCAATGGATTATTGCCGTTTCTTAGTCATTTGGAGCAACCGATGGCCGTTATTTCCGGCCTTTCCCATTCTGGCGAAGAGCATCGCGTACGCGCGACGTGGAGCTTGTCCTGGCCGTTGATCGCGGGTCTCGTGATCTTCCTGTTCCTGATGAACGCGAACGGTCTGCCGCTGCTGGCCGATCCCGACACGCATTGGCATATCGCCGTCGGCGACTGGATCGTCGCCAACCGGGCGATGCCCCACGTCGACACCTTCTCTTTCACCTTCACCGGCCAGCCCTGGATCGCCAAGGAGTGGCTGTCGCAGCTCCTGCTGACGGCCGCCTATCACGCCGGCGGCTGGGGCGGCGTGACCGCGCTTGCTGCCGCGGCCGTCGCCGCCACCTTCACGATCCTGTTGCGCCTGCTGTTGCGCGACCTCAAGGCGCCGGTGGCGATCCTGTTCACCGCGGCGGGGCTGGTGATGATGGAGCCGCATTTCCTGGCGCGCCCGCATGTGCTGGCGTTCCCGGTCACCCTGATCTGGATCGCGGGCCTCGTGCGCGCCGTCGAGGAACGCCGCGCGCCGCATCCGCTGCTGCTGCTGGCGATGCTGGCCTGGGCCAACCTGCACGGCGGCTTCACGCTCGGCATCCTGATGGCCGGCGCCTTCGCGCTCGACGCGCTGGTCGGCGCGAGGGATGCGGTGGAGCGCAAGGCGCTGTTCCTCGGCTGGTTGAAGTTCGGAGTGGCCTCGGTGCTCGTGGCCTGCGTCACGCCCTACGGTCCCGAATCGATCCTGGTGACGATGCGCATTTTCGGCCTCGGCGACGCGCTCTCCAGCATTGCGGAATGGAAGCCGCCTAATTTCCAGAGCCAGCCCATGCAGGAGCTGATCCTGCTGATCGCGCTCTATCTCGCGCTGTCGCGCGGCGTGAAGCTGCCGCTGGTCCGCCTGCTGATCGTGCTGGGGCTCACGCACCTCTTCCTGCGCTACGCGCGCAATGCCGAATTGCTGGCGACCTTCCTGCCGCTGGTGATCGCGCCGGTCCTGGCGCGGCAATTTCCATCGCTGCAGCCGGATGCGGTCCCGGAGAACGCCCTGATGCGCCGTGTCACGGCGCTGGCGCGCCCTGCGGGCTCAGGGGCCATCGTGGCGGCGTTCGCCTTCGCCGTCGTGTTCGCCGCCGGCATGATCCGTTTCGCCGGCATCACGCCGCCCGCCCAGGTGGTGCCGCAGTCGGCTCTCGACTACGCGCGCAACAACGGCCTGCTGAAGGGCCGCGTGTTCAACTCCTGGAACTACGGCGGTCCGCTGATCCACGCCGGCATCCCGACCTTCATCGACGGGCGCGGCGAATTGTACGGCGGCGACTTCATCACACGCTACTCGCACCTGACCGGCGCGCGCGGCAGCGAATCGCTCGAGAAGACGCTCGACGAGTACAGGATCGAATGGACCCTGCTCGACAAGGATTGGGCCGCGAACAAGCTGCTCGAGAAACTGCCGGGATGGCGCCGGGCCTACGGCGACGATCAGGTGACGATCTTCGTGCGCGAGCGCTAACTCATTTTTACGGAGTAGGTCGATGGCTTGGGAAACCGCTCGCCCTCTCGCCGGATTCGGCGGGGGGCTTCTGATCGGGCTCGCCGGAGCCATCATGCTGCTGGGACTCGGGCGGATCGCCGGTGTCAGCGGACTCGCCGCGCGTGCCCTAGGCTTCACGGCGTCGGGTGCCCCGCGCTGGATCGCCGTGGCGTTCGTGGCGGGATTGCCGATCGGCGCGGCGATCCTGAACGGGCTGCAGGGGGACGTTCTTGTCCGCATGCCAGGTTCCGCCGCCTTGCTCGTCGTGGCCGGTCTCCTGGTCGGCTACGGCACCCGGCTGGGCGGCGGATGTACGAGCGGACACGGTGTCTGTGGCCTGTCGCGCCTGTCGCGGCGCTCGTTGATCGCGACCGTCGTGTTCATGGGTGCCGGAATCGCGACCGTCGCCTTGATGCGCCTCGCCGGAGTGGGCGGATGATCTTGCGTGTCGTCATCGCCCTTGTGGCCGGCGCCGTGTTCGGCCTGGGTCTCACCCTGTCGGGCATGGTCGATCCGATGCGAGTGCGCAGCTTCCTCGACCTGTTCGGCGGCGCGTGGGATCCCACTCTTGCCTTTGTGATGGCGGGTGCGCTGCTGCCGATGGCCTGTGCCTGGCTATTGCAGCGGCGATTGAAGGCGCCGCTGGCCGCCCCCGCCTTCAGCCTCCCCGAGACGCGCGCTATCGACGGCCGTCTGTTGGGCGGCGCGGCCCTGTTCGGCATCGGCTGGGGCATCGCGGGCATCTGTCCGGGGCCGGCGCTCGCCGACCTGGCGCTGCGCCCGATGCCGACCGTTCTGTTCGTCGGCGCGATGCTGCTGGGGTTCGGCCTGCACGCCCTGACCAACCGCGAGCGCTAGCTCTTCAACACGATCCACGTGCAGTGCGCGAGGGCGCAGAGCCGGCCCTGCTCGGTGTAGAGCGCGGTGCCGGAATAGAGCTTGCGGCCATCCTCGCCGATCTTCCAGCCGACCACGGCGCAGCGTTCGCCGACCTTTGGCGGGTCGATGATCTTCGCGGTCATGCGGCCGGTCAGGGCGGGGCGCGGGTCGTCCGGCATCTGGACCGCCCAGGCGCCGGGACAGTCGAGCGTGCCCCAGATGAACTCGGGCTTGATGCGGCCCGCCGCATCGGCGTGGGCGGCATGCGGCACGTAGCAGGAGAGCGAGTGGCCGCCGCCCGGGCTCGTCTGCCCGAACACGCGCAAGCCATCGCCGACGCCGCGGCTGCGTCCGCACACGAGGCACTCTTGGAATTCGTCGCCGACGCTGCCGCCGGTTTCTCCGGCCCTGAGCACGGGAGCCCAGTCGGTCGGGGCGGCGGGCGCTGTAAGATGGGCCACTGAGCCTGCGTGCGCTTCACATACCAGCGTGTCGCCATCGCGCAACATCAGCGCGTCGCCGTCGCGCGCGACCTGCAGCTTCCTGTCGATCGGGATCGGTGCGCGCAGCGTGATCTCGACGGTGCCGTCGCCGCCCAGCGCCTCGGTGAAGCGCGCCGCCAGCACGCCGGCAACATAGCCACCGTTGCCCGACAGGCGCGGACCGTTGAAGCCGCGCGGTATGATGATGTCGCTCACGTGCCATCCATTGGCGAACCCTTCGCCGCGCGGAACCTGCCGCGCGGCTGCGGCTGACGCAAGGGGGAGGGCGTGGCAAGACTGCAGGATGAACCGCTTTGCACCGTGGGCGCTCGTGGCGCTGTGCTTCGCCCTGGGCGTGGCGAGCCGGTCGATCAGCGATTCCTTCGGCGTGTTCGTGCCGGCCCTGCAGCATGAATTCAATGCCAGCCGCAGCGCGGTGACGGTGATCTACAGCTTCGCGCTGTTGATGGGCGGGATCGGCGCGCCGGTCGCGGGCTGGATCCTCGACCGCTTCGGCCTGCGCACGCTGACCGTGGTCGGCATGTCGGCGGCAGCGCTGGCGACGGTCAGCGCCTCGCAGGCCGGCGCCCTGTGGCATCTCTATCTCGGCCTTGGCCTGGTCATGGGCTTCGGCGCATCGGCGTTGTCGGGTGTGTTGAGCTCGTCGCTGATCAGCCGCTGGTTTCCGCCGCAGCGCATGGGTGTGGCGTTGGCCGTCGCCTGGTCGGCGTCGGGCGTGGGCGCCATCGTGGTCTTTCCGCTCGCCCAGCACATGATCGCGGAGTCGGGCTGGCGGCATGCCGAACTCGTGTTCTCGTTCGTGAGTGCGGCGTTCATTCCCCTGCTGCTGGTCCTGCCGTGGCGCCGCATCGAGCGCGGCATCGCCAACGTGGCGCCGCAGCGCGCGGGCGGTGGCGCAGGCACCGGCCCGACCGTGGGCGAAGCGGTCCGCGACTGGCCGTTCTGGGCGCTGACCTTCTCCTTCGGCCTCACCTCGGTCGGCATCTTCGCGCTGGTGCCGCAGGCCATGGTCTACCTGCTCGAGCGCGGCCTCGATGGCGCCTACGCCGCCCGCGCGCTTGCGGTTGCGGGCTTCCTGACGCCGCTCGGCATGATCGGTTTCAGCTGGCTGGCCGATCGCGGCGGCCGCAAGATCGCCGCACTTCTCGCCTACGCCTGCTCGATCGCGGGCGTCGGGGCTCTCGCGCTGGTGCGCGGTCCGAACGACGACATCTTCGTGTGGGCCTATGTGCTGCTGTTCGGCGGCAGCATGGGCTCACGTGGGCCCATGATCTCGACCCTGGCGGCGCTGCGCTATCGCGGCGCGCACTTCGGCCGCATCTACGGGCTGATCAGTATGGGCATGGGCTTCGGCGGCTTCCTCGGCGCCTGGATCGGCGGTCTGCTGCACGATTTCACCGACGGCTATGCCGTGGTGCTGGTCTTCTCCGCGTCGGCGCTGGCGCTCGCCGCCGCGACCCTAGGTTCCGAGGCGTCGGCACGGGAGCGCCTTTCGCGCTGAGTTTTGGCGCTGGCGTTACAGTCTCGTGGCACGTCGATGATGTGAATACCGACATATTGTGTTTCCCGGATTCCTTCGCCAAAATGCGGGGCATGGAAAAGCGCATAGACTTTCCCAGTAGTCCCTTCCGGGGCCCGAGAGGCTAGCCCGTGACACCGGCCATTGAGTCCTGTCACGCGCTGGTGCTCAACGCCGATTTTCGGCCGCTGTCCTATTTTCCACTATCGATCTGGTCCTGGCAGGACGCCGTGAAGGCCGTCTTCCTCGATCGCGTCAGCGTCATCTCGGAATATGAGCGCACGATCCATAGCCCGTCCTTCGAGATGCGGCTGCCGAGTGTCATTGCGCTCAAGGAATATGTGCCGGCGGCGCGCCGTCCCGCGTTCACGCGGTTCAACGTGTTCCTGCGCGATCACTTCGCCTGCCAGTATTGCGGCCAGGACTTCGCGACCAACGTGCTGACCTTCGACCATGTCATCCCGAAGTCGCGCGGCGGCCGCACGAGCTGGAGCAACGTCGTCACCGCCTGCAGCCCGTGCAACCTGATGAAGGGCAATCGCCTGCTGCGCGAGAGCGGCATGTTCCTGCAGCGCGCGCCGATCGAGCCCACCACGGCGGAACTGCAGGACAATGGCCGCGCATTTCCGCCCGGCTACCTGCACGAGAGCTGGCGCGACTTCCTGTACTGGGATTCCGAACTCGATCAGAACTGATCGAGCCGCAGCCGATCACCCCTTGATGAAGGCCAGCATGTCGGCGTTGATCGTGTCGGCCTGCGTCGTCGCCATACCGTGCGGGAAGCCCTTGTAGACCTTGAGCTCGGCGCCCTTGATCAACTTCGAGCTGAGCATCGCCGAGTCGGCGATCGGCACGATCTGGTCGTCGTCGCCATGCATCACCAGCGTCGGGACCGATATCTTCTTCAGGTCTTCGGTGAAGTCGGTCTCGGAGAAGGCCTTGATGCAATCGTAGTGGGCCTTGATGCCGCCCATCATGCCCTGCCGCCACCAGTTGAGGCGCACGCCCTCGACGATCGTCACGCCTGGGCGGTTGAAGCCGTAGAAGGGGATTGGCACATTCCAGTAGAATTCGGCGCGGTTGGCCGCGAGCTGGGCGCGGAAATCGTCGAACACCGCGAGCGGCGTGCCGCCCGGGTTCCTGTCGCTCTTCACCATGATCGGCGGCACCGCGCCGATCAGCACCGCCTTCGACACCCGTCCGGCCGCCGCGCGCGCCACATAGTGGGCGACTTCGCCGCCACCGGTCGAGTGGCCGACATGGACGCAGTCCTTGAGGTCGAGCGCGGCGGTGAGCTGCAGCAGGTCGTCGGCATAGGTGTCCATCTCGTTGCCCGTCGCGGTCTGGCTCGAACGCCCGTGACCGCGCCGGTCGTGCGCGATCACGCGAAAGCCCTTCGACAGGAAGAACATCATCTGCGCGTCCCAGTCGTCGGCGCTGAGCGGCCAGCCGTGATGGAACATGATCGCGGGACCGGTGCCCCAGTCGTTGTAGTAGATCTCGGTGCCGTCCTTGGTCTTGAACACGGACATCGGTCGCCTCCTGCTAGATGCGGGTCGACAGCCAGATAGCAAGTTTCGAGCCTGTTTTTATGACACGCGTCAGGGCCTCGTAGGCCGGCGCCTGCTCGGCGCCCGAGGCCAGCGCGGTGTCGCGGTGCTCGATCTCCTCGGCGCGGAACTTCTCGACGGTCGTGCGCAGCTCGGCCTCTTCGTCGCCCAGCGCTGCAGCCTGGGCGGCATAGTGCTCGTCGATCGTTTCCTCGATGGCGACGGTGCAGGCCATCGCGGCCTTGTCGCCCATCAGCGCCGTCGCGGCGCCCAGCGCGAAGCCGGCCAGGCTCCACAGCGGCGACAGCACCGTCGGCCGCACGCGGCGCTCGGCGGCCAGGCGATCGAAGGTCTTGTTGTGCTCGCGTTCGGAGCGGGCCATCGCCGCGATCTTGCGCGCGGCGTCGCTGTTGGATTTGCCGCGCCAGCGCAACGCCGCAAGCTGGCCCTCGTAGATGCGCACGGCGCCGAACTCGCCTGCCTGGTCGACGCGGATCACCTGCTCGACGAGCGTGCGGGAGTCGGGGTCGCCGGGATTGCGGGTATCGGCCGTTTTCATGCGGGCTTGGTGCGGATGTGCTTGACGATGTGCGTGCCCAGCAGCAGCGCGAGGCCGCCCGAGCAGATCGCGTTCCAACCCGCCATCGAGACACCGAGGAAGATCCACGCCGGCTCGTCGCAGCGGATCATCTTGGCGCCCAGCAGGAACTTCTTGAGCTGCTCGACCGAGAGACCGCGCGGGATGGTGCCGGAGCAGGCCTGCGGGCCCGCCCACCAGTGATGCTCCACGCCGACATGGAACACGCCGATGCCGGCGGTGATCGCAAGCGCGGTGATCGCCACGAGCGCGAACCACATCGCGACCTTCTCGTGGCTGAACGCCGCGAACGAAATCAGGCCGGCCGCGATCGCCACCATGTGCGGATAGCGCTGCCACCAGCACATCTCGCAGGGAGCGAGGCCGACGACATATTCGAAATAGAAAGCACCGCCCAGCAATGCAGCGCTGCCGAGGAAAGCGCAAAGGCCGACGCGGGCGGGGAACGACATTCAGACGACCTCTAGAACAGGTAGCGGAAGGCCACGAATCCGCCGACCAATGCGATCAGGAAAAGCCACGTCACCAGGGTGAGGCGCTTCTCGATGAAGGCGCGGATCGGCTCGCCGAACTTCCACAGCAACGCTGACACGGCAAAGAAGCGGATGCCACGCGTCACGATCGACGCCCACACGAATGTGAAGAGATCAAAGTGCGCAGCCCCTGAAGCGATCGTCACAAGCTTGTAGGGGATCGGCGTCAGGCCCTTGATCAGGATGATCCAGATGCCGTACTGGTCGAAGCCCTGGCGGAACTTCTCGAGGCCCGTCTGCAGCCCGTAGGTCTTCACGACCCAGGCACCGATGGTCTCGAAGAAATAGAAGCCGATGGCGTAGCCCAGCAACCCGCCCAGCACCGAGCAGATCGTGCACACGGTCGCGATGGTGAAGGCCTTGCGGCGATTGGCCAGCACCATGGGCACCAGCATCACGTCGGGCGGGATCGGAAAGAACGAGCTTTCGGCGAACGCGATCACGCCCATGGCGGGACTCGCGCGGGGGTGGCCGGCGAGGCGGAGAACCCAGTCATAAAGGCGGCGCATTTGGCCGCCGGTATAGCCTATTCCGCGGCCTGCTTCAGCCTCGTGGGGACAGTTTCCCCCGACAGAAGTGCCGCCTTTGCCGCCTCATATTCGGCCTTGAGGCGGGCCACGATCTCGGCCGCCGGTGGGGCGTCGTGGATCTGGCCGACGCCCTGGCCCGCGCCCCAGATGTCGCGCCACGCCTTGGCCTTGGAGTTGCCGCCCGAGCCGAAGTTCATCTTGCTCTTGTCGGCCACGGGAAGATCGTCGGGATCGAGGCCCGAGGCTGCGACGCTCTTCTTCAGGTAATTGCCGTGCACGCCGGTGAAGAGGTTGGTGTAGACGATCTCCTCGCCGGTCGAATCGATGATGCACTGCTTGTTGGCGTCGGTCGCATTGCCTTCCTTCGACGCGATGAAGCGCGTGCCGAGATAGGCGAGGTCGGCGCCCAGCGCCTGGGCCGCGAGCACGCTGGCGCCGTTGGCAATCGAGCCCGACAGCAGAAGGCAGCCGTCGTAGAACTGACGCACTTCGGGCACCAGCGCGAAGGGCGAGAGCGCGCCGGCATGGCCGCCCGCGCCGGCGCACACCAGGATCAGCCCATCGACACCGGCCTGCAGGGCGCGCTTGGCATGCTTCACGTTGGTCACGTCATGGAAAACGAGCCCGCCAAACCGGTGCGCCGACGGCACGACCTCGTCCGGTGCGCGCAGCGAGGTGATCTGGATCGGCACCTTGTACTTCTCGCAAAGCTCGACATCGTGCATCAGCCGGTCGTTCGAGGCGTGCACGATCTGGTTCACGGCGAAGGGTGCCACCTTCTTATCGGGATGCTTGGCCTTGTACTCGCCCAGCTCGCCGGTGATGCGCTTCAGCCATTCCTCGAGCATCTCCTTCGGCCTTGCGTTGAGCGCGGGGAAGGAGCCGACGACGCCCGCCTTGCACTGCTCGATCACGAGGTCGGGATTGGAGATGATGAACAGCGGCGCTCCGACCACCGGGATGGAGAGAGTGTCGCGCAGCAATGCCGGAAGAGCCATGGTCGTTTCCTATTTCCCGAGTTCGTAGGGTCCGCCCTTTTCCAGGGCGCGTTTGTAGGCGGGTCGTGCCTGGATGCGGTCGAGCCAGGCCGAGAGCTTCGGCATCTGGCGGATGATTGGCGCACGCGCGGAGGCGGCTTCGAGCGGGAAGCTCATCTGGATGTCGGCGGCCGTGAACGCGGAGCCCGCAAACCATTCGCGCTTGGAAAGCTCGCTCTCCAGGAACATGAAGTGGTTGCCGATCTGCGGATCCAGAAGGGCCGAGTTGGCCCCCTTCACGATCGCGTTGCCGACGGGCTTGAAGAAAAAGGGCAGCCGGCTCGGGATGCGGGCGAACACCAGCTTCATGAACAGAAGCGGCATCAGCGAGCCTTCGGCGTAGTGCATGAAATAGGTGTAGTTGAGCCGCTCCGGCGTGCCGAGCGCCGGCGTCAGCTTGCCGTGACCGTAGGCGTCGCCCAAGTACTGGATGATCGCACCGGACTCCGCCAGCGTCTTGTCGCCGTCGGTGATGACCGGCGATTTGCCGAGCGGATGGACCGCCTTCAGTTCGGGCGGGGCCATCATCGAGGGCAGGCGCTGGTAGCGCTTGACCTCATAGGGGACGCCCAGCTCCTCGAGCATCCAGAGGATGCGCTGGGAGCGCGAGTTGTTCAGGTGATGGACAATGATCATGGCTGCAACGTACCCGGCCTCCAGTTGCCGTGGAAGCCCGCCGGGACGCGGCTGGAGAGGTGGGCCAGTGCAATTGGTCCGCGGGCGAGGTCGGTGGCCTCGAACACGGCGAGGTCGCTGGTGCGCTCGGCCGCCCGGTAGACCACGCTCAGCACCCAGCCGTCGCCCTCGGCCGCCGTGGCCGAGCGCGGCACGAAAACCGGTTCGCCGACCCGGTCGTCGGGATTGGCGGTCCAGGCCGCGCTCTTGCCCGACTTGAGATCGTAGTGGATCAGCCCGTTGGTGCGCGGGCCGTCGTCGGCATCGGCGACATTGGCCGCCACGATCCAGCCGTGCCGGTAGTCGCTCATGCAGAAGCGCTCGTCGAAGCGCGGGAACTCGCCCGCGCGGTCGTCGAGCTGCTCTTCCCTGAAAGTATTGGCCTGACCCGAGAGATCGAAGGTCCAGCGGAACAGGCGTGCCGGCGGCGGCTCTTTCGAGGAAGGCGTGCCATCGGGAAGCGGGAAAAGCGGCGCGATATCGTACTTCATGACGTCGACCACGATCTTGCCGTCCGCCGTCTCGAAATGGTTCATCGGATGGAAGACGTAGCAGGCGGGCGACGTCACCCACTTGATGTCGGCCACCGTGCCCTTGCGCGGGATGAAGGCGATGTGCGTGCCCTTGTCCGGCTCCCAGGCGAAGGGCGGCTTGCCCTTCATCGCGCGCTCCATCGAGGAGGTAAGCGGGAAGATCGGAAGCACGATCCAGTTCCGGGTGACGGCAAAGTCGTGGACCATCGAGGGGAAGGGGCCGTCGAACATCTCCGAGCGCGTGACATTGCCGTTCTTGTCGACGACCTGGATGGCGATCTCCTTGGTGAAGCGGCCCGTGGCGGAATAGCCGAAGGAGATCATCTCGCCGGTCTCCGGATCGAACTTCGGATGCGCGGTGAAGGGACCCTTTAGTCTGTCGCCGTAGGTCTCGTAGCCCTTCGGCATCAGGGTCGCCGGATCGAGCGCGAAGGGCGCGTGCGCCTCCTCGAGCGCCATGAGGCGGCCGGCGTGACAGACGATGTTGGTGTTGGCGACGGTCGACTGCAGCGCCAGTACGCGTGGATCGGTGAACATCGGATGGCCGAACGAGCCCGACAGGCCTTCGCCCTCCTTGTTCTCGAGCTCCCACTTGGGCGTGCGCACCCAGCGGTTCTTGTAGGAGACGTTGCCGTTCTCGATGTGGAAGGCGTGGATCATGCCGTCGCCGGCAAACCAGTGGTACGGCCCGCGTGGCGCGAACTGCGGATTGGGGCCGTTGCGGTAGAGCGTGCCCAGCAGCTCCTTCGGCATCTCGCCCGTGATGTGCAGGTGCGCGGCATCGGCCTCGGTGTTCACCGGGCCGTAGTAGCCGCGCAGGAACGGGTTGTCGGTCGGGAATGCCTTGGCCATCGAAGTCTCCTTTAGGGAAACGCTGTGTATCTAACGCAGGCTATCAATACACACTGTAGTCGGCAAGGGCGATTCGCTCCACTCCGGGAACGATGTCGGCTGGCCGCCGTTGGATTCCGATGCGCCGATTTTTCTCCGGCTTTCTGCTTCTCTGGCTCGTTGCCGGCCCGGCCCAGGCGGCCGCGCCTACGCCCCCTTGCGCGGGGCCGGCGTCTCCCGCCTTTGCGGCCGAGCAGGCGTCGCCCAAGCTGGCGATCTGGACCGCGGCCGATCTGAAGAAGGAAGGCTGGCAGCCTCCGGCTTGCCTGGGATGGGCAGGGGACAGCCGCCTTGTCGTGGCATTGGCCAGCACGTTCCGGTCGCAGCTGACGCTCGATCAGCTCCTGCAGCGCCTCATGGCGATCTCCACCTATCCGTCGGTCAAATATTGGTCGGCGACCCGTTCTCAATGGCGTCCGCTTGCCTCCGCCGCCGGCATGCTCGCGCAGCCGCAGGCAACGGCTGCGACCGCCGATCCGGCGGCCGCCGACCTCACGGCGGGAGGCGACTTCTATTATTACGAGAACGGCGAGATCGGCGGCCGGACAATCCACTGGCTACGCATCGTCGAGCACACCGCCGACCGCGCGGTCATCGCCTCGGAGAACGTGAGTGCGATCAACATCGCCATCGTGACGGCCTTCGAGCCGGGTGCCCTGCAGCTCGCGACTTCCATCGAACGCGCGGGCCCCGATCTCTGGCGGCTCTACCAGATCACCCGCGTCGGCGCGGCGAGCAATTCGCTGGTCGGCCACTACACGTCCTCCTATGCCAACCGGCTCGAGGCGATGCGAAGGTATCTCGCGGGACAGCAGAGCGATGGCGCGCCGCCCCTGAAGGCGGACTAGGCGCCTGAAACGGATTCCCGGTCCTCGATGCGGCGGCAGATGACGAAACCGCCGACCCCGATTGCGAGCACCATGAGGCCGCAGACGAACTGGGTGCCGACCGCGCCCATCAGCTCGAAGCTCCAGGTCGCGAGCACGCTCGAGACCAGCATGGCGGCAGCCATCACGACGAGGCGCAGACGGAAGACACGGGCGATGTCGTGGCCATGGAACACCGTCTGCATGCGCGTGATCATCGGCACGAAATAGAACAGCCCGCCGATGCCGGCCAGCAGCCCGCCCAGCATCATGGCTGGCAGCAGCAGGGTCGAGGGCAGGATCCAGACCGCCACGGCGAGCCAGGTGAAGCCCACGCCCATCATCACGTAGCCCATGAACATGGTCGAGAGTGCGCGCTTGAAGCGGATGCTGCCCGCGATGATATTGCCGCTGACGTCGCCCAGCCCATAGGCGCCCATCACCAGCGCATAGGCCGCGAGGTCGCCGAAGCCCAGGAAGGTCGGCCGGTATTCGGTCACGATCAGCGCGATCGCGAGGCTGAGCGCCACCATCCACGGTCCGTTCATCACGGCATTCACGATCAAAGTGGCGCCGGTGGTGGGCTCGCTCAGCATCAGCCGGAAGCCCGCGGTCAGCGCGTCCCAGGCGCCGCCCAGGCCCGGACGCATGCGCACGGGATCTTCCTCGGCGACCAGCCGGTCGCGCGCGGCCTTCAGCGACATGCCTGAGATCAGGAAGCCCAGTGCCGTTGCGGTGAGGAAATGGATCACCGGCAGGAAGATGTGCAGCAGCGCCGCCACCATCGGGCCTACCAGACGGGCAATGCGGTAGGTCGCGTCGAACAGGCCGTTGATCGCCTGCTGCGCGTCGCGGTCGGGCACCAGCACCGGGATGGTGGATTGCAGCGCGGGCGAGAACACCATGCGCAGGCAGGCGAGGCCGACCGACGAGATGATGAGCAGCGTGATCGAGACGCCGAAGAAGTAATATCCGGCCACCGGCAGGAAGGCGAAGGCGGCACTCCAGGCGCGCGAGCCGATCATGGCCTTGTCGGCGCGCCAGCGGTCGAAGATCACGCCGCCGAACAGGCCTGCCACCAGCATGGCCACGTACTGCACGCCGGTCACCAGTCCCGCCATGTTGCCCGCGACCTCGACAGCCAGCCACACGCTGGCCACGCGGAACAGGTCCTCGCCGATCGTCGACGTGCAGAGGCCCGACCACACGGTGAGCACCGCGCGGTCCGAGAGGGGGCGGAAGACGGGAGGCAGCCTCATGTCGCTCGGTTGCTCAGCGCACCCAGACGCCGCTGTCCTTGTTCCTGAAGCCCATCGAGAGATAGGCCGCATCGACCAGCTTCTGGCCGCGCGCGTTCATCAGCAGGCCCGGTCCCATCTGGTTCATCGTGTAGCCGAAGGAGAAGCCCGCAGCCGGATCGGCGAAACCCAGCGAGCCGCCCGCGCCGACGTGGCCGAAGGCGGCGCTGCTCAGGATCACGCTGTCGGAATCCTCGCCCCAGATCGTGGCGGCGATGGAGCGCTTGCGGTTGTCCATCGACTTCATGAAACCCAGCGCGAAGCGGGTCGGGATGCGCAGGGTCGCGTCGTCGTGCGTGGCCATCGAGACTTCGGCCATGCAGCTCAAGGTCCGTCCGTCGACCAGTTTGCCGCCGCCCTGGCTGAGCGGCGCATACATGCCGGCGAGCCCGCGCGCGTTGGTGATGCCGTTGGCCGCGCCGATTTCTGCGGCATGGCCTGCGCGGCTGTTCGCACCACCGGCGCGCCACGCGCCGTTGTTCATATAGAAGAGAGAGGGAATCGACTGCCGATTGGTCGCGAGATCGATCAGAAAAGGCGTCTTCGCATCCTCGGCCTTCAGCGAGTAGGCGATGATCGGCGCCACGCGCGGCTCGATCTCCTCGGGCGTGCCGATCCAGAAATCGAGGCCGAGCGGCTTGGCGACTTCATCACGGAAGTAAGCGCCCAGCGACTTTCCCGAGGCGCGTCGCACCATCTCGCCCACCGTCCACCCGAAGGTGAAACCGTGATAGCCGTTGCGCGTGCCCGGGACCCAGAACGGCTCCTCGGCCGCCAGGCGCTCGGTCATGTAGTTCCAGTCGTAAGGGCCGTCGTCCTTCACTTTTTCGCGCAGCGCCGGCACGGCGGCCGAATGGTCGAGCATCATGCGCGTGGTGACGTGCTCTTTGCCGTGTTGGCCGAACTCCGGCCACAGCTCCGTCACGGGCGCATCGAGATCGAGTTTGCCGCGCGAGGCGAGCATGTGGGCGCACAGCGCGGTCGCGCCCTTGGTGCAGGAGAACACGATGCTGACCGTGTCCTTTTTCCACGGCGCCTGGGTCTTGGGATTGGCGGTGCCGCCCCACAGGTCGACGACGGTCTCGCCGCCCACGACCAGGCACACCGACGCCCCGACCTCGCCGCGCTCGGCAAAGTTCTGCGCGAAGGTCTCGGCGACGCGCTCGTAGCCCTTCTTGCAGATGCCTTCGGTCATTGCGGCACGCGCAGGCCGAACACATGCAGCAGGAAGCGCGCGGCGTGAGAGAGGCCGCTCTGGTCTATGCCGTGGCCGACGCCGGGCGCGATGTGGACGGTGACGTCGATGCCATTGGCCTTGAGCGCCTGGGCGGCCTGCTCGGTGAGCATGTGCGGCAACATCTCGTCGGCATCGCCATGGATCAGCAGGACCGGCGGACGCGTCTTGATCTCGGTCTTCAGTTCCTCCGCGCCCGAGAGCGCGCCGGAGAAGCCGACGATGCCCGCCAGCTGTTTGGAGCGGCGCAGGCCCACATGCAGCGACATCATCGTGCCCTGGCTGAAGCCCACCAGCACGGTCTGGCTCTCGTCGAGCCCGTACTTGGCCATCGTCTCGTCGAGGAAGCTGTCGATGAACGGCGCGGCGCTGCGCGTGCCCGCCAGCCGCGACGCGGGATCGAGGCGGTTGATGGGGAACCACTGGAAGCCCATCGGATTGCCGTCGCAGGGATAGGGCGCGTTGGGCGCCACGAAGATCGCATCTGGCATCAACGGCGCCAGCACTGGAGCCAGGCCGATCAGGTCGTTGCCGTCGGCGCCGTAGCCGTGCAGCAGGACGACGAGCTGCTTGGGTTTACCGCCGCTCTGCGGGCCGTGCGTGGGGCCGTCGATCTTGGTCATTTCTTCCCTGCCTTCTTCTTGGTCTTCGTCTTTTTGGCCTTCGCTCTGGCTTTGGCGGCCACCTTTGGTTTGGCGACCGTCGGAAGCTCCTTCTTGCTCCAGTCCGGCATGTTGCGGCGATAGTGCCAGAGCAGCAACGCAGCCGCACTGCGCCAGGGACGCCACTGCTCTGCGATTTTGAGTAGGCCCTTGGCGTCGGGACGGTTGCGCAGCTTCTTGAGATGCTGGGCGGCGATGACCAGGCCGAGGTCGAGACCGGGCATGATGTCGGGCCTTGCATGCGCGAACATCAGGTAGATTTCGGCGGTCCACGGGCCGATGCCCTTGGCCTGCGTCAGCATCGCGATCGCGGTGGCATCGTCCAGCGTCTCGAGCGCGGCGAAATCGATGCGGCCTTCCACAATGTCGGTGGCGAGCGAGCGTCCGTATTTCACCTTTGAGGCGGAGAGGCCCACGGCGCGCAGCTGCTCGTCGCTGAGCTTCAGGAAGTCGGCCGGCTCCATCGAGGGCACAGCCTCCTCGAGGCGCAGCCAGATCGCGCGCGCGGCGTAGACCGAAACCTGCTGGCCGCAGATCGATCGCATCAGGCCGCCGAAACCCGAGGGCACGATGCGCAGTTCGGGATGCCCCACTTCCTCGATCGCGCGGGCGAAGTCGGGATCGACTTTCGCCAAGTGCCGCATCGCTTTCTTGAGATTTGCCGGATCGAGAATTGCCTGTGCCATGCGCCCGGCATAGCACGGCCGCCGAACCCGCTGTAACGTCGGAACATGACAACCGTCACCCGATTTGCCCCCAGCCCGACGGGCGAGCTGCATCTCGGCTCGGCCTATTCGGCGTGGAAGTGTTGGCATCGGGCGCGCGATGCGGGCGGCACGTTCCTGCTGCGCATCGAGGATATCGACATTCGCCGCTGCAAGCGCGAGTACGAGACGGCGATCCTGGCGGACCTCACCTGGCTGGGCTTCACGTGGGATGGCGCGGTGCGGCGGCAGTCCGATCATTTCGCCGACTACGGACGCGCGCTCGATAAATTGGATGCACGCGGGCTGATCTATCCCTGCTTCTGCACGCGCTCGGATATCGCTGCGTCCGCGAACGCGCCGCATGGCCCGGACGGACCGCTTTATCCGGGCACCTGCCGGCATCTCTCGCCGCAGGAGCGCCGCGACAGGCTGTCAGCTGGTATCGAGCACTGTTTGCGTCTCGACGCGGCGAAGGCAGCGGCTGAGGCGGGGCCGTACAGTTTCACAGACGAGACGAAAGGGGTCATCTCGGGCGAGCCGCTACTGTTCGGCGACGTGGTGATCGCGCGCAAGGATACGCCGACCAGCTACCACCTGTCGGTGACGCACGACGATCACCTCCAGGGCATCACCCTGGTGACGCGCGGGGAGGACCTGCTGCCGTCCACGCATGTCCATGTGCTGCTGCAGAAGCTGCTGGGCTACGAGACGCCGCTCTATGCCCATCACCGGCTGCTGACCGCGCCCGATGGCAAGCGGTTCGCCAAGCGCGACAAGTCACTTACCATCCGCTCGCTGCGCGACGGCGGCCGTTCGCCGGAGGAGGTTTTCAGCCTGCTGCCGAAGGACTAGTCTTGCGCCATGAACAGACAAGAAGAACTGGCCGTCGGGAGGCGGCTGCTGGGCCACATCGAGGCCCGCACCACCGATCTTGCGGAGGCGATGTTCCACAACAAGGTCATCAACTATTCCTGCCGCGAGCGCGCGGCGCTGGAGCGCGAGAAGCTGTTCCGCGACCAGCCGATCCTGATGGGCCTGTCGATGCGGCTGCCCAGGCCCGGCGACTATCTGACCGAAGACGTGGCCGGCATGCCGGTGCTGATGACGCGCACGGCGGACGGCACCATCATGGCCTTCGCCAACATCTGCCGCCATCGTGCGGCCCCGGTCGCGCAGGGCTGTGGTCACGCGAAGGCGTTCACCTGCCCCTATCACGGCTGGACCTACGATCTCGCGGGCAAGCTGTTGGGCACGACGGACAAGGTGGGGTTCGCCGGCATCGATCTCGCGGCGCACGGGCTGGTGCGCCTGCCGGCGGTAGAGCGGCACGGCCTGCTGTTCGTGCGGCCGAAGCCCGCGCAGCCAGGCGAAAGCCTCGTGCTCGACGTCGACACGGGCCTGGGCGCCCTGGCCGACGATCTAGATGCGCTCAAGCTCGATACGTTCCCGCTCTTCTCGACTGATCGCGTCGCGCCGCGTCTCAACTGGAAGTTTGCCATCGACACGTTCCTCGAGGGCTATCACATCCAGCATCTGCACCGGAAAACCATCGCACCGTACTTCATCGGCAACTGCGGCCTTTTCGACGGCGCAGGTCCGCATGGCCGCATGTGCGTGCCGCGCACATCGATCGAGACGATGCGCAACCTGCCGGAGACCGACCGCAACTACTTCCCGCACATCATCGCGCTGTATCAGCTCTTCCCGAACAGCCTGCTGATCTGGCAGATCGACCATGTCGAGATCTGGCGCGCCTTCCCGGGCCGCGACGATCCCAGCCGGGCCGACGTCGAGATGACGATCTACAAGCCGCCGGTGACGACGCGCCCCGACTCCTACTGGGAGAAAAACCGCGACGTCGCCATCCGCACCGTGCTCGAGGAGGATTTCCCGCTGGGCGAGCGCATGCAGATCGGCTTCGAGTCCGGCGCCACTCAGGACGTAATCTACGGCCGCAACGAGCCGTCGCTGGTGCATTTCCATTCGTCGATCCGCAACGCGCTCGGAGTTCCGGCATGACCCAACGCAGCAAGCCACCGTTTCGCGCCGACCAGGTCGGCAGCCTGCTGCGCTCGGCGCCGGTGAAGGAGGCGCGCACGAAGTTGCTGGCGGGCGAGATCACGGCAGCCCAGTTGAAGGCCGTCGAGGATGCCGAGATCACCAAGCTCGTCGCCAGGCAGGAGTCGATTGGCCTGCAGGCGGTGACCGATGGCGAATTCCGGCGCTCGTGGTGGCATTACGATTTCCTGAAGCATCTCGATGGCGTCGAGCTGGTGAGCGTGACCCAGGGCCTGCAGTTCAAGGGCACCCAGACCAAGGCCGAGGGACTGCACGTCCACGGCAAGATCGATTTCTCCGCCGGCCATCCGATGATCGAGCACTTCAGGTTCCTGAAGTCGGTGGCGAAGGCGGTGCCCAAGATGACGATCCCGTCGCCGACGGCTTTGCACTTCCGCGGCGGACGCAAGGCGATCGAGATGTCGGCCTATGCGACGATGGAGCCGTTCTTCGCCGATCTCGGGAAGGCCTACACCAAGGCCGTGCGTGCCTTCGGCGAGGCGGGCTGCACCTACCTCCAGCTGGACGAGGTGTTCGTGGCCTATCTCTGCGACGATGCGCAGCGCCAGATGCTGCGCGATCGCGGCGACGATCCCGACAGCTTGCTGCACGTCTATGCCGACCTCGTGAACGCCGCCTGCGCGGGCCGCACGCCCGGCATGACGATCTCGATGCATCTCTGCCGCGGCAACTTCCGCTCCACCTGGATGGCGCAGGGCGGCTACGAGCGGGTGGCCGACATTCTCTTCAACCAGATGAACGTCGACGCCTATTTCATGGAGTACGACAGCGAGCGTGCCGGCGGCTTCGAGCCGCTGCGCTATCTGCCCAAGGGCAAGCAGGTCGTGCTGGGCGTGATGACGTCCAAGACCGGGGCGCTCGAGAGCAAGGACCAGCTCAAGCGCCGTATCGAGGAGGCCGCGAAGTTTACCTCCCTCGACCAGCTCTGCCTCTCGCCCCAGTGCGGCTTCGCCTCGACGGAAGAGGGCAACCTGCTCGCCGAAGAGGAGCAGTGGGCCAAGCTCGCGCTTTGCGTACAAGTTGCACGAGAGGTCTGGGGTTGAGAGCTATCGCTGGCGTCGCTGCACAACGGCAGATTTGACGGTATAGTTGCCTCGTCCCTCGGGGGGATGGGTGTGTATGGATTATCAGTTGCAATGCGTATGGCGCTGGACGTTGGTCCTCGCTTGGGCTGTCGTCGGAACAGTCGCCCT
>CAIMEE010000071.1 GCA_903839865.1 Enhydrobacter aerosaccus | reverse complement strand
GCTTCCAGATCGCGCTGGGCGCCGACATGCGCTACGCGGCGGCCGATGCGCGCTTCTCGGTGATGGAGATCAAGTGGGGTCTCGTGCCCGACCTCGCCGGCACGCAGCTCATGCGGCATCTGGCGCGCGAGGACATGGTGCGCGAGCTCACCTACACCGGCCGCATCTTCAATGGCACGGAAGCGCAGCAGTATGGCTTTGTCACCAGGGTCGTGGCCGATCCACGCGCCGCCGCCCTCGAAGTCGCGGCCGAGATCGCGGGCAAGAGCCCCGACGCGATCCGCGCCAACAAGCGCCTGCTGAACGATGCGGTTGCCGTCGACGCGGCGGCGGGCCTGATGGCGGAGTCGGTCGAGCAGGAGAAACTGATCGGCTCGCCCAACCAGATCGAGGCGGTGATGTCGAACCTGCAGAAGCGTTCAGCCAACTACAAGGACTGAGCCGTGATCCTGCATGGCCATCCGTTCTCGTCCTATGTCCAGAAGGTTACGATCGCCTTCTACGAGACCGATACGCCGTTCGAATGGCACATGATCGAAGGGGCGGAGGATTTCGAGGCGCTGAAGCGGCTGTGGCCGATCGGGCTGATGCCGGTGCTGGCCGACGGCGCGACGACCATGGCCGAATCGAGCATTATCATCGAGCATGTCGCGCCACGCCTGATCCCCTCGCTCGAAGTGCGCTTCCTCGACCGCTTCTTCGACAATTACGTGATGACGCCCATGCAGAAGATGGTGGGCGATTGCCTGCGGCCGGACGGCGAGCGCGACCCGCGCGGTGTGGCCGATGCCAGGGCCCGGCTGGAGGTTTCCTACGGCTGGCTCGACGGCCGGGTGAAGGATAGGCAATGGGCGGCGGGCGACAGTTTCACGATGGCGGATTGCGCGGCGGCGCCGTCGCTGTTCTTCGCCGACTGGGTCCATCCCATCGCCGAACGCTTCGCGGCGACCCGTGATTATCGGGCGCGGCTGCTGAAGCGCCGCTCCGTGGCGCGCGCCGTCGACGAGGCACGGCCGTACCGCAAGTATTTCCCGCCCGGCGCTCCCGACAGGGACTAAGGCCGGTTCGTCGAACGCATTCGTTTCAAGCGGGCCAACGATATATCGTCAGTAACGACCGTAATAGGAGATTCCGGCGAGGGCTCCTAGGGTGGCGCATTGATGCCACTCACAGGAGCTCGCGATGCCTGACACAGCGCCGCGCCGGCCGCGGATTACGACCGGTTTCCCCCGTTATTGTTTTCTTGCGCGCCGCAGGAAGCGAAGATGAATCAAGCCTTTACGTGGAGCGGCAGCTCTTGAGCCGCTCCACACCGTATATAAACGGCGAAAACCGTCGCGACGTCCTAGCGTCCCGTGAACGACGGCTTGCGCTTCTCGACGAAGGCCTTCACCGCCTCCTTGTGATCCTCGGTGCGCGAGGCGTGCACCAGCCGTTCGGCCTCGCGGTACAGCGCGGTCGGGTAGTCGATGCTCAGGGCTTCGTCGAGATTGTCCTTCATGTGGCGGAAGGCGATCTGTGGTCCTTCGGCCAGCGACTTCGCCCAGGCGAACGCTTCGTCCTGCAGTTTGGCGTCGTCGACGATGCGATTGACGAGGCCGATACGCTCGCAGCGCTCGGCGTCGACCCGCTCGGCCGTGAGCATCAGCTCGCGGGCGCGCATCGGGCCCACGGTGCGGGTGAGCAGCCACGACATGCCGTAGTCGCCCGACAGGCCGATGCGGGCATAGCCGGTCGCGGCGAAGGCCGATCGGGCTGCGATGCGCATGTCGCAGGCGAGCGCGATCGCCAGGCCCGCGCCCGCCGCAGCGCCAGGCAACGCCGCGATCGTGGGCTTGCGCACGGCGAACAGCGCGCCGGTCAGGTTCGACTGGCGCCAGCGCAGGTCGGCGAGGCGTTCTTCGTAGGTCATCTGGCCGCGCGGACCGCGGCCGCCCATCGCCTTCACGTCGCCGCCGCTGCAGAAGGCGGTGCCGGCGCCCGTGATCAGCAGCGCGCCGACGGTCTCGTCCTCTCCGCGCTTCCTGATTTGCGTGCGCAACGCGGCCGTCAGATCGGGCGACATCGCATTGCGTGCTTCGGGACGGTTGAGCGTGATAAGCGCCACGCCGTCTTTCACGACGCATAAAAGTTCATTTGTACCGGTATCGATTTCCATGGGACCCTCTTTTGCATGACATTCCCGGTCACCGAACACACCGTCAAGTCCGCGCGTCACACGACAGGCTATCTCGCCTGCGGAGCGGAAACGGCGCCGCTGCTGATCTTCGTGCATGGCTGGCCGGAGCTCTCGATCTCGTGGCGGCACCAGCTGCCGGTCTTTGCCGCGCTCGGGTTCCGCTGCATCGCGCCCGACATGCGCGGCTACGGCCGGTCGAGCACCTACGCGCGGCACGAGGATTTCGCGCAGGAACTGATCGTCGCCGACATGCTGGAGCTGCTGGCGTCACTGGGCCGCGACAAGGCGGTGTGGATCGGCCACGACTGGGGCAGCCCCGTGGTGTGGAACATGGCGGCGCATCATCCCGAGAAGGTCGTGGGTGTGGCGAGCCTCTGCGTGCCTTACCTGTCGACGGGCTTCACGCTCGAGACCGTGGTGCCGCTGGTCGACCGCAGGCTCTATCCGCAGGACACGTTCCCGGCCGGCCAGTGGGATTACCAGTTCTTCTACGAGGAGAGCTTCGACAAGGCCGTCGCCAGCTTCGAGGCCAACATCCGCAACGTCGTGAAAGTGCTGTTCCGCAAGGGAGATCTCGCGCGCGTGGGCCAACCCGCGCCGACGTCGATGGTGCGCAAGGGTGGCGGCTGGTTCGGCGGCGGCGCGTGCCCCGACTTCCCGCGCGACGGCGACGTCATCACCGAACAGGACTTCGAGACCTATGTGGCGTCGCTGACGCGCAACGGCTTCTTCGGGCCGGACTCCTGGTACATGAACCACAAGGCCAACGGCGCCTATGCGAAGACCGCGAAGGACGGCGGCAAGCTCGCCATGCCGGTCCTGTTCCTGCACGGCGCGTACGACACGACCTGCGAGACCATGACCTCGCGCCTGGCCGACCCGATGCGCCGCGACTGTTTGGATCTCACCGAGGTCGTGGTGAAGTCCGGGCACTGGATGGCGCAGGAGAAGCCCGTCGACGTGAATGCGGCGCTCGCCAAATGGCTGGCCGCGAAGCTGCCGCAATACTGGCGCTAGTCCTTCTTCAGCGCGGCCAAGCGGGCGTGGCTTTCGGCAGGCCAAAGTTCCTTCCGGTTGTAGTACTCGGGCACGGCCGGCACGCCGGGCGGCAGCACGACCCAGGGCTGTTTGGTCGAAGTGAAGATATGGACGTTCGGCGCGATACCGTGGCCGGCATCGAGGGTGCCCACTCGCACGAAGCGTATCGCATCGCCCGCACCGGCATAGTTGCTCCACACGGCGATCCGGCATTTGGGGCAGCGCCAGATCTTCTGGCCCTTGCCGCTGGCGGAGGGCGTGTCGACCACCTCGGGCGCGATTTCGCCGATAAGCTCGACGCGGTCGGCCTCGATCATCGCGTTGGTCGCGAAGGCGCCGCCGGTCTCGCGCTGGCACCAGGTGCAGTGGCAGGCGTTCACCCACATCGGCTTCGACGCCATGCGGTAACGCACATGGCCGCAGGTGCAGCCGCCTTCGAATGTCTGGTTGTTGCCGGTCATCGGTTCACGCCCTAGCTTCCACGGAGGAGGGAACAATATGACCGGACGATTGAAAGGCAAGGTTGCCGTTGTGACGGGCGCTGCACCCCGCGGCGAGGGCGTCGGCAACGGCATGGCGACGGCGCTCTTGTTCGCCAAGGAAGGTGCCAAGGTAGTCCTGGTCAACCGCAATGCCGAGCG